>JAACDM010000069.1 GCA_009936795.1 Verrucomicrobiaceae bacterium | reverse complement strand
CATCCAGCAAACTTGACGGAGCGCCTTACTTATAAGGTGGAAAACTTTCGCAGCGTTCTCACCGCACGCCGCGTGCCCCTCGGCGATCATCATCAAAATCCTCAGGTTCGTAGACCGGGAAGGCAAGGACCCGATCTCGCTTACCGTCTCCGTTCACATCGGCACGGTTCCTCATGCCACCCTGCCAAGGGTCAAACCCTGGCATAAAAGCGCGTTCCGTTTCAGAGCGGACGTTGATCGAGGTCGTCCTTTCTATAAAGCACCCCCAACATTTTGAAACCAAAGCAGATTGGCTTTCTTGCTAAAAACTACCGTTGCGATGTCAGGAGCGCCCTTGTTGTCCAGATCCTTCGAGTGGATCAACTTTAGCAGTCCCCGCGAAAGTCCCGATTCGGCAACGATGAGATCATCGAACCCACCACCCCCTTCCAACACGCAGAAGCATCCCTTGCCCCGATGACTTCCATTCATCTCGACAATCTCACCCTTCTTCGCCGTGCGAAGGTCATCAACAACCGGGCGGAGCATCCCCAGAATCAACACAATGCACCGGCTCGTCCTTCCTGGGCTGATAAACACAGAATCCCCCCCCTTCGAAGCATTCCCGAAAGTCACGACGCCGCGAAAGATTTGCAGGCCGGCAGACAGAGCCGCAATCCACAGCGGTTTCCACTGGATTCATCGCTCAGTTCCGGCATGCTGGCGACCACGAGACGATGAAGAACCTTTGGAATGATCAGAACGCGGCAGCGCTGGGCGACGATTTGTTGGCCCAGCGGGTCTACACCTCGCAGTTGTTGGGACAGGACCCAAAATTGGTGCTCCACGGAGGCGGAAACACCTCGGTAAAGATCCGGGAGAAGACGTTTTTCGGAGAAGAGGAAGACATCCTCTATGTGAAAGGTTCCGGCTGGGACTTGGAGACCATTGCCAAGGAAGGCTTTGCACCCATTCGGATGGACGTGCTCATGAAGCTAGCCGCCTTAGAGATGCTTTCGGATGCTGATATGGTGGCTCAGATGCGCGCAGGCATGACCAACCCAGCAGCGCCCACGGGCTCTGTCGAGGCCATCCTCCACGCAGCCCTCCCCTTCGCTTTTGTCGATCACACCCACGCCAATGCCATCCTAGCACTCACTAACAATGATCATGGCGAAGCTCGTGTAAAAGAGGTCTATGGTGATCGCGTGATCGTGGTGCCTTACATCATGCCTGGCTTCGTGCTCGCCCGGAAGGTGTATGAATTGATCCAGAGTCAAGATTTCTCAAAGATCGAAGGCATGGTGCTCATGAGTCACGGGATCTTCAGCTTTGCAAACACGGCCAAAGAATCCTACGACCGCATGATCTCGCTCGTCGCGGAGGCTGAAGCCTTTATCAGCTCGAAGTGCGCTGGCTACGAGTTCCCAAAAGCCGAGCCAGCAGACTTGAATCTCGTGAAACTCGCACAGCTACGCAGCGAGGTTTCAAAAACAGCCAAGCAAGCCATGATCGCTCGATTCGATGGATCATCCGAAGCTGCTGGATTTGCCCAGCTCGACAAAGTCGCCGATATTGCTGGTCGAGGTCCAGTGACACCCGACCACGTTATTCGAACAAAACGCGTGCCCTTGATCTTCTCCAACGATGATCTTGATGGCGCCGTTGATGGCTACACGGGCACTTACACGAATTATTTCCAACGGTTCTCAACGCCTGATATTCAGATGCTCGACACCGCTCCTCGCTGGGCGGTTTGGTTAGAGAATGGAACGATTTCGTTTGGTCGCAATGTAAAGGACGCTGACATCGTTGGGGATATTGTGAAGACGACACGCGAGACCGTTCAGTTAGGCGAGCAGCTCGGTGGTTGGATTCCGCTAACAGAAAGTCCACTATTCGACATCGAGTATTGGGAACTGGAACAAGCAAAGCTAAAGAAAGCTCCAGCTCGCAAGCCGCTTGAGGGCAAGGTCGCCTTGATCACCGGTGCTGCTGCAGGCATCGGACGCGCTTGCCTACAGGCCTTGCATGATGCAGGTGCTGCTGTGGTCGGCGTCGACCTAAACCCCGAGATCGAAGAGCTGCAAGATGATGATCGCTTAGGAATCGTTTGCAATCTCACAGACGACGACGCCACGCGTGGTGCCGTCGAGGCAACGGTGAAGCGTTTCGGCGGACTTGATATCCTCGTGAGCAATGCTGGCATCTTTACTGCCGGGGCGTATGTCGAGAAGCTGGACCCAGCAAACTGGGACAAGAGCATTGCCGTCAATCTCACCTCGCATGTGCGTCTCTTACACCATTGCGTCCCTTACTTGCGTCACGGCATCGATCCGACCGCCATCTACATCGGGTCGCGCAATGTGAACGCTCCCGGTGCCGGGGCTGCCTCATACTCCTGTGCAAAAGCAGGGCTAACACAACTCGTCCGTGTGGCTGCGCTCGAACTCGCAGCCGAGAATATTCGCGTAAACGTGGTCCATCCAGATGCTGTGTTCGACACAAAACTTTGGACACCAGAGGTGCTCGCCCGCTCCGCTGAGCGCTATAACATGACCGTCGAGGAATACAAAACTCGCAACCTAATGAAGACGGAAATCAAATCAGCTGACGTCGGCAATATGATCGCCACCATGGCCGGCACCACCTTTGGTAAGACAACCGGCGCTCAAATTCCCGTGGACGGCGGCAATGATCGCGTCATTTAATTCATCAAGACCTATTTCCTCTAACCCTATGAGAAAGACACCTAAGATCATCAACGATCCCAACGCTTGCGCAGCGGAACTGTTAGACGGCCTCGTAGAGGCCTATGACGGTGAAGCGAAGAAGGTTGGGGCTGGTTCCATTGTTATGAGTGATTTGCCTGATGGCAAAGTCGCTTTGCTAGTCGGTGGCGGTAGCGGCCACGAGCCCATCTATCATGGCCTCGTCGGCAGCAACATGGCCGATGGCGCTGCCTGTGGCGATATCTTTGCCGCTCCCCCGCCCAACATTGTACTAGAAGCCACGCAAGCCGTCGATCGCGGTAAAGGCGTGCTCTACCTTTACGGGAACTACGCTGGCGATGTCATGAATTTCGACATGGGCGCCGAACTTGCTGATGACGAAGACATCCGAGTCGAAACCGTGCTCATCTGGGACGACGTCGCTTCAGCACCGCCCGAGCGTAAAGAAGATCGCCGTGGTATCGCTGGCCTCGTGCTCATCGTAAAGATCGCAGGAGCGGCTGCATCGACAGTCGACTCTTTAGACGAACTTGTGAGAGTCACTACGAAAGCACGAGACAACACACGCTCTGTTGGTGTGGCCGTCGCAGCAGGCTCGATTCCCGCCACTGGTGAACCCACCTTCGACCTTGCCGAAGGCATGATGGGTGTCGGCATGGGCATTCATGGAGAGAAAGGTGTCCGCGTCGATCCGCTTTGTACCGCGGATGAGATGGCCCCTCAGTTGTTGGACATTGTCTTTGGCGACGACTTGGAATTCGGCGACGGGGATGAGGTTATCCTCTTCATCAACAGTCTCGGTGCCACCACCCAGATGGAACTACTCATTCTTAATCGTGCAATCAAGCCCTTGCTCGCTGCCAAGGGCATCAAAGTCTATGACACCGTGATTGGCGATATTGTTACCTGTCAGGAAATGGCCGGACTTTCTGTCAGCCTCCTCAAACTTGACGACGAATTGAAGAAGTATTGGGACATGCCTTGTCAGTCTGTGGGCTATTCCAAAATGTAACCCTATGAGCAAAGCAAACCTTACACTCGACGAAGTCGTTGCCATGCTAGACCGTGTGGCTGATAAGATCATCGCAAGCGAACCTGAACTGTCAGAGGCTGATCGCAATATTGGCGACGGCGATCATGGACTCGGTATGCAACGCGGTCTCACCGCAGCCAAAGAAAAGCTGGCCGAAGGCGGATTCCCCTCAATTGACAAGGCCTTCATGGCTGTGGGCACAGCCATGATGAGCTCCATGGGCGGAGCGTCCGGGGCCATCTTCGGCACCCTCTTCCGCGCTGGCGGAAAGGCTCTCAAAGGCCAAGGGGTCTTTGATAGTGCCGGACTTGCTACCTTCCTGCAAGCGGCCGTCCAGGGCGTGCAAGATCGGGGCAAGGCCGAAGTCGGCGACAAGACCGTAGTCGATGCAATGGTACCCGCGGCTGAGAAAGCAAAAGGTACTAGCGAAGGTAACCTGACAGAAGCCTTGGCAGCTGCTGCTGATGCCGCAGAAGGTGGCAAGGAAGCGAGTAAAGACATGGTTGCCAAATTTGGGCGAGCAAAGACACTCGGCGACGGCGCCGTCGGTCATCCAGATGCGGGCGCTCTCTCCTTTACTATCATCATGCAAGCGATGCGAGACTATGTGAACGAGTAGATAAGTAAAACCACCACGAAATACACCGAATACATGGAAAGGAAGTATCTAAAGGGAAAGTTGTGGACACCAAACTACTTTTCGAAAACGAATCCTACGCCATTAGAGGAGCCTACTTTGAAGTGAATAAATCGAAGGATCACGGATTTTTTGAAGCCGTCTATCAGGGGGGGGGGTGGAGATCGAATTTGAGATTAGAGACGTCCCTTACGTCAGCCAACCCAAGTTCAATCTATCCTATCGCGGACGGCAGCTTAGCTCATACTAACGGCCCAACTTCATCTGCCACCAGAAAGATCATCGTCAATTTAAAGGCATGTTCCTGGCTCACGGACCAATATCGTGCTCAGACCTATCGTTACCTACGGGCGAGAGGTCTGCGGGTTGGCTTTTTCGTGAACTTCGGACATCATCCAAAGATTGATAGAGTCGTTCACTGAATCGTAGCTTGCCCTTCAAAAGTAGCTGTCCGTGTCTTCGGTGCCCTTCCGTGGTTCTTTTCTCTCCCCAATGCTCACGATCCATTCCTCCAACCGTGTCGAAACACTCGCAGCGCGTCTTGGTGGACTACTCCGAAACCGCTCGCCGATCCCATGGCTGCCGACGTCATCATGGTGCAAAGCCATGGGTTGGAGCGTTGGTTGTCCCTCGAACTCGCGACGACGTTAGGCGTTAGCGCCAATATTCAGTTTCCCTTCCCCATCCCTTTTCTCACCAGGGTGATGGTGGCCAATACTCCTGGATGGAATGAGGAGCACTCGGCACTACTGGACCGGGAGGCGCTTCAGTGGATTCTCATGGAAGTGTTGCCAGACGTCGCCAAGCAAACTGGCGGCGAGCCACTGGCAAACTTTCTCGATCCTGAGGCTTCTTCTCCCGATGTTAGACTCTATCAACTCGCGAGCCGTCTAGGAGAACTGTTGGATCGATATCAACTCTATCGTCCACAGATCCTTCAGCGTTGGCTAAATGGACGAGTTCTTGATGAGGAGATCTGGCAAGCGCTCACATGGCAGGCCTTGATCCGACGAACGGGCCCCTATCATCGTCTAGCCTTGCAACGTGCCTTTCTCCAAGCAATTGCTCAGAAGAAGCACGGCGACAATCTGTCAGCGCTTCCTCCTCGCATCTGTCTGTTTGGCCTATCATCGCTGGCGCCTTTCTTTGTCGACACGTTGAATGCCCTTTCACCGCACACCGATCTGCATCTCTTCTTTCTGAACCCCTGCCAGGAGTATTGGGGAGACATCCTTTCTCGCAAACAACGCACCCGTATCTTCTCCCGCAACAAGTCTGAGCCCCTAGATCCGCTCGATCAAATGGAGCTCGGGCTCACCGCAGAGCCTGATTTCGAGAACGAACTACTCGCCTACTTTGGAAAGCTCGGGCGGGATTTCTTCGATCAGCTCGTCGATATCGAAACCGCTGATCATGATGAAGAATTTGTCTTCGCTGAAGGACGTAGTGCTCTTTCTGCGCTGCAAACGGATATTCTGTCACTTCAAGAAGGCCAGGGCAATATTGATGCCGAGACGGAGAGCGATGCACCGAGTCTTCAGGTCCACAGTTGCCACAGCCCGATGCGTGAGGTCGAGGTACTCAACGATGTCTTGTCAGACCTGTTTGAGAAACAACCTGATCTAGCCCCGCGTGATGTGATTGTGATGGCTCCGAAGATCGACGACTACACGTCGAAGATCCACGCCGTCTTCGGCCGTCCTCACAGTGACGAACGCTATCTTCCCTACGATATCGCGGATCGTACCCCTCGGCTTTCGCATACGTTGAGCGGTGCCTTTCTACAACTGCTCTCCCTTGCCGATACTCGATGGGAGGTGAGCGAGATTCTCGGCATCTTGGAATGCGTTCCCATCATGGAACGTTTCGGAATCACGGAAACGGGACTGGATACTATACGCCACTGGATTGCGGTAAGTGGCACGCGCTGGGCGCGTGATGGGCATTCGAAAGCGGATTTCGACCTTCCGGAGACCTACGCAAACACCTGGCAATTCGGGTTGGATCGCCTCTTGTTAGGCTACGCAATGCCGAGTAACGAACAGGCATCCTTCGAAGGAGTGCTTCCCTTTGATCACGTGGAAGGCAGCGACCTCGAAGTCCTCAGCCAGTTTTTGAGTCTATGGGACCAACTGAGAGCGACCGCCGACCAATTGAAGGGTCTCCACCCAGCAAGCCGCTGGGCACAGTTAGGTCGGCAAATCGTGCGGCAATTCTTTGTCGATGATCCTGCCTATGCCTACGAACTTCAGTTTCTCTATCAATTGTTTGATGAGTTCGAAGCTTCGGTCCAACAAGCCAACTTCGAGAACAATCTCAGCCTTGCCGTCGTCCGCACCTACGTTGAGGGACGGCTCGATGAATCACGCACGAGCGGCGGATTCTTTACCGGTGGTATCACGTTTTGCAATCTCCTGCCCATGCGGAGCATTCCCTTTCGCGTGGTCGTGCTGCTCGGCATGAACTCGAAGGAGTTTCCCAGGCAAGATCGCCAAGATACCTTCGATCTCATGAGCAATAATCCCGTGCGGGGCGACCGCACTCGCAAGCAGGATGACCGCTACATGTTCCTAGAGGCGATGCTGGCTGCTCGTGATCACTTTGTCATGCTCTACACAGGCCAGAGCCTGAAGGATAACAGCGAGATGTCACCCAGCGTCTTCGTGAACCAGCTTCGCGACTACTTCGAACGCGTTTATCAAATCGCCCCGTCGACCTATAGCACCACCCATCCACTCCAACCGTTCAGTCCGACCTACTTTGACCCGGACCAGCGTTTCCGCACGTTTGCTCGAGAGTATTTGGAATCCACCCCGTCACGAATCGAAGCGCCTGAGCTGCAAACCGACGAACCAACTGAAAAAATCGTGACGATTGGTGAACTCATACACTTCCTCCAACAGCCAGTCGCGACATACTATCAGCACGTATTCGGTCTCTACAAACCGAGTTCAGGCATCGAAACCTCAGACGTCGAACCCATCACGCTAAACGCGTTGGATTCATGGCAACTTGATCAGTGGATTCTCGAACTTCTGGAGGCCGAAACGCCAATCGATGAGATCGGCGATTTGCTTCTCGCTGGCGGTCAATTGCCGCATGGAGCCCACGGACGGAGTGAAGTTCATCACGTGGTCGCCAATGTCCGCCGTTTCCAAAAAAGCATGCAAGAGTTCTTGGCAAGTCCACTGGTCGATCCGATTGAGGTCGATCTCATGGTCGGCGAATGGCGGGTGCGTGGCACGCTCAACGGACTTCGAGAAGAGGGCTTCCGCCGCATACGATTTGGCAAGATACGGCCCAAGGACCGCTACCGACTCTGGGTCGAACACCTGGTCGCGCAAAGCCTTCCGAACCTCCAGCAAAAACCAACCATTATTCTCGGACGCGACGATCAAAACATGGCGCTCCAAGAGTTCAACACAACGCATGCCGCCGTGCATGAGCTTCGACAGCTCGCTGAAATTAGAGAGGAAGCGCTCACCAAACCTCTAGCATTGTTTCCTAGGGCGTCAATGACCTACGCCGAGCAACGCAAGAAGCGCAAAGATCCAGCAGAGAGCCTCGCCAAAGCGCGTGATGACTGGCAAGGCAACCAACACCAGACCGGAGAGCGTGACGATTATTATCACCAACTCGCGTTCGGGACGACTGGAAACCCGTTCGACAAGACGTTCACCGCACTCAGTGAACAGATCGTCCGACCCATCCTCGACAACGAGAAGAAGAATGTCGAGTTTTAGCATCATGCACGCATTCGACCCGCTCGACTGTCCGCTTCGCGGTTGCGTGTTTATCGAGGCAAGCGCCGGAACGGGAAAGACGCACAGTATCACTAGTCTTGTTCTAAGGCTTGTGCTGGAGAAAAACGTGGAGATGAAAGAATTTCTTCTCGTCACTTACACCAATGCCGCCACCGATGAACTCGGCCGCAAGACCCGCGAGCGCTTTCACCTAGCACTGCGCCAACTGAACGACACTCTTCCGGACGATCTCGCTCCAGACCCCCTAGTCACTGACCTGCTCAAAGAGCAACGCATCGAAACCACCACGGCGATCAAAAGTTTGCGTGACGCTCTGCTCAACTTTGATGAACTCGCCATTCTGACCATCCACGGGTTTTGTCAGAGACTCCTGCGGGACCGGGCTTTTGAGAGCGGGCAGATGTTCGACACCGAACTTGAGCCCGACGTAGCAAGCCTTGTACAAGACACCTTGCACGATTTCTGGCGCTTGCTTGTGGTACGACAGAATGAGAGTTTCTTCAGCTACCTGCGCCAGAAGAAACTTGGGTTACCCGCGCTCATGGACCTCGCCCGCACGGCAATGTCTCAGGCCGACGCCGACATTGTCCCTGAATCAAACGAGGAAGCTCCCCATGCCGATCTAAAGTCGTGGGAAGATCTTATCGCCGAAGTTCAAGCATTTCTGGATTCCAACGAGAACGAAATCCTCGCCACCATAAATGAAGCTAAACTGAACGGCCGCGTTTACCAAGCCAAGCGCACCATCACTTGGCTCGCTGCCGTTCGCGACTGGCTCGCCGAGCCGTTTCCTCTGCCGAGCACGTGCGACAAACTCAGTAGGTTTACAAACACCAAGCTTGTCGAGAATACCAAGGACGGCGAGACACCTCCTTCTCATGCCTTCTTCGACCTCTGTGACAACCTGAGTGATCAGGGAGAAGTCTTGGAAGCGATGCTTGAGCATCAATGGGTGGAAACGAAGCGCGACTTGCTACTCTTCCTTCGCCAGAGACTTCCCGAGCGAAAGCAGTTGCTCAATCGATTTGCCTACGAAGACCTTCTGCAGAACGCACGCCAGGCATTGCAAGAAGAATCCGGCACGCTCGCAGCGTCATTGGGGCAGCAGTATCCTATCATTCTTATCGACGAATTCCAAGATACCGACCCTACCCAATATGCCATCTTCAAGCATCTACACGACAGCGAAGACCATCGACTCCTTTGCTTAATAGGAGATCCGAAGCAAGCCATCTACGCTTTCCGCGGCGGCGATATCTTTACCTACACCCACGCTCGGAAACAGGCGGATCACCTGGCCACCTTGGGAGAGAACTGGCGATCATCGCCAGGACTGATCGAAGCGGTGAACACCGTCTACCGTGTGGCACCTCGGCCATTCTGGTCATCTGCAATTGACTATCATGTGGTGAATTCTCCGCCCATTTCGCTTGATGATCGCCAGCGCACGCTCGTTGGAGAGGATGCCGACATCGCACCGATGCAGCTATGGCAGATCTCGGAGAAAGGCCCTCGCGAAGCGGAGCAGCAATGCGTTGAAGCCACCTGTCAGGAAATTGCGCGACTCCTTCAGTTAGGGCGCGATCAGGCTCTCCATGTCAACGGTCACGCAGTGGCCCCGTCAGACATTGCGATCCTCATTCGATCCCACTGGCAAGCTCCTGCATTTCAAGAATGCCTTCAACAACTGGGTGTAAAAACCGTGAGCTACGAACGGCAGCACCTCTTCCAAACGAAGGAAGCAGAGTGTTTCGACATCTTTCTACGCGTCCTCGCCTCACCTCGGGATGAGAACCTTCTCAAGGCACTCTTGCTGAGCGAACTGATGGGATTCACCAATGAAGATCTCAAGCTAGCACTGACTGATGAAGGACGTTGGGGCAGTTTGTTAGAAATGATTGGCTCGTACCGTGCGCAATGGCGGGCCGAGAGCTTCATCGTGATGTTCAGGCGCTTCTTGCGCGAAGAATACCTCTCTCAGCGCCTCCTCGCCTTGCCCAATGGTGAGCGCAGCCTCACCAACATTCTTCATTTGTCCGAACTGGTCGAAGAAGCCCAGGCATCGAAGAAGTTAAGTATCCATGCAACCTTGCAATGGTACCAGGACGAGCGCGATTCCTCGCTATCGGACGAGAAAGAGCTCCGACTAGAAAGCGATGATGATCGCGTCAAGATCGTGACCGTTCACAGGAGCAAAGGACTCGAATATCCCTTCGTGTTCATGCCGTATGCATGGATGGGCACAGATCGAAGTCGAAAGGACAAAGACTACGTGAGCTTTCACCAGGCCGAACAACACGGCCACAGGCGCGTGATTGACGTGGGCTCCGAAAGCTTCGATATGCATCGCGGTCAAGCCGGTGAAGAAGCATTGGAAGAAGAACTCCGCCTTCTCTACGTGGCCCTGACACGCGCCCAACATCGCGTCTACTTACTCTTTGCTCCAGAAACTAAGAAGTACAAGGCCTCTAGTCTTGCCTACCTTTGGCACCATTTGGAAAGCGATCTTGAGGGCTCCCTTTCAGATGTCAAAGATAGGTTAGAGAGGCACACGCCCATGCGCTTCCGAGAGGACTTGGCAAAACTGGTAGGTGCTAGCAATGGTACTATTGCCCTCGGAACTTGGGAGAATCGGAACCAAGTGACGCTGTCTCAACATGAATCCGAGCGAGCGCAAGCACCACGCCAGTTTCAAGCTCAGCCCAGTCGCAACTGGGGCATCACAAGCTATTCATCATTGGCAGGACATGGTGAAACATTAGAAACTCCCGACCGCGACGCTCCAGATCCTTTGCCAGCGCCAGAAATCCCTGCCGAACAACTGTCCGGCATGGATGCGCTCCCTCGAGGCGCACGCACGGGAAACATGCTCCATGCTATCTACGAAAATCTTTCTTTTCAAGCTAGCGCCGAAGCCATTCACACCGAGGCCAAGAAGCAGCTGGAGGTTCACGGCCTCTCTGTCGACGACTGGTTGGGGGAGCTGACCCACCACACACTGGATTTCTTCCACAGTGATCTCGACGGTTTCCGACTCGCTGACATCTCCGATCGCCAGCGGTTGAACGAACTCGCTTTTCACTTCCCTATCGGCAATCTCACGGTGGCTCGCTTGGAACAATTCTTCGAGGAACACCAGCTGCTGTCTCGCCAGAACGCTTTCGACTTCTTCCCGGTCGAGGGTTTCCTCAAAGGGTTCATCGATTTGGTGATCCAACACGAAGGCCGTTATTTCATCGCGGACTACAAGTCGAACTTTCTCGGAGGCCACGCTGAAGACTATCATCATGAGCGTCTACCCAGCGTCATGGCTGAATCAAATTACGTCCTCCAGTACCATCTCTATGTCGTCGCCCTACATCGATTTCTCAGCTACCGACTCGGCAATACGTACGACTACGACACCCACTTTGGAGGCGTGCGTTATCTCTTTGTTCGCGGCATCAGCCAGGAATCTAGTCCTATATTTGGCGTCTTCACTGACCGTCCTTCAGCCTCATTGATAGAAGACTTGTCACAGTTCCTCACAGGACCACAGGAGGTCGCTCATGGATAGACGTTTATCACTGTCTTCTCTGCAAGCATCGGGAGCGATCTCTCCAGTGGACGTCCATTTGACCAACCTCGCGGCTCGACTCACCAACGAGTCCCGCCCAGATGTGCAACTTGCCATGGCTCTTGCTAGCCAATGGCCTCAACGCGGTCATGTTTGCGTAGATCTAGCGAAACTGGTTCCAGATGACCTTTGGGAGAGCCAAGAAATAGCACCAGATGAGCAGGACGTGGTGATGCCTCAGACCGCCAACTGGATCGCCTCCCTTAAAGACAGCAAAGCGATCGGTTCACCGGGCGACCAGACTCCCTTTGTGCTGCGGAAAGATCGTTGGCTCTATCTTCGACGCCACTGGACCTACGAGAATGAGATCTCGATACGCTTAAGATCTTGGTTAATGCGAGGACAGTCCTCCACGCCAGGGCCACTTCACGAAGACAAACAAGAGCAAGCGGTTCAACTTGCCGCAGCACATCCATTCTTTATCCTCACCGGAGGCCCAGGAACCGGCAAGACGACGACAGTGCTACGCATCCTTGGTCATCTTCTTTCACTGCATCCGGAACTCAGGATCGCGCTCGCGGCACCTACTGGCAAAGCCGCCCTACGGTTACAAGAATCGATCGCAGCGGGAGTAGCGGCTCCTGAAGTCAATGACGCCATTGCCACGGCACTGCTTACCCAGGCACACACACTCCACCGCTTGTTGGGCTATCAACGTCACCAAACGACTTTTAAACATCACGCGGATAATCCCCTCCCCTACGACCTAGTCATCGTCGACGAAGCTAGCATGATGGATCTGGGACTCTTTGCGAAACTCTTGCGAGCGCTAAAACCTAATACCCGCCTCTTGCTCGTCGGAGATCGTGCACAATTGCCATCCGTGGATGCCGGCGCGGTCTTTAAAGCCCTGTGTTCTGAACACAGTCCACTGCCTCGCGTCGAACTCACGCGCAACTATCGCTTTGCCCAGGACACAGGCATCGGCGCTCTCGCAGTCGCCATTCGCAATGGGGATGCAGACCTAACAGAACTTCTCTTGGCCGATGACCAAGATACGTCCTGCACTCAAGAACCCCTTCCAAGCGCCAGCCAGATGCGAGACGCTCTGTGGCAGAGACTTGGAGCCTATCTAAGAACATTAGCAAATTGTCCGGAACCTGACCAAGCCTTTGAAAAGCTCGACGAGCTTCGCATCCTCTGCGCGCATCGCAGGGGTCCGTATGGCGCCGAGACCATCAACGAATACGTGCGCGATATTTTAGCGACACGCATGGGCCAGAGCCGCGCACAGCGTTGGTATCCTGGTCGCCCAATCCTCATCACTGAGAACGACTACGCCGTCGAACTCTTCAATGGCGACACTGGCATCCTGCTTCCTTGGAACGGCAAGTTGCATGCCTTCTTTCGCACTGGTGACGGCAATTACCGCCGCATCCCTCCCGCCCGCTTGCCAGCTCACGAATCCGCATACGCCATGACGGTCCACAAGAGCCAAGGGAGCGAATTTACCGACGTTCTGCTAGTGCTCTCAGATCAAGCATCTCGCCTCCTCACCCGGGAACTGCTCTACACAGGCGTGACCCGCGCTCGGAATACCGTGTCCATATGGGGACCAATCAGCAGCGTACGAGCCAGCGTGGAGCGGCCTCTCCAACGCACTTCAGGTCTAGCCGCCTGGTTCAAAACAGTGAAGTTGATCCCGAAAGAGTCCTAGGTCGCGCAGCAGCAGTAACCGGCAAGGGTTGACTCGCGCACCATTACGGAGTCCACTATCGAAAGTCTTCCATGCTAGCAACCATCATCATCCTTCTCGTGCTAGGCGTCGTTGCGATCGGCCTGGAGTTCTTCTTGCCAGGCGGAATCCTTGGAATCGTTGGCATCGCGGCCATCGCCGGTGCCATCGTCATGTGTTTCACCGAGTATGGACCATCGACGGGACTCATCGTGACAACGGTCGCTGTCTTCTTCATCGTCGGAGCTCTCACTCTTTGGCTAAAATACTTTCACAAGTTAGGCCCTGGAAAGGACTTCCTTCTGAGCACCTCGGTCAGCAATGATGAGGCGCTGGAGCAATATCAGCAATTTCTCGACACCGAAGGGGTGACCAAGACAGATCTTCGCCCAGCTGGCAAGGCTCAGTTCGGCGACAAACGTCTCGATGTGCTCGCTGAATCTGGTATGATCGACGCTGATACTGCGGTCCGCGTCGTGAAAGTAGAGGGTTCACGCATCGTCGTTCGTCGCACAGCGCCTCCAGCAACAGTCTAAAACATCAACTAACAACCATCTATTCAAGTCTATGAACACCCCAATCTTAGCTGTAGAGGCCTGGCAATATGGTCTCTTTGGAATCGTCGCCCTGGTCGCCCTGGTCGTCGTCATCATCCTTCTCAAATTCTTCAATATCTGGCTGCGTGCCCGGGTTGCCGATGCGCCGGTAGCCATGGCTACACTCATCGCCATGTGGTTGCGTCGCGTTCCCGTGGGACTCATCGTCGACAGCCGGATCACGGCTTCTAAAGCAGGTCTCGACCTTGTCACCACAGACATTCTGGAAGCCCACTACCTTGCTGGTGGTGAAGTGAGCCAAGTCGTTCTCGCCATGATCGCTGCCGATAAGGCAGGTATCAAGCTGAACATCGAAAGGGCACAGGCCATCGACCTTGCCGTGAAAGGCACGGGAAAGACTGTCCTGGAAGCTGTTCGCACAAGCATCAACCCAAAAGTGATTGATTGCCCAGGCACAGTTTCCGGAAAAGATAAGATCGATGCTGTAGCTCGCGATGGTATATCTGTGAGAGCCCGCGCCCGAGTCACCGTTCGCACGAACCTCGACCGGTTTGTCGGAGGTGCTACGGAGGAAACGATCATCGCCCGTGTGGGTGAAGGCATTGTGACTTCCATCGGCTCCGCGCCGTCTTACAAGGATGTTCTTGAGAATCCAGATAATATCTCAAAACTCGTATTGGAGAAAGGCGTCGACGCATCCACGGCTTTTGAGATTCTCTCTATCGACATTGCTGATGTTGATCTTGGTGACAATGTGGGCGCTAAACTACAAACTGAGCAGGCAGAAGCAGACAAACAGATCGCACAAGCCAAGGCAGAGGTTCGCCGTGCTGCCGCTGTGGCGCTCGAACAAGAGATGGCTGCAAAGACGCAGGAAATGCGCGCCAAAGTGGTCGAAGCAGAGGCAGAAGTGCCGCGTGCCATGGCCGAGGCCTTCCGCAGTGGTAACCTCGGCGTGATGGACTTCGCCCGTTACAAGAATCTCACGGCAGACACCGATATGCGTGATTCTATCGCGCGTGACGGCGAAGACTAACAACGTCTCTTAGCTGACGCCATGCCGTTCGACATTCCAGAAGAGTCGATCTTCGTTCTTATCTTTCTCCTGATCAGTTTTCTAAACTGGATCGGCGAGAAAGTGAAGAAGGCCAAGCAGGCAAGCGCGCAGCGCCGCCCTCAGGTCCGCGGCTACGAAGAAGAGCCGCCAGCTTTCCCTACCGCTCCCGCACCTCAGGCCCCTTCTCGGCCGCAGCCTTCTCGGCAGGAGGATCCGATGCGTCAAATTCTGGAATCCTTGGGTATTCCGACCGAGACGCCCCCGCCAATTCCAGACCCGTCTCCCCCCATCGCTGCCCCTCGCCAAGAGTCGAGTGTGACCGAGATCAAGGACAAGGCCCCTTGGGGATCAAAGGGCCTTTCGGATAAGGAGAGAGCCGCCATGGAGAATCTCGCAGCAGGTCGGGTTGAGGCCACACGGCATCGTGACCGTGGAAGTATCAACAAAGAAGTGCGAAAGCTCCTCACTGCTGACAATACAAAAACGGCATTCGTACTCAAGGAAATCTTGGACCAGCCCAAGTGCTTCGATAGCTAACGTTCGTCATGGCGTGGCTCAACGCTCAATATATAGCGCACGGAGAAGTCTTGCCGACGGCTTTCCGCTTCCCCACACCATGATTCGCTCCAGGCTCAAAGAGAAGATCGAATTCCTTGTCGGCGTCGTTAAGCGCGGTTAACACCTGTATCGTCGAGGCCGGATTTACATCCATATCGGGTTTGCCGACGGCTAGGGATAGCTTGCCTTGCCAGCAATGAGCCTGGGTGAAGTTTTATTGCTCTGCGTAAAGCGGTTCCATAGACCAATCGATCCAACGCTCAGTCCACCATATCTTGTCCATGCGATTGTCGTGGTAATCACAATCGGCCACTGCAGCACAATTAAACCAAGGACAGGTGTCCGCGGTGATATGTTGCGCTTATGACTGACATTTACCGAGAGTGTCGAGCATCTTGCCAGGCCAGTGCTCACCGTTGTATTCCTCCTCGGGACACTTCCTGGTATCTAGTTGTCGATGAGACGCTGATATTCCTCTACCAGCCTTAAGCAAAGCTTCATGGCGAAGGCTGCCTCTAATCTAAGCATGGCAAAACCCAGTGCCAACGAACACCTTGAGATCAAAACTCAATGGCCGTCTTGCCATCCCCAGAACGCACCCGGATTGATTCCATGCACAGGGGTTCGTTCGTGAATGGCTCGCCTGTCTGGTCTGTTCTCCTAGGGCGATAGCTAGCTGAGTGTGATCGGGGGCTGGTCCGCCTTTCCCTGTGGCCGACTCAATTCAGCTCAAGCGATACGATACACTCCCGAAGCCAGCTCACGCCTGTAGATCAGGCGCTCTGCATCGTCCAGCCAGTGGGAATACAGGTGTTCTTGACCCGATATCGCTCCTCCAGAGCCGCCTCCGCCTTGTATGCATCCGCGCTTCCTGGGTCTCTAATCGCCAATGATGCGAGCATTGCTAGGAAATGAGAACTACAGACGACAAGAGACCACGAAAACGAGAGCGAAAGCATGGGATAGACGAAGCAACGCCGGGAATGAAGCGATACCAAGCGCACAATCGTCCCTGACCACGCACCGGGACGAGCCTTTCAAGTTGACCTTAGTTATTTGCAAAAGAATATTATTATCATAATTTCTATGTTAACCTGTGCTTGCATAGTGCTTTCCGGTTCCCGAATCAGGGGTAGGCAACTGCGATGTACAGCACCCTCCAATGCTAGAGACTGCTCATGAGTTCACCACACGCACCTATCTCCCTTACGGGAACCTTCGATTTGGAGCCCCTCCGCGGGCCTCTCGAGGCCTGGAGACAACGCTTCGGTTGGGACACTGAACTGGTGATTCGCCCCGCCGCCAGTGATCCAGGCAAACTCGTTAATGAAGGTCTTAAACGTGAAGATGCTCACTCCATCAATTTCCTGATTGTCCGTCCGAGTGATTGGCCTGATTTTACCATCTCAGACTCCGCTGCCACTCGCAGTGGATCACAAAAAGACTCCGCTGCAAACGCCTTCGCTAGCCAACTCCTCAACCAATGTGGTGAGGCTAAACACAATGTGATCGTTCTTCTTGCTCCACCTGAGGACGCCACCGGTGACGATGCAAAGGCCTGTGCCAAGCAAGTCGAAAATCACCTGTTTGCGTCGCTGAGCAATAATGACCACGTCCATGTGGCGCGCTCTCCAGAATGGATGGGGTCCACGAGCGGCACCGATGGAGATCAAATCCCACTCTATCCGGCGCTCGCAATGATTGCTGCGCGCTTCATCCACCAAGCCCACCATCCCGCTCCTAAGCTTCTGATTGTCCACGACCATGATACTCTTTGGAAAGAAAGCCCGACGCTAGAGAAAAGCGATCCTATCAAAATCGCAGCGGAACACCGCGAGCTTCAACGCGCCCTCGCTAGTCAGCGAGAGTCTGGAGCTCTCATCGCCGTTCTTAGTGATGGCCCCGATCACGCTGTTAAGCGGGCGATCCTCGATCACCCGGACATGATACTGAAAGCTGACGATATCGTGGATGTCCGTCGCCACTCAACGTCCGCTCGAGAAGCAGTAGAATTGCTCGCGAAACAGCTAGGCATTCCAGGACACCACGTAGCCTTCTTATCCAAGAGCGCCGATTTGGTTACCGAACTGCGCAAGCAGCGGTCAGACATCATCAGTATCGTCCTGCCGGAAAATGCGAATGAGATCCCAGACTTTCTTGGTCACCTTTGGCTACTCGACAGAGACTTGTCTAACAAAGACATGGGATTAGACGAAGCTGACAAGCAACTGGCAGAGAGCAAACGACGCCTTCTGCGCCAAAACTCTCGATCTTTCGCAGACTATGTGGAAGCGCTTGATGTCAAGGTCACCCAAGTTTCGCCAACGCCCGAGCAACATGCCCGAATGGCTGAGCTGACTTCGCAGGCAACTCTATTCAATGCCACGGCCCGCCGATTCTCAGAAAGCGAGATCAAGACTTGGCTGAGACGACCATACCATTACGCAACACTCTTCCGCGTGCAGGACATTCACAGCGATCTCGGCGTCGTTGGACTTATCATGTTTGAGAGAGTCAAACGGACGTTGTTGGTTCATAACTTCCTCTTGGATGACATTGCCGCGTATCGCGGGGTAGAGAACAGAATGCTCGCTGACCTCTCCGAGATTGCTACGCAGCATAACTGCCTAGATATCGACCTGCCCTTCCTCTCTTCGGAAGACAACCGGAACACTCAAACGTTTCTTGACCAAATGGTCAGCCACTGCAGACAGGACCTCCCAGAAGAAGGTTGGAGCGTCTTTCAGGTTCCTATCAAACTAGCGAAGACGCTCGGCGATCGAGACACAGTAGAATTGAAAGAAGCCTACACATCGCCTTTGGACACTGAGGGTCATGTCGCACCATCTGAAGCCATTCAGCGAATTGCAAGCACGTGGCGGACACTCTCTCAGTTAGACCACCAAAACTCTATCATCGAATCAGAGGCGTCCTCCTGCGCCCCGAGCGAAGATAGCCCACTTGTATCACCATTCATCGTCGTAAGCCCACCAGCAACCGACGACGCCGGCAAGGAATCGGCACCCGCGCCTCCAGATGGACCGTTTGCTCTCTCTCCGATTCAGTCATGGTTCTTCCCTCAGAATATTGAAGGGCGAGATCATTGGAACAATGCGCTTATGCTCCAAACGAAGAAGCCTCTGGATTGTAAGCTGCTTGAGAGGTCTCTCACGGAAGTGTCAAATCGACATGCTATCTTCCGTTTGAAGTTTCATCTCAAGACCGGCGAGTGGCGACAGGAATATAGTAAGACCACTGGTGGCGACCTTCTCAGGGTTGTCGATCTAAGAAAGGCTTCTGACAATGGTATCCAAGACCAGATTGAGACGATCGCTGCGGCTACGCAAGGCAGACTGAACATTCGCCAAGGAGCTCTCTTACGCGCCGTCTACTTCGATCTAGGCGCGAAACGACCAGCAAGACTGCTCTTAGTCGCCCATCAACTCGTGATTGATTCCACCTCGTGGGGAATCTTCTTGAAAGACCTTGCTACGGACTATGAAGCTCGTTCCCATGGAGCCGATCCGCAATTCCCAGCAAAAACAGCTTCCTATGCGACGTGGCTTGAAGAGATCAGTCAAGTACCCAGAGTGGCTCGTGAGGCCTACATGGATGTTCTCGCGGATAGCGCTAGCGCCTCCATTGGCATTCCCGCAGACTTCGAGAATCCCGGCAGAAACATCGAGGGGAGTCAGGAGCAATTAGAAATAAGCCTCGATGAGGAAAACTCCAAAGTCTTGCTCAGCCAATCGCAGCCTGTTGAAGCCATCTTGGCTGCAAGCTTGGCCCATACGTTCCAGGCTCTAGAAGCAAAACCGACACTGGCCAACTGGACTTGGGAAGACCGTAAGACCGTTACTAACGTTAGTCAGACTATAGGATGGTGCGAGCAATCGGCGCCCATCCTTCTTTCACCTTCTGGTAGCTTCGAAGACACCGCGAACAATCTAGGCAAACAACTTGAAACGCTTCAGGAGATTCATGGAATTGGAAACCCCGACACAGATCTGCCTGCGCCGTGGATGAGCTTTCGTCCCCGCAAAGCGACTACCACTGAGCTAACCGCAGAATGCTTGTTCCAGCCCTCTCAAGAAGCCGTTGGTGCATTGCACAGTCCGAGAGCCCTCCGTAGCTACAAAGTTGTCTTAGAATCACGAGAAGCAGATGGCAAATTCGTCTTTCGATGGAGCTACAGCCGGCATTTACATAAGCGCGAGACGATCGAAAACCTTGCCAATAAGCACCTTTCCGAACTGCAAAAGCACCTGGCCAGCAAGCACGGGGCGCTTGATCCCGATCTTAACCTGACCCAGCGAATCATCGAAAGCCCATTTACCATAGTTTCGGACAAAGCGGATGGCCTCACGCCAAAGATCAAACCGCAAGAGAAGGCTCTCACGCAACTGTCGAACAAGATTCCGAGCGAAAATTCAAATGCTGCCGTTACGCTTATAAAGGAAGCACGCCTCGCTAAAGATGCATGGCTTAAGGAGGAAGCACACCGCGCTAAAGAGGCTCGGCTTGCCGAAGAAGAACGTCTTGCTAAAGAGGTTCACCTCGCTGAGGAGGCTCACCTACTAAATCAGGCAGCTGAAAAGGTCAGCCGTCCAGCACTTCTCATCGCGTCCGAAAACACTAACGAACTGCTAAATACTGAACGTGTAACTCTCGCCAAACAGCTTCCTCTTCAAAATACAGAAGGCCTTCAGGAGATCGCTAGCATTCTAGCAACGAGCAAACACACCAAGGCACATCGCTCCAGCATGGCAATGACAGATCTTGACCAGACAAGGCTTCTGCTCAATCAATCGATCAACACGCTTGCAGCAACGCCCCAACCTCCGACCGTCTTCCTCTTTCCCGATTCCTGGGCAGCCCACCCCCTCATGGGTAAGGGGCTCTACGAGTGTGAGGCGACATTTCGCGAAGTCATTGACTGGTGCGGTGACACACACCGTCAACTAAACGGCCACGATTTAAGAGAGACCCTCTTCGATCCCAAGCAGTTCAGCCAGACGTCGATCCACACAGACGCCGCCGTATTCGCCATGGAATTCGCGCTCGCACGCCTCTGGATGTCTTGGGGAGTCTATCCTGATGCATGTCTCGGTCAAGGAATTGGCGAGTATGTCGCCGCATGCCTGGGCGGCGTGTTTACAATTGAAGAAGGTCTAGCACTCATCGCTAAACGAGCCGAACTCATCTCCAAGCGTTGTCCTGAGGGACGGGTTCTCAAGGTGAATGCACCAGCTAAAGAAGTGAAACCCTTCTTAAAACAGCAAGTCGACGTCGCTGCGTATCAGTCGACCAAGTGTACCCTAATTACAGGGCCTACCCGACGTGTCGAAGCTCTTGAGGAAATCCTGCAGACCCAAGGCATTGCATTCACTGCTCTCGGTTACTCCACCCCTCGCCAGAGCAATGCCATGGACGTGATCGAAGACGCTTTCGAAACCGTTCTCTCTTACGTCGATCTCCAGCCCACTCAAATTCCATTTATCTCTGGAGTCACTGGGGATTGGGTGATGGATGAGGCTGCAAGCGCTCCTACTCATTGGATTTCACAACTCTCAAAGCCTTTGCGTATTAGCGAAGGTCTCAACCATTTGGAGGGAGCGTTCTCTGGTCTGGCTCTCGAAGTAGGACCGGGAGATACACTCACCGATAGTTTGAAACAGTCCGATGTCACTGGCCTTAGAGCATTCAGTGGAACCACCCAAGGCCCACAAGACGAAATGCACCACATCGTTTCGACCTTAGGGAAGCTTTGGGAACAAGGCGTTCCTGTCGATTGGCATGCATTCCATGGTGTCGACACCGTAGCTCTCTCCAAAGCACCATCCGAAGAAACCGAGCCAGGAGCTGCAGACACGTCGCCCGAAATTCAATATGCTGAACCTGCTAGTGAAGAAAAAACAGATCCACCAACGATAAATCGCCCACCCTTAGGAGCCCAAGCTGCCGCTCAACTTCTTCTGAGCCAAGATCCCCTTCGAGAGTCGTCGCAGGAGCCTTCGGAGAATGCCCCCATTCAAGAAAGTTTTGAGGAAGTAGAGATCGATCAGACCACGAACGACTCCTTCGACTCTACTGAGGAATCCAACTCGACCACTCTTGCAGACCATCCAAATAACGAGGCCCGAAGTGACACGCCACCAAGCGCGCCAGACAGCCAGGAGGAGGTATCTCAAGCGCCATCAAACACACCCCTAGGCGATCCTGCCAAGCTTCACTGTAGATTCGAACAAATTGAAAATGCCCTCGACGACCTTCGTTCAGCAGTCTTCCCGTCAACGCCCGAGACCGCAGGCCCAGAAGATGCACCGCTTCCTGCAGGGATTGCAGACTACATGGAAGAAGTTAATGCCCGTATCCGCGAAGCCGCCCCGCAAAGCCAGCAACGGATCGCTTCTACAAAAGCCCTCTTAGGGGAACCAGCTTCAAACAACGCTGACATTCTAATTATTCGCCAACTCGGTGGCCAAGCTTGGGATGCGGACGAGAGAAACTACGTTGATATCTCCCCCTCAGTTTCCAAGCATTTGTTAGGATATTCAGCACCGGAGATCCTCAAAGCCTACCGTCACCATCTCCAGCCAGCAGCGACATCAGATGCTCTCCACGCCCTCAAGTTCGAGGTCAGTAAAGCAATCTCCTCACAGAATGGATCTGACAGGGTCACCTTCACCCAATCTTCTGCGGATGCTCTGAGCCTCAGTTTCATGCTCGCTAAGGAGCATTCGAATCGGCCTGCAATCGGCCTGGTAAAGCCAAACCAAGGAGGGAACGTCGGCCACTGTCTAACTTTGCCAGCCGACGCCTCCCAACTCACCTCACAAATCTATCGTCGTCGTCGCGAACTTGCCGCCATCGTGGTGAATCCTCTTGATCTTATTCAGTTGGAAGAAGATGAGCGCACAAAGATCCTTCAGACCGTTCGCGAAGAAACTGAGCGTTGGAATATCGCATTCATCCTCGATGAACGGGACACTGCATTCCGGTGGAATATTCTAGGTCACTCCAAGCACGCCCCGATCAAACCTGACATCGTCATCTACGGTGAGCCCCTCGCTGATGGACTTCCCCTGGGAATCGTCAGTGGCAATGCCGAATGGTTCGATGGACGTCGAAGCACAGAGGATGAGTTTGCAACGTTATCGAACACTCTCCCTTTGGTGGCGGCTCACGCGACACTGAACGCGATCAACCGTGCTTCTGCCGAACGCATCCCTCAGTGGCAAGAACGCACCACACACCTCCTAGCAGGACTCCAGGCGGTCGCAAACGAACTAGACGCTCCTCTGAAAATCCGTCGCCTAGGCGCACTATTCACGCTTGAACCTAGTAGTTCTCCTGACGAATCGCGTCTATTTGAAGCCGAGAGCCTACTGCAGGGCGTGCGGCTTTCTACCAGTGCGGTGAATGCCACTACACTATCGCATACAGAACAAGACCTTGCCCGCGTACACAACGCTTTCATCGAGAGCTTTCACGCTCTACAAGATCGGGGATTCCTGCTCGTAGACTTTGCTGCTTATCAAGCCCGACTTGCAGGGAAAAAGGACAAGAAGCTATTGGGGTATTGGGAAAATCACCTAACAGGTGCACAGGGCTCTTGGCCAGCTGATTATGTAGACAAATCTGAAAAGTCTCAAAAGACACTTCGCTATGCGCTGCCCACGCAACTTGCTCAAGCCCTGGACACACGGGCCAAGGCTCTCAACGGCCAATACGAGAATCTTCTCCTCGCCTGCTTCCAAAGACTCTTCCAAGCCTGGAGCGGCACGGACCGAATTGCGTTCCTGGCAAATATCGAAGGAGTCAATACACCGCTCTGCTCTGCCCGCGAACCTGACACCATCAATCAATCCATTGAACGAATCTGTGAAGCGAAAGAGCTGGCAATTGAGAATACATTGTTCCAACCAGAGACTTTCGTGGCTTGGCTAGCCAACCACGGACCAACCTGTGGTTTCTCTCTCGACGAAATCCCAGAAGAACTGGCCATCCATTGGCAGATCACCTCAAGCTCCGTCCTCTGCGACTACGACGCGTCAAGGTATCACGAAGACACTATCGCGCGTTGGATGGATTGCTTCATTGTACTTCTAGAAGGATTTGCTACAATGCCTATGGAGACCCTCGTAGAGGAACTTCCTCTTGTCTCCAGCAGCGATTTCCAGAATCTAGTCATTAGCCGAAATCTTACCACCACAGGAAGCTTTCCCAATGAGCCAGTTCACAAGTTGTTCGAATCGGTTGCGGCCAAAACGCCAAGTAGAATTGCTGTCCGCTACGGACACGATAAGCTTTGCTATGGAGACCTCAATACTCGAGCAGATCAACTCGCAGCCGCCTTGCTGCAGCAGGGGGTCGATACCGGCGATACGATCGCCGTCCTAGCTGAGCCTTCACCCCTTATGTTAGAGGCATGGCTGGCCATTCTTAAAGTTGGCGCTGCCTATCTGCCTTTAGATCCTCAGCATCGCGCTGATCCTGACACTCTGAAAATGGCGCAAGTCAAACTCCTCCTTTCCGACCAGCCGGTCTCCGACTCGCAAGAGTGGACAAGCAAAGAACTAGAGATTCAGGACCTTAATCTACTTTCTAAGGGCATCCAGCCAACTGCCAATGAGACGCCCACCTCGCATTTTGGAAGTTTGAACGCTTCCGCCACCGTGCTCTTCGATTGGACAAAGCAGTCCTCAGCTCCAGTCAGCCTGCCTCATCGAAGTCTCGTTCGCTTGGTCAAGAATACAGACTATGCCACGCTAAGCCCTCATGAAGTGTTCTTGCTAGGAGGATCACCTTCATCGGATCGATGCTTACTAGAGGTCTGGGGAGCCTTGCTCAACGGAGGAGTCCTCGCTATTCCCCAGGGAATGCGTTCCACTGCGAATCTGGCTGAAACGATAGGCAAACAACGGGTCAGCTCGCTGGTCCTCACCTCTGAAGAACTCACAAATTTAATGGAGCGCCATGCGGAAGACCTATCCTGGATCCGCCAAATCGTCATCACAGACAAACGCCCCGCTCGCGAGATCGTTGCCCGTATTCTAGAAGAACTCCCTGTCAGCCTCACCATTGGTTACGGCTCCCTGTATAACTCTCTCCTGACATGTTGTCACACCATCACTGAGGAGGATTTAGAAGCAGAATTCACCAACCTGGGCTCTCCGATCCCACATACTCAAATCTACCTGCTTAACGAAGCCCACCAACCAGTACCAACAGGCATGACTGGAGACGTTTGGGTAGGCGGAGACGGGCTCGCACTCTTCCAGGATACAGATCAGCGGAAAGACGTGGTCAAGAGCAGATTCACACCCTCCGAAGGAGTGCTCTTCCACACTGGCACACGTGCCATGTGGCACGAGGACGGTTCACTTATTCTTGCCAAGGACGGTCTACGATCTAACATCCACCCAACCAGCAACCCCCTAAGCGTAACGCCGCTGTCCACTAGAACAACGGGCCAGCCCATCTTCTTCATTGCAGCCAGCCCCTCAGATAAGGATATTTGTCAGGAGATTGCGGATAGCTCAATCAGTGATCGTCCCGCCTATCTCATCGTGACCGACTTTGTTCATGCCTCCGAAAAGTGCGTCGAGAGCATGGCTGAAGCGTGCCTGGCAGAGATTCGGAGCCGCATTGGAGGGGAATCCTTCATTGTCACTGGTGGGCCACTAGGAGGGACTATAGCCTACGAAGTTGGCCAGCAGGCGATGGACCAGGGAGATTCCTTGGACTCCGTGGCTTTATTCGATACGATTAATCCAGCTGCTGAAGAAAGTGAGGGACAACACGATTGCCCGCCGCTTCAGGCTTATGTGCCCAGAGCGTATCAGGGTGCCATCACACTCTTCCGCCACGACACCCACACCGGACTGCATCAACTCGGTTGGGACGGTCTCGTGAGAGGTGGCATGACGGTGATATCCACAAGGGACACCTCAGATGTTGCAGCGAAGTTCAAAGGCCTATTAAGCAATAGCACACTGCTAGAATCTCCGTGAGGAGAGTAGTCTAGTGACGGTCAATCGTAAGGATCTCTTGAGTCTCCTCATTTCGAATGAGAAGTTGATGGGGACGCATATCGGTCACGGTGTAGGACTCTTGTGTCTCCGCAATCGTGAACACATCGCCCAGCCGCGCCGCAAAGCGCTGCTTAGAGCGTTTCGCCTCCACCACAAGATGAGTGGCCTCGTCGCGAGGCAACGTATTGCGAACGAATCGTTGCTCACCGTCTTTCTGGCTACTCTTTACGTAGACCTCTGAGATGTCGAGCATACCACCACCCTTGGTAGGCCTTACCCGCTTGTTCACTCGTGTCACTTCGTAAGAGGTGTTGGGAATACGCTGACCAACGAGAACCGTAATCATCGCCTCTTCCGGAGGACGTCCGAGAAGGCGCATACTTGCTTTATCACCATCTACGTCGGTGACTAATAGAGGTTCGAACCGCTCTTCGAATCGTCCCAACTGCAACTCAGTCTGTAAATCAACAGGCTTCGAAGTGGCAGCAGAACTGGTTCCGATCGGATCACCCTTCTTGATAATCACAGGTTTCACCAATAAAGTAGGTGGTCGGGGATTCGCCGGATCCACGTCACTTTCTTCCATCGATTCCTCATCAGGGGATTCTAATACTGGCCGCTCAGGCTCAATAGGATCGAGAGAGCCCACAACGTCATTCATCATCGGCTCGGAAAGCAATACAATGAGTTGCCCATCTAGGCTGGGAAGGAATTCGTTGTTGGCCGGCACACCTGAGGCAAGAAGATTGGAGGTGTCACGCAGAATGGCGGCCAACGCTGGTAGATTGGCCGCCTCCGCACGATCTGCCGCCGTTCTGCCATTATCATCTAGGGCGAAACGGTTCGCATGGTGACGGAGCAAGAGCTGCGTGGCCTCCATGTGCCCCTTGCCAGCAGCATACATCAGCGGCGTCTGTGTATCATGACTACGGCAATTCACATAGGCACCACGTTCAATGAGAACCTCAAGGCAATGCGTGTAACCCTGTGCCGAGGCCAACATAAGCGCTTTGTCAAGCGAACGAACATCCCGTTCTGACAATCGCCTCACCCCATCGACATTGCCAGCAAGCGCAGACACCATGAGTGATGTCATGCCACTACTGTCCACCGCGAGAGGATCGGCACGATTCTCAAGAAGAAACTCTAGCATACGCAAATCACCACCGACACGATCGGCCACACGCATTAGCATCGTGCGCCCATTCGCAAGGCGCTGATCTGGCGAGGCTCCTGCCTCGATCAGAACTCGCACAAGCTCATCGTGATCTTCCGACGCAGCGTTTTGAAATGCGGTTAGGCCGTTCTCTCCCTCAACATCGACAGCCATACCCGCTTCGAGGTACTCTATCACGGCAGGAGCATCTCCGTTGGCTGCGGCACCATGGTAAGCACTCACAGCGAAGCTATAGCCTCGCTCTTCCAGCTGACTGAGCGCCACCTCTTCCCGATCTCGACAAGCCGTCAAAGGTAGGAAGAGACCAAGACTAAGGAGAATAAGGACACGCATGGCTCGAACATCACTAGCACGAAGCTCAACGGATAACACGGAAAATCTTGACTCGACTCGGTGAGAGTTTCTCGTTAGACTTTTTAGAAATATACAAAATTTTATCCAACACACATTAACCTCATGCGTCATTGCCTCCCACTCTTCTTATTCCTTGGACTCAGCATATTCGCCGCAGAGGCTCAGGAACACCGCTACGCAATCGCTATTCATGGGGGCGCTGGCTCGGCACCTTCAAACTTTAGCAACGAAGCCAACATCAAGCGCGCTGCTTCGATGAAAGCAGCTCTGGAGACCGGCACCAACATTCTCAAAGACGGCGGCACGAGTCTCGACGCGGTGGAAGCCGTCGTGCGCCTGCTTGAGGACGATGCTCAATTCAATGCCGGTCGCGGTGCGGTCTTTAATGCAGCTGGCGGTCACGAGCTCGACGCCTCGATCATGGATGGCAGGACGTTGGCCTGCGGAGCTGTGGCCGGGGTCACCACCACAAAGAATCCCATCACCCTCGCTCGTCTCGTCATGACGGACACCCGACACGTGCTCTTGTCAGGACCTGGTGCCGATAAGTTTGCCGAGGAGAAGAAGGTGCCTCTAGTAACCCAAGACTACTTTCACACCCTCGCCGCACGCAAAGCCTGGCAAGACAGCCGCGCGAAACTCAGCAAAGGCACGGTCGGATGCGTTGCGCTGGACAGCCATGGCAATCTTGCTGCAGCGACGTCCACGGGTGGACTCTCGAACAAAAAGTTTGGTCGCGTAGGCGATTCGCCGATCGTTGGCGCAGGCACCTACGCGGACAATACCACCTGCGCCGTGTCGTGCACTGGCACCGGCGAAGAGTACATTCGCCGTGCAATCGCCTACGATATGGCAGCCCAAATGCGCTACGCCAGTACCCCAATTGATAAGGCAGCAAACGAAATCCTAACTCAACGCCTAAAGAAGAACACAGGAGGAATCATCGCCGTAGACAAAGACGGCAAGATCACGATGCAATTCAACACAGGAGGCATGGCACGCGCAGCGGCCGATTCCAAAGGGAGATTCGAAGTGATCTGGGGCGAAGAAAAGTAATCTAGGCTAACCAATCGCCACAGGACGATACTCCTTCGTCGACTGCAACGCCGCCACACCTAGCTTCAGAGCTTTAAGCCCATCCTCCCCACCAACGGGAACCGGCTTATCTCCGTTCACCGCCTCCACAAACGCCTGCATCTCTGCCCGATACGCTAACGCATAGCGCTCAAGGAAAAAACTTTCTAGCAAAGGCCCCTGCTGACCTGCCGCTGTGAACAATTCATGACGATCAGGAGTATCATTGCCTATCGACGCCATTCCCTTCGTACCGAACACCTCGGCCCGCTGATCATAGCCGTAAACCGCCCTGCGACTGTTATCGATCACTGCCGTAGCCCCATTCTCGAAGGTGATCACGCATACAGCCGTGTCAACATCGCCTGCTTCGCCGATGGCGGGATCTAACAAGTTCGATCCCTGCGCGTAGACCTCGACCGCATCACACCCGGCAAGGTGTCTTGCCATATCGAAATCATGGATGGTCATATCAAGAAAGAGGCCACCCGAGTGCTTGATAAACTCAAGCGGGGGCGGGGCAGGATCACGACTGGTTAACTTGATGATATGAGGCTCACCCACGCTACCTGAAGCCACGAGTGACTTCAGCTTTGCAAAGTGTCTATCAAAACGTCGATTGAAACCTAACATGAGTTGCACACCCGTCTCTTTCACCACGCCAAGCGTCTCTTCGACGCGATCCACAGAGAGATCGAGCGGTTTCTCGCAGAAGATGTGTTTTCCAGCACGGGCCGCAGCGATGACATGATTGGCGTGTTCATCTGTGGGAGAACACACCGCCACTGCATCCAAATCCGGATGCCCGATCAGTTCCTCAAAACTTTCATAGGAAGCCACACGAGACTGTTCAGCATAAGCACGACCTTCAGCAGAAGGATCAGCCACGGCCACGAGTTCCGCCCCTGAAACATGATTGCGTAGGTTATCAAAATGAATCTTCCCGATACGGCCAAGTCCAGCGACGCCGATGCGCAATGCGTTTGTGCTCATAGTGATAGTCCTTTCAAATAGTCTCGATTGTGTTGGGCACATGCCTTAGGATCGCCCATGCCCGGCAGCACATCCTGCTCCACGACAATCCATCCATCATAGTTCTGATCCCGTAACTCATCTGCAAAGGCACGGAAATCCACCTGCCCTGCTCCAAGCTTGCAGAAGACGCCTTCTTGGACTGATCGTAGGTAGTCCCAGCTCTCTACACGACCACGCTCGGCGATGCCTGCATGAAAGTCTTTAAAGTGAACATGCCAGATCCGATCCGGCACCTTTTTCAGAACATCTAAGGCATCGCCACCGCCAAACGCGTAGTGGCCAGTATCGAGCACAAGTCCAACGAGATCAGGATCCGTCTCGTCTAATAGGCACTGAACCTCACGAGGCGTTTCGACATAACCTCCCGCATGATGGTGAAACGCGGATCGCAAACCCGTTTCTTCTCGAATCTGCCCAGCAAAGTGATTGATTGCCTTCCCAGCAGCTTTCCACTCCGCACTTGTCCAGCCTTGCTCGGACAGCACCCGTCCTGCTTCGGCTGACCGCACACGGTCCGTCCCATTGTCATCAGCAAGGACAATAAACGCATCAGCAAACCCAGCGTCCCGCATCAGAGAAGCCGTCTTCACAGCAATCTCCAGCGCTTCCGCATGCATGCTAGGCTCCGCCCAACGCACGGGGACAAACGCACCTAACAAAGCGAGTTCTCTCTTGCCTAGCTCCGCAGCAAGCTTCGCTGGTTCAGTCGGCATGAATCCCCAGTCTCCCAGCTCCGTGCCAGCATAGCCTGTTGCACGGATCTCATCCAGAACCTGCGCACAACCTGCCGCTTCTCCTTGGAGGTCGAATTCCAATACCCCCCAAGAACATGGCGCATTCGCTATTTGAATCATGGACAACGAACTGTTTAGAACTTGCGACTCCACTCTTTCGGCCAACGCTCCACCACAACCTTAGTCTGAGTGAAGAACTCAATCGCATGCCTCCCCTGCCCATGCAGGTCTCCAAAGAAGCTTTCCTTCCAACCGCTGAACGGAAACTGAGCCATGGGTGCGGCCACCCCGATATTGATACCAATATCCCCCGCGTCGGCACGGTAGCGAAACGCCCTAGCATGCGCGCCACTGCTCGTGAAAAGACAAGCCATGTTGCCATAGTTACCGCGATTAATGAAATCGATCGCTTCGTCGATCGTTTTCATATGAATCAGGCTCATCACAGGCCCAAAGATCTCGGTCTTCACCAGTTCACCATCGATCGGAACGTCTTCCAGGACCGTCGGCGCGATAAAATGCCCTTTCTCGTAGCCAGAAACCGACACGCCACGGCCGTCGATGACCGGCTTGGCACCTTCTTTCACGCCTTGGTCGATGAGCCCCTCCACGCGACTCTTGCTCTCCGCTGAAATCACCGGCCCCATGTCCGCACCCTCGTCCAAGCCATAGCCCGTCACTTTGGCTTCAGCGCAGGAGACAATTGCATCGCGCACTTCCCCCTTCTCATCACCCACCGTAACGATATTAGAAGCTGCCAAACAGCGTTGTCCCGCACAGCCATAAACACTGTCACCAACGATCTTTGCCGCCATTTCCAAATCAGCGTCTGGCAGGATGATGATGGGGTTCTTCGCTCCTCCCTGGGCCTGAACTCGCTTTCCGTGCTCCGAAGCCTTAGCGTAGATGTAACGGGCGACTTGAGAACTCCCCACAAAGCTCACGCTCTTGATATCAGGATGCGCTAACAAGGCATCGACAGACTCCTTGCCTCCGTGAACCATGTTCACGAGCCCCTTCGGCAATCCAATCTGGTCAAGCAACGCAAAGACCTTCATCATGGTCAATGGCACTTTCTCCGACGGCTTCACGATGAACCCATTCCCACAGGCAATCGCGTAGGGCAGAAACCAGAACGTGATCATGCCTGGAAAATTAAAAGGCGCAATACAACACCCCACACCAATCGGCTGACGGATCATGAACTCATCGATCCCACGCGCAATGTTCTCACTAAACTCGCTCTGCATCAGCGCAGGAGTGCCGCAAGCCATTTCAACATTTTCAATCGCACGCTGCATCTCACCACGAGCTTCGCCCAAGGTCTTCCCACATTCTTGTGTGATCGTCTTGGCAATATCTTCGCGATGCTCCTCAAGAAGTTGCTTCAGCTTATAGAGAGGCTGCACGCGCTCGATCACTGGTGTATCTCGCCATTCCTGCTGCGCCTCCACCGATGCTGCCACCGCCACGTCCACATCAGTCGCGGTGGCCGCTCCCATGGGAACTTGCGCCAACACCTCCAACGTCGCCGGGTTCTCGACAGCCAATTGATCGGCACAAACGCTGTCCCGCCATTCTCCGTGGATGTAGTTCTGAAGTGTTGTCATCTGCCAAAGGTTAAATCAGGACCATCAAACTAAGGAAAGTCCATTTATTCGAAGTGCCACTCTAGCTACGGCAGTGAGCGAACCAACTCTCCAAGGCGAGCAATGCCCTCTTCGATGCGCTCCAGCGAGGCATTGCTGAAATTCAAGCGCACCGTATCTTGTCCCGTGCCGTCCACGGTGAAGTTATCGATCGTCACATACGCCACGTTGGCTTCGAGAGCAGCAGGCAAACTTGCAGCCGCATCGATTCCATGGGGTAATTGCGCCATGAGAAACATACCGCCTTGCGGTGTCGTCCAGGTGGTACCTCCGGGGAAATGCCTCCCCACAGCGTCGTCCATCGCGTCTCGACGCGCCCCATAGATTTTTCGCAAATGGGTTAGATGAGCTGGAAAGGAGTCGTCGCGGACCACCTCTAGCATGATTCGCTGACCAAGCATATTCGGGTGGAAATCAGTCGCCTGCTTCATCTTCACTAGCGCATCGTGCAACGCGGGCGGAGCTGTGAGCCAGCCCACCCTGAACCCTGGAGCAACCACCTGCGAGAAGGAGCGCAAATGCACGACCCTATCCGCCAGGCCTCGATCCGTAGCTAGGCTCAGAAGACTCGGCAAGGGCTCGCCATCGTAGCGTAAGTCGCCATAGGGATCATCCTCGAGGATCAGCAAGGCGTGTTTCTCCGCTAGACTGATCAGCCTTTCGCGACGTTCCAACGACAGCACGGCCCCGGCCGGATTGTGAAAGTTGGGCATCGTATAGAGAAACTTTGGGCGTTCCGTTTCTAGAATCTTCTCTAACGCGTCCACGACGAGACCATCGCCGTCGATCACTACAGGCGCAAAGCGCACTCCTTGCGGACGCCAAGCTCCCAGTGCACCAAGATAGGTAGGATTCTCCACAGCAATAACATCACCCGAATCTAACAAGACACGTCCTAGTAAATCCAAGCCTTGCTGTGCACCTGAAGTAATGAGTACATCTTCGACCGGACGTGAAACTGAATTCCCGAGATGCTCTCGTAACTCAGCCAATCCTTCGGACTCACCATACTGTAGACAGCTGCGACACTCATCCTTACCCAGCAAGCGCGCCGACGCGGAAGCGATGAGTTCACTCGGAAAGCACTCCGGAGCTGGCAACCCACCAGCAAACGAAATCACCTCAGGACGGACCGCCACCTTGAGAATCTCGCGGACAGCACTCCGCTTAAGTCCCTGACTGTGTTTGGCGAGGTGTTGGCTCCAATCGAGAGAGGGTGCAGGCATGGTCTACATTCCTAATCACAAACTCCAGCAAACCGCATCATGAAATCGAGCGGATCGCTGACGTGAATCGCTCAAATCCTTCCGTCAAGACCGCGCGTGTGCAGCCAAGATTCCATCGGAGATAACCGGGCGCACCAAAGTCACCCCCATCCGAAAAGGTCAACCCATGTTCTTGAAAGAACAGCCGAGGCTTCTCGATGTCTAGCGGACGCATATCCAGCCAAGCCAGATAAGTCGCCTGAGCAGGAGTCAAGTTGATCTCAGAATGATGCTCTTGCAAATACTCACCCAGTAACCGGTGATTCCCCCGCAAATACTCGATAAGATCTTGCCTCCAAGGCTCGCCGTGTCTGTAGGCCGCTTCGGTCGCCGGATAGCCAAAGACACTCACCGGTGGCACCCAGCCGCCCGATGCCTTGCGATAAGCAGTGCGCAGCTTTCCATCAGGAATCAGGGCATAGGCGCAACCAATCCCAGCAATATTGTATGTCTTACTCGCTGCCATCAACACAATCGTTCGCTCCTGAAGCGACTCCGAAAGATGGAGCGCAGACACATGCGGCGTCTTCTCTTCATCAAGGATAAGATCGCAATGAATTTCATCAGAGCAGAGCAATAGGTCATGCCGCTCACAGAAATTGCCTAACCATTCAAGCTCATCCCGCGTGAAGACCGTACCCACCGGATTGTGCGGGTTGCACAAGATAAACAGACCTGTATCTGGACGCACAGTGTTCTCCAAAGCATCACGGTCAAACGTCCAACGCCCATTCATATCCTGGCAAAGAGACACCGACAACGACTCTAAACCAGCATCACCAGGAGATTTAAGGAAAGGCGGATAAACTGGCGTCGTGCAGAGCGACGACAACGCCCCGCGCTCCCGCGCCACCGCAGCCGCAACACTAAGCGCGGGCACCATCCCCGCCAACCAGACCATCCAAGCCCCAGGTGCCTGGATGCCGTGGACTCGATAGAGATACTCCAGAACGGCATCTTTCTCCCCTTGGGTCGCATAGGCATACCCAAACACACCGTGCGCCACCCGCGCCTGTAGCGCCTCAATCACCTCCGGCGGCGACTCGAAATCCATGTCGGCGACCCAGAAAGGAAGGGTCCCCCCCTGATCGAAGATATCCCACTTTAATGAGCCGGTTCCACGCCGGTTCGGTGCCTTGTCGAAGTCGGTTGATGCCATGAACGAAATGCTAGCGAAGAAAATTCTCCGCTAGCCAATCGCGATCCTCCTTGGAAAGCTTGACCACCGGATACGAGTATCTCTTCCCCGCTTCATCCAATAACACAACCGTCTTCTCTTTCCGGGACACCGCCATTGCCTTGGCAAAGATGGGCTCTTTTTTGTAGTTGATCCATTGCCGGTAACCAGAGTTGGCCAACTTCTCATGGCGATGATTCTCTTTCCGCACAAAGACCTCCGCCTGGTAGCCCAACTGGTCAATGATCTCTGGGAATCGTCCTGATCGATAGCCTACGTGCCGCCAGAGCTCCTCTGAATCCGGCGAGAAGAGAACGAGAACTGGATAGCCCATGACCTTCAGCTTATCTTTCAGATACTTGGTATACTTGTGTGACGCAATGTCGGGATCCGCGAAATCGAGCTTTGTCAGGACCATATAGTCCTTCATCAATCGAAGAAACTTGCCATGCCGAAAGACCTCCGTGGCCATCGGCTTGGAACTTCCACTGCGAACGGAGTCGGTGATCCAGAGCAGGAGCATCTTTCGCTCAGCTCGAGCCTGGGTCATGGCCTTCCGTGGATCACGCTTCCAACGACGTAATTCACTCTCCATCAGGCCACTGTCAAAACCCCCACCACCTTGAGAACTCCGAGCCTTCACACCAGACATCCGAGGACCATACTTCGCTCTCTCTGCTTCAAGCCGCGACTCAGCCTCTTCCCTGCGCATGCGCTTCGTCTTCCACGGTAGCCAGGACCGCTTTGCCTTTGGCTGTTCCGGCTTGGCCTCTGGAACAGAACTTTCCTCAACCGATGGACTACCGGGGATCGACTCGCCCGGTGTGGGCGAAGGCGGCGGCTGAGGTAAGGGAGTTGAGCCCGTTAAAGCCTCGGGAGCGTCCTCGATCACCATCCAGTCCTCACCCGTTTCGAGACTATCGGGAATCGCAGGGCCAAGATCCTCTCCAAACAGCGTAGTATCAATCTGAGCAGACGAGGTTCCCGCGCTGATCCCGAGTAAACCGGCAGCAATCAAGGGAAGAAAATCGTTCCAGAAACGCATGGGCTATCTCTACACCCATCCATCAAGAGCGGCAAGCTTAGCGGTTCGATGAATGACACCGTTGTCATCAAAGGGCCATTTTCGCGTCATCTAGGCGTGGTTTCTTCTCATAGGTCAAAGAAAGACCCCCAATGAACTCAATCAACCACACTACATGAAACGACACATCATTACCATCATCACCCTCAGCAGTATCCTCACCAGCGGCCTCATGGCCCAAGACGAGAAACGCAAGGGCCCCAGAGGCGAGCGCGGCAAGGCTAGAAAAGAAATGCTCAAGAAACTTGATTCCAATAACGACGGCAAGCTTTCAGCAGATGAGAAAGCGAAAGCTCAGGCCGGAGCCAAGAAGCGTCGCGCCTCCCTCGACACCGACGGCGATGGCAAGATCTCCAAAGGAGAACGCCTCGCTGCACTCAAGAAACGCGTCGCCTCCGACGAGAAACTCGCTAAGCGCATCAAGGCGCGTTTTGATGCGGACAACAACGACAAACTCTCGGACCAAGAACTAACCAAAGCCGCAGCAGCGATGCACAAGCGCCAGGGCAGAGGTAAGGAAGGCAACGGCAAGAAGCCCAGGAGAGGAAAGAAGGGCAAGAAGTCCCAAGAATAGACATTTCACGCTAACAAAGGCCTCGAATTCCAATGGAGTTCGGGGCCATTTGCGCTTATGAAAGTGTCTCTCGAAGCTATCGCCTTCTCAAGACTCGGAAGAGTTCGCGATTCTTTCGTCCCTCAAACGCTCTTGCAGGAACTTGCGAGACCAACGTTTCAAACAGCTCATCAAACAAGCCATTCAGTTCAGGCACCGAGCACCCCCACGGAGGACCATCGTCCGGATCGCCCTCCGTCTCTTCAGGATGGAGATAAAACACAGCAATCAAAAGGCCTCCGGCCCGCAATCGCCTTGCCGCTGTATCGCGGTAGACCGGGCGGAGTTCCGGAGGTATGGCACAGAAGCAGGTGTGCTCAATGATCGCCACCAAATCATCTTTGCCGCTCGCGGCAAAGAAGTCGCCTGTATCATACCGCAGGTTAGGAAAAATATAACCCTCTTGCGCTTCGCGAACAGCTGTCTCTGACAGATCGACACCAACCACGACCGCTTCAGGCCATTTATTGGCAACAGCAGCGGCCTCATGCCCCCGCCCACATCCAGGCACTACCACCTCGCCAGTCACTGGCGGTTGATCAACTAACCAATCTTCAAGGGCGGGAACAACTTCCCCGAAATCCCAACCTGCCGTGTCTTCACGGTAGCGCGCTTCCCAATCGAAGTCGTCGCTCATTTAGCAAGAGCGCTAGGCACATTGCCATCACCCGTGGATTCCCCCCCAAGAAGCCAAGCCAAATTAACACGCGCCACCGTTGAACCTCCCTTGGGCCCCCCTTCAAAGTTGAGGTAAATCCACCCTTCGCTGGGCGTCCCAGGCCGGCCAGCATTCAAGGAAGAGTAACCGTGGGCACCTTCAAAAACGAGACGTTTTAACGGCCAGGTCCTCCCGCCATCGAAACTCGCCCAGACCGTCCCGCGCTCGCGCTTAGCGTTCTTCGTGTCAACGTTACTAAAGATTAGCACATCCTGCCCCTTTACTGGCAAACGCACCAACCCACCCATGCAACCGTAGGAACGGTGTTGGTGCCCATCAGGGAGCACCTCGACAACCTGCCAGTCCTTCCACGTCTTGCCGCCGTCCTCACTAAAAGCGTGACGACGTCTCGTGTTCTTTGGGCGTTCTTGCCAGTGCACCCGCGAATTATAGTAGAGCCGACCGTCAGACAACTCGGCAATCGCCGCCTCCCCCGTACCATTCTCTGGAAACGGATCGCTCGTGTGCCAGGTCTTCCCTCGATCATCACTGTAAATCGCATTGGTGTAATGATTGGGCCATTCATCCTTGTGATTGCGCTTCCCATAAAAGCGGGAAGGTCGGATCAATCGTCCAGCATGCTCACCATGCCGTAGAGTAAGGCCATGCTCATTCATGTGCATGGATGGCACATTCCCTTTACTATCTACATGGACGACTGGCTTCTCCGCAGCCCACGTCTTGCCGTCATCCTGACTCCGGTACACTGCTAGGGGAGCCGGCGGATGTTGCTCCTCAACAAAGACGAGAATATCCCCCGTCTTCTCGTCAACCGTTGTTCCCCCACCCTGAAATCCCGGTTTAGCGATGACCATTTCATCTCCCCAAGTCTTTCCACCATCATCGCTGCGACTCACACGGACTTGAGTATTTCCCCAGGTCACCAATACCGTCCCTTTCATCGTGACGACGATGTTAGGAAAGCGCTCGCCTTGAAACACTTGCTGCATTTCAAGACTAGGCGAGGTCAGGAAAGACTTGAGTTCACCTTCAACAGCCCGTTCAGCATTTGCGAAGGCCAATGCTGCCAGCAGATAAAAACTTGTAATCAGGGATAGTCGCATCCCTATGGAACTAGCAAACGATTCCCTGAAAAAGCCAGCCAGAAATCGCTCATCGGTCTAAATCTTTCCCTCACGACGGAGATCTTCGGCAAGTCGCTGCTGGTATGCAGCATGGGCAGCCGAGTCTTCTTGGGCCCTCTCACTGTAGTAGATCAATCCAAGTGCACGACGAGACCTCGTCTGCGAGCGATTGCCATCCGCCCAATGAATGGTCAGCGCATCATGGGCAAGCAGGTCCCCTGGCTCAGCCGGACATGGCACCTCGGCAAGCCGATCATTCTTTTGCGGGAAATCCACGATCCCTTGGCTAAAACCCAAGGTTCGCGTGCGCCCATGTTCACGCATTCCTAAATCGTGAGAGCCTCGCACATACCGCACACAACCGTTCACCCTATCCACATGGTCCAACGCAAGCCACATTGTCACCGCCTCACAAGGAGCCAGCTTAAAATAATAACCATCCTGATGCGGAGGTGTCGGCATCCCCACGCCAGGCGGCTTGTTGAAATACTGAAAGTTCTTCGGCACGACCGGTCCCCGCAAGAGTTCCTCAGCGAGGAGGCGAAAGGACCCTTTTTGAAACAGCTCGCCAAACCACTCATCATGCTGGTTCAAAT
>JAACDM010000068.1 GCA_009936795.1 Verrucomicrobiaceae bacterium | reverse complement strand
AGTGGATCTGCAAGCGCTATATATCACCATCGTGAACTGACAGTCACTGAGTTAGTGCTCTAAGCGAATTAATGGATTAGCCCTAGCCAGCTAGCGACGGCGCTTTCGAATGTGTCGCTGTGGTTGAGAGTGACACCAAACGCTGTCGAACTGAATGTTTACCAAAAGCACGCAATCGATCCTTCAGGAAAGCAAACTTGGGTCGCAAAGGTGTCGACGCTCTCTGGAATGGCAGGTGCTGGCAGGGGAATTTCCTCGCTGCCCGCTAACGAGCACTTGCAGATCTTCTGAATGGCGCTGCGCGTCTCCGCCCGAAAATCGACGAGAAGCTTACAGATTGGTTAAGTCAGCAAGCGTGCCTTCAAACGCGTTGCGCACGACAGCCCAAGTCGAGGTCGTCGGCGTGACCATCTCGAAGTGCCCCGACTCATCGGCTACCATGGCGCCTATATTGGTGTCGCCTTGTTGGCTAGAAGTCAGTCGGTCTTTGATCAGTAATTTGTGTGACAATGCCATAAGCAACGCAATCGCACTGACGCCATCCGGCGTGATCGCGAGCATGACATCGTTGCAAGTGCATGCCTCGACATTCACATTGTCGCAGCCCACACCAAAGCACATCACGACCGAGAGCCGGTGTCACACTTGGCGCCATCACCAACAGGGCATCGTAATCAATGGCCACCTCGGTTGGCTGCTCCGAGCTGTAATGAGGCAATGAGCGTATTGGTGTCCAACAAATCGATTCCCAAATCTCCCACTCCTGAGGCTCCTTCGAATCTCAGATCCGATGTGAGACCGACACGAAATGGTTTGGACAAGTTTTCTAATTTAGTCGGCACAAAAATGGTCTAGAACTCAGCCACTACCGAGGTCGAGCCAGTTTTTCCAGGAGTTCATGCTCCGGCATTCGTCTAAACGCAATTCGAGCGCTTCACCGCTTTTCGGCCCAACGAAACACGACTTTGAAGACATCGATTACTATCAGAGACTCATTGTCGTCATCGGCGTAGAACTAGAACGATATCCTCTTGAGAATCATCCAGCTCACGAATCTCACTGAGATCATAACCAAAGTCGTAAGCCCCCACCATTGCCAGCTCGGGAACTTTGCTCAGGAGTCGACGCAGTTGCCTGGCATCATAAGTTCGAAACTCCCAGGAGCTTTCGTGATACTTCGCTGAGAGGCCTTTCGACTCGATCCGCAAACGGTTGCGCACGCGTTCACGGCGCCGTTTGCGATCCGCAGGCCAGGTGCGAGTGTTACAGATCACGTGCTGGCCACCGCGCTCGACCACCCAGCGCTCATGTACGGGCCATTTCCTATCATAGTCAGAAAGATGCAATCCTAAAATGAAGAGCCCACCAGGCTTCAAGCAAGCAGCGATCCGCTGCAGGTGGGCAAGTGCCAGGGATTCGGAGAGGAGGTATTTAAAGGAGCTGATCAGAGAGTAAGCAGCGTCGAACTTCCCCTTCATTTGAAAGCTCTCCATTCGTTGGTATGGAAGCGTCACGACGCCACGAGCGCGTCGTTCTCCGTGTTTCAGCATGGCCTCGCTGGCATCAAATCCGTGAGCCTCATAGCCGCGCTTTGCGAGTTCGATCAGGAGCCGTCCCGTCCCACAAGCAGGTTCGAGAAGCCGTTCCGTCTTGGGCCTTCCATACTCGGTGAAGATCGATTCCAAGAAGTCGGCTTCCTCGGACGTCCCGTCATCGAAGATCACATCGTAGTAGTCTGGGTAGTCGTAGAGATCGACATCCTGGAACTTGGCAGCCATTCGTCATCCTAGCGACGTCTCTAGCGGGTTGCAAAGACTGTAACAGCCTTCTACTCTCCGGTCATGCTCCGCCTGTTGTCCCTCCTCATCGCACTGGTCATGATGGCACTAGCCTCCTGTAAGAAAGAAGAGGCTGAAAAAGTCCCCATCGTTATACCTGACGTCAAGGTGATACGGGTCGGAGTCACTGCAAATCTAGGTGCAGCACCCATCCTCATCGCGGAGAAACAAGGGCTCTTTGGGAAGGCCAACGTCGAACTTTCCCTAACCACACACTCAACTACCGAAGAAATCCGGGAGCAGCTAACTAATGGTCAGCTCGACATCGGCATGCTCTCGCCTGCTGAAGCACTTCTTTCAGAGAGTGCCGTGATTGTTCCTCACATTTTGACGAGAAATGGCGGGCAGATTTCCGTCACTGAAGAGCTTTGGAATCAGATGCAATCTCACATGCTCCTCGATGCCGACGGCGATCCGGTTCGTCCAATTTCTGCCGATGCCCTCCTTCGAGTCGCCCAGGCAGTTGGAAATGGGAATCCTCCTCTCACATTCTCAGTCGCCTCCTTACACGACACGATTGCTTACACACTGTGCTATTGGTTGGGAGCTGCCGGGGTGACACCCATCATGAGCGGGGTGATCATTGAATCCCCTCATCCGCATTTAGACCGGGCCAGTGTCGCTGTTTCCACGGCCCCCGGTTTAAGAGGATCGGCCCAAGGATTCACCGGCACGAAGCATGGGAAGCCGGTGATCACGACGAGCGCCATTCTTCGCGACGTCCCAACGTCAGTCCTTGCATGTTCAGAGTCATGGGCAGAAGCCAATCGTGAAACCTTGATCACTGTCGTCGCCGCTTTAATCGAGGCGGGTCAGTGGCTCGATGCTAGTAGCGAGAATCGGACGCAAGCCAGAGCCGACCTGGAGAACACACTGCCCCACTTTGGGAAAGACATTTCCCACATGGTGACGTTCGGAACGAACGCAAGTGCGGCTCCCGATCAGAACCATGCCCTGTGGATTGCAACCCAGATGATGCGCTGGGGCCATCTTCCCGGTTCGCTCACCGATGCCGAACTCGAAGCCATGGTCTTAAGTACTTATCGTCCAGATATCTTCAGGGGGGCTGCAGCATCGCTGAAGGCTCCGCTTCAGGGACTGGAAATGCGTCTTGAGGAACAATCACTCGCTCATTTAATCGATGGAAATGTGTTCATTTCTAAACGTCCTAGCGCCTACGCGAGATCATTCGACATCAGCGCTAAGTGATTTCCCACTGAATTTCATGTTGACAACCACGCGTCTGGTGATAAGCGCAGACTCCCTAATCGTCGGATTCTTTTATTATAATTCACCCTACCCCAACGCTTTAGGTAGTAACGCTGTTCATGTCCTCCACAAAGATCATCGACTTCCCCCCCCCGCTGCGGGAGGCAGCACAGCGATCCAGCCTCAGGCCTTGCCTATGAAAAGCCAGCTAGTTGAACAAGCATCTAAGGTCATCAGTGACATCCCCCTTCTTATCAACATCGTGTCCAAGCGAGTCAGGCAACTGAATCAAGGCCGCCCTCCGCTGATTGCAGTGCAAGGACGCATGGGGCAAGCAGACATTGCCCTGCAAGAAATCATCGAGGGCAAGGTGATCCCTTCAGATGTGGAGGAAAAAGAGGGTTCGGAGTAGACATTTCGGAGACGTTTCTGCCCCCCAAGTTTAGGAGAAATGTCTGTCAGCAATGGCCTCAAAAAAGAAGAAGAAGGATGCTGCAGGTGGACAGATCGCCAAGAATCCCAAGGCACTTCGGGATTTTCACGTCCTAGAGACGTTTGAATGCGGCATCGTACTGCGTGGGACCGAGGTAAAATCTATTCGCGCGGGCAAGATCAATTTGCGAGATGCCTTCTGCCGAATTGAGAACGGCAATGCGGTGCTCCACGGATGTGACATTCAGCCTTACGAATACGCCAGTCATGAGCAGCACACGGGAAAGCGGCCGCGCCAACTGCTCCTACATGCCAAAGAAATCCGTGTCCTACAAGCAGCCGTCGATCAACAGGGCCACACGATTGTCGCCCTCCGGGCCTATTGGAAAAATCGGCGGGTGAAGATCGAGATCGCGACGGCCAAGGGCAAGGCGGAACGCGATCAGCGCCAAGACATCAAGAAGCGCGTTGAGTTACGCGAAGCCCAGCGAGAGATGGCGAAGTTCAACAAAGCCCGCGGCTAAAGGAAGGCGTCGGACTAGAACGCGTCCGACTTGCTACTTGGCTTTCCACAGAGGCTCTCGTAGACTTCAAAACGCATTATGAAGTTTAGAGCTACTGTCCTCTCATGCCAGGTCTCTGCCCTGGGTCTTCTCATTCCACTCACTAGTTGCGGCGACAAGCCAACCGAGCCCGCAGCCAAAGAAGTAAAGAGGGTCGTCGCTGCCATTGATGGCAAGGCCAAGCCATCTTCACACTTTGTCGATGTTGCTAAACATCTCGACCAAGGCGGCATCTTCTATGGCTACATTGACATCGATGGCGACTTGAATCGTCTGCTAGAATTTGGCCAGAAGGCCATGGACACGATCCGAGACGAAACGGGAGCCGATATCCCGGATCTCAACCTCGATGGCCTCGTCTCGCCGCTCGGACTCAAGGATATCACAGCCATGGGTGCTAGCTCCGTCGGCACCTCCGCTGATTCCTATCGGAATCAAATGTTCATTCACACTCCGGAAGGGGCAAAAGGACTGATGACCCTCTTTGGCAAAGAGTCTTCCCCACTGCTTGCCTTGAACGCTGCACCTGCTGGTTCAGATATTGTTATCGAACAAGAGTTTAGGCTGAACGCACTTAAGGAAGTCGCCCTGGGAATTTGGCCGCACCTGCCACCAGAAGCGGGTGCGCCACCGCTGGAGCAAATGCTGCAAATGGAGATTCCTAACGTCGGCATGACCGCCAGTGAGGTCATCGACAAGATGAATGGCCGCGCACTCTTCAGTGCAAAGTTCTCCGACACAGAAAAGCTCACGGTTCCTATTGATGGCAACATGGTCACCATCCCCGCTTTCGACTTCACGTTAGACCTTCGAGGCCTCGGATGGATCTTCGAGAAATTCGGCCCCATGATTCCTCAGGGTGGCCCATTCCAGCGCGAAGAAGCCGACGGCGTCACCACCCTGACCATGCAGGTGCCTCCGAATACGCCCTTCTCGATGTTCCAACCCGTCTTGATTCATGATCAGCCTAACAATCGCCTTGTCCTCTCTACAACTCCGGCCTTCTTGGCCGCTTGTGAAGAAGGGAATGGTGAGAAGATTACGAGCGATGCTAGTTATGTCGCGCTATCGCAAGGTCTCCCCACGGAAGGCAATGCCTTCTCCTATTTCTCACCAAGATTAAAGGATATCCTCGGCACGGTCGTCAAAGACGCCATGGCACAAGAAGGCGCTCCAGAAGGAGCCACCAAGATCGTGGACTTCGTCCTCGAAAGCCTGGGCGGTGTTGCCAGTGTCTCCGCTCACACCGAAGACGGTATTCACACAGTCGCGAATAGTGGTCAGTCATTCAAATCGTCTGCGGCTGTGGCCCTCATGGTCTTCCCGGCTGCCGCTTTGATGGGCGCGAGAACGACTCAGGCGAACCTCATGAATGCGCAATTGGCCGCAGAGGCTGCCCAAACTCAGGATCTTGTCCAAGCCGATTCCAGGCCTCAGACCGGTAGGGAGGTTAAGGACCCATCTGAGGATATGGTCACGATTCTTACCGCCATGAAACAGCATGCTTTGAAGAATAATGGCGCGTTCCCTGACACGCTCACGGATTTGGTGCCTGACTATCTAACAGACGAGTCGGCCTTGAAGTGGCGGAAACCAAACGGTGAAGAAACCGCTCTCGTCTATTTCAGTGGTCTTTCGGTGTCGGCGACAGGAAATCCTGTGCTCCTCGCCACGCCTGAGCCTGACGGCAATGACCAGCGTACTGTAGGACGCCTCGATGGCACTACCGAGCAGATCAGCGAGGACGACTTCTTCAAAGCGGCACGCGCCGCGATTGAGCAATCGCAATAGCTCATCAAAGACGGATAGTTTTCATCCAAAAGCCTCATGCCGGTCGGCGGCGGGGCACCATGGCGGCTTGAACACCAATTTGTTCCTAGGCTGACTGTTGCCTACACGCCTTCACGGTGTTCGCCATGAGCATGGCAATCGTCATCGGCCCGACTCCGCCTGGCACTGGTGTGATCGCCTGACACTTTGGCGCCACGGCATCGTAGTCAACATCGCCTACTAACCGATAGCCGCGCTTCGCGCTGGCATCGTCAACGCGATTAATACCGACATCGATCACCACAGCACCATCACGCACATGGTCCGCAGTGATAAAGTGGGGACGCCCAATGGCAGCTACCAGAATGTCGGCCTGCTTGGTCACCGTAGCGAGGTCCTTCGTGCGAGAGTGCGCAATCGTCACCGTCGCATTCGCATGAGGCGCCTTGGCCATGAGCAGTAATCCTAACGATTTCCCCACAATCAAACTTCTTCCCACGATGACCACGTGAGCGCCTGCGGTCTCTATCCCGCTTGCGATGAGTAGTTTCTGACACCCTAGCGGAGTGCAGGGAACGAAAGCACTGGGATCCTCAAGAGCAAGTTTCGCCACATTGACGGGGTGAAACCCATCCACATCCTTGGCTGGATCGATCGCACGAACGACGGCAGCTTCATCAATGTGAACGGGCGGTGGTGATTGAACTAAGATGCCGTGAACCCTGGCATCCTGATTCAGTTCCTCGATCAACGCCAACAACGCCTCCTGCGAGGTGTCCTCCGGCAGCTCTTCCTTGCGAGAAAACATACCAAGCTTGTTACAAGTGCGCTCTTTGGATCCAACATAAGCTTGCGATGCGGGATCACTGCCAACCAAGACAACGGCCAGGCCAGGCTGCCTCCCATCCTGGGCCAGCGCAGCCATGTCCGCACGGACATCTTCCAGCACTGCGGCGGCGACCTGCTTTCCATCAATGATCGTGGTTTCCATCCCCTTTCCTAAGCCGAGATACTCCCCGGGCTCAACCCTTGCCTTGGTATTCCTTCGAAATCTTAGGCGACGGGGAGGGGAAGAAGAATTAATCCTGTCCTGGGATTACTGACAGTTCCTTGAAAGTGAACTCACGTTGCAAAGGAGAAGTGTCGACAAACCTTCCACACTCACGCCATCACAACACTAACAGTAACAAAAATCCTACTCCTGCTTGTCACCTCGCTTCTTTGAGCATCGCCAAGGATGGCGGCGATTCCTCGCTCATCAGAGCGAGTGATATCGCGCATAGTAGATCAACTTAAAACTCTGGCTTCAACGTCTGCCCCCCTCAAGATTTCCCGAAGACTTCACGAGAATTCGTGAACTCCCCCCAGCCTGGGTCCCCCCCGAATCATGCCTGTAGCCTAAATCCAGCCACACTCCGCCATCAGTTCACGCGCCTCCAAGAAAGGTTACAAATATAGCGTTTTATTAGCATTGGACTTGTCAGCGCCCGATTGCTATGGGTCACTCTAGCTTGGGAATGCACGCCCCAAATCGCTTATGAAACCTTACCAGAGCCTCCTGACCACGCTGGTCATTCTCCAAGTCGTCTCCGTTTTTCTTCTTGGAGCGATGGCCTTCCTCAACTACCAAGGCCAAACCGAAGTGTCTCAGCTACGCAACGATTTGGTGAGCTTCCAAGAAGCCTGGAAACAGCAAGCAGATATGCCGATGAAAGAGCGCCTCGCGGCTCTCGAATCCCGGCTCGGCATGCGCGATCCCAAGGCAGATCAAACTTCAGCAGCCCTCCAAGAACAGATGGCTGAGACCAGCGCTCTTCAGGAACGCTTCAATGAACTCCGCAATCTCCCAGCGCCCCTACCCGATGGACAACGCCCGCCCGGAATGTCAGCCAATATTCCGGCACCAAGTTCACCGCCGACAGCCGCCGAGCTGCCATCACCACCACCATCGCCGCTCGCAGGGCTGTCGCCTGCCGAACAGGCAATGGCCAAGCTACCGGTCATCGCCAAGATCAGCCATTACGAACCAGAATGGGAGTTTTACACCATCAATAAAGGGATGCTCGACGGCGTCTCACCCAACCAGGAGTTCGCGGTTCGTAGACCAGATAGCTATGAACTCTTGGCCAATGTGAAGGTAACCAGTAGTCAGCCTGAAGACGCCATCGTTCAGGTAGTTCGCGGCACAACCAAGCCTGGCACAGCCAAGCCGGGCATTGGTGACGTCCTTATCGACATCTCGAAGCTTCAATGAGTAACGCTCCCGTTTCCAACCGCCTTCAAGAAATCGTTGCGCACAAGCGCACGGCAATCGAGAAGATCATTCCGCTAGAGGACAAACTTCGTGCGGCCGCGCTGACCAGAGACGACTTTCGTTCCTTCGAGCGCGCTATTGATCAGGGGCTCGATCAAATTTCCCTCATCGCGGAGGTGAAGAAAGCCTCCCCCTCCGCTGGCGTCATCGCCGAGGAATTCGACCCTATCCTACAGGCGCAGATCTATGCTGAGTCAGGAGCCAACGCCATCTCGGTTCTAACCGATGAGAAGTTCTTTCAAGGCAGTCTCAGTTATCTCTCACAGATACGCAAATGCGTGGATGTTCCTTTGCTCCGCAAGGATTTCATTATTCACCCTGCACAAATCTATGAAGCGGCCGTTGCAGGCGCGGATGCGATTCTGCTGATCGTGGCCTGCCTCGAACAAGACGAACTCGTTTCTCTGTTAGAAATCTCCCACATGAGTCAGCTAGATGTCCTTGTGGAGGTCCATGATGAGGAAGAGCTTCACCGCGCTCTCGATACGGAAGCCCGCATCATTGGGGTCAATAATCGCAATTTGAAGACCTTCGAGGTCGACCTCAAGACAACCGAAGCCCTGAGCCTTGAGATTGCCGACGATCTTATCTTCGTGAGTGAAAGTGGCATCAAATCCCGAAAAGATGCTCAGCAAGTCTTTGACTGGGGTGCCAACCCGATTCTCGTTGGCGAAACGCTGATGAGAAGCGACGATGTCCCGGCAGAGATCGCCGCCCTAACTCAATTAGAAGTCAGGACAGAATCTAATTAACCGAACCCATGACATCACCGAGCGACGTCTTCCAACGCAGCTTCGGTGACCCCACGGCCGCACGCGCCGGTGCGGTGATGCTCCATGGGCTTGGCGAGCACAGCGGGAGACATGCTCAGCACCTAGCACTCTGCGCAAAACACGGAATCTATTGTCGGGCGTTTGATTGGCCCGGGCACGGACAATCACCAGGCCAGCGTGGACACATCGGATCAATGGCGACCATGACCACGCTCCTCATGACGCAAATGGAGGCCCTTCGTAACGACATCGGCCCGAGTAAGCAGATCGGACTATTTGGCCACTCTATGGGAGGGTTCATTGCGCTCTATCATTTAGCGAAATACCCCGATCTGGCTGACTTTACTTGGATCGGATCGACGCTGATCGATCCTGAAACCAACGCGTCGCCGCTCAAACGGCGCCTGGCACGATTACTTCACGCCGTGTGCCCTCGCTTTCCAATAAAGAGCGGCATACGCAGCAGCCAATGCCGTCCAGGCCCCGATAAACGTCGCGATCCGCTCATGCACAAATGCATCACAGTGCGCCTCGGCATCATCCTCCTGGAGGCAGCACGCGAACTGCAGACGATCTCAAACAAGATCAATCCCAACCTTCGCATGCTGATGACACATGGTGGCGCGGATCCCATCTGTTCCCCACTCCTCGCTCAAACTTTCTTCGAGCGTCTGGTGGTGAAAGCAAAGACATTCAGACTTTTGGAAGATGTCCTCCATGAACCCTTTCACGCAGAAACTCGAAACGATTTCCATGCCACGTTGGAGCAGTGGATCGAGCATGAGCTCTCGCCCCATCTTGACAGACGTTCATTTGCGAAATCCGCGATTTAGTCTGGCCACCACTCGCACCGCAGCCTAAGAGATTGCGGATGAGTCGATACGGTGATGAACAAGTTCTGGTGATCCCCCGCCCTCTCCTAGATGACCTCGGGAGCTTCCAGGGACTTCAATTCGAGGTCGACCGCTACCTGCCAACGTTTCTCAAGCCAGAGAACAACTTCTTCATGTCTCGTGATGACGCCGAGGATGATCCCACTCACAAACAGATCATTCCTTACGCGATCTTTCATCACGGCGGCAAGTTCCTCCACTACGTGCGCGGAAAGAAGTCGGGTGAGCAACGGCTCGCCTCAAAGGGCTCGATTGGCATCGGTGGTCACATCAATACCACAGACAAATCACCTGAACCTCTCGGACGTGAGACCTACCTGCGTGGTGTCGAGCGCGAGGTCAACGAGGAACTAAAGATAACCGGCAGCTACGAGCAACGCATCATCGCCCTGCTCAATCTTGATGACAACGAAGTCGGCCGTGTTCATCTCGGTGTCGTCCACCTCTTCGACTTGGCGACCAACGATGTGGAAGCCAATGAATCGGAGATCGCAGACCTCACCTTTCTCTCGCGAGAAGACTTGTTAGAGCGCCATAATCGGCTCGAAGGCTGGTCTCAAGCTTGTGTCGACGGACTCGACCAAATTCTCAAGTAGCCAAGATTGTTCTTACAGAATCCCCAGCGAGTGCCTCGACTCGCATGCCTAGCGCGTCCTTCACCGCCTCGGCCACTGGCACGTGCCGCAGGCAAGCTCCCTCATCACGAGCAAGGAGGCGATCCACATAACTGATCCGCAGGCTAACGTCGTCCCACCACAGAGCGATTCGATCCCAGGCCGACTCGTTCTCGGGAATTCCCACGGTAGAGAATGGCCACAGTCGAGCCAGTTGATCAAGGAGGCGCATGAGTTCATCATCCTCCGTAAGCTGTCGCGCGTGGGCATGCAGGTCTGGCAGAAAGGCAAGGGCCAGATCCAACGCATACACCGTCGATGGGGTTGGGCTTAGTTTTCCAATTTCATGCACACAGCCATCGAGCGCGGTCATGGGTCGGGTGCGGTCCACAAACAGCTGGCAGCCAAGGTAGAGACATCGAGCACCCATTAGCGCCACGGGCATCGCCAATTCGGGCAAAGATCCAGCTGCAGAGAGGCGCAAAGTTTGATCGCGTGAGGAAATCAGTTCCTGCGCCCGCTGTGATGCAAAGTCTGGCCCCTCGCCCTGATCCAAGACAGGCAAGGACACGTGCCCTATTTCATAGAGATCCGAGAGAAATTGGACAAACGTCGCCACACGCCATGATGAGAGCGGGGACACCAGTTGACAAGGGCCGCTGCGCTCCATTTCTTGATTGATGCAAGGAATCCTCTTCGCGACCATAGGTGCACTCACGCTTTCAATAATCCCTGTCCTGAGTGGTCCTGAACTGACTACAAAAACCTTAGCGAGCTGGCATCAAACGCTACGACCCTCAAAGGAAGCATGGACGACGATTCCATGGCAAGTCTCACTCGTGCCAGCGCAACAACTCGCACTGAAAGAAGGCAAGCCTCTCTTTGTTTGGGCCATGGATGGGCACCCGTTAGGTTGCACTTGAAACAATGGCGTCCTCGACCGTGCGTCGACCTTTGCCGATCCTGAAATCATCGAGCTGCTCCAAACAAAGTTCGTTCCTGTCGCGATTGATCAGTTCAATCAACGACAACAGAAAGACGAAGAAGGCGACTTCTGGCGTGAGGTCATCGCCCAAAGTCCACGGAACGATGTGAATTTAACCACACAGGGACTCTACACCATCTCTCCCAGCGGTGACCTCCTCGCTTTCAATAACAATCGAGGCCACTGGAAAGTGAAGAAGCAGCTCACTGAAGCACTCAAGCACTATTCTCCAAACAAAGCTGCCCAGCCTCTTAAGGTCACGAAAGCAGACCCGCAATACCAAGCCATCCCACCCAAAGGTACGATCATTGCCCGCGCGCACGTTAAAGTGCTAGGTGGCTATGAGAAAACTGACGATTCCTGGCGCGAGATTTTCCAGAAAGCCGTGTCTCGTGACAACCTGTGGATCACACCCAAAGAACAAAAAGCGTTGGCTCGCGGGGTGTTTACGGGTTCCCTCACACAACGCTTAGTTCGCTATCACTTGGTCGATAACACCCGCGGAGAACCCACGTTCTGGAAACCGAAAGACGTGAAACAAGCCTCGCTCAAGGTCGACATTGATGGCAACATCCGCGGCAAGGTCCGCCTCGCCCGCAGCGACGGCTCCAGCGGCTACGAAGCTAATTTGGTAGGCCAGCTCTCATTCACGGACGGGAAACTGTCTCGCTTCGACTTGGTTGCCGTGGGCGACTACTGGGGAGGAGGCCGCTACACAAGGAAGCCTCCCGAGGGCAGGTTCCCCGTTGGCGTTAGTTTCCGACTCCCTGCGAAGCCAACTTCATTCGACCTCATCCCTCCTCAAGGCACGAAAGGTTGGATGGATCCTTATCTTTTCACCACGACAAAATCATAAAACGCT
>JAACDM010000519.1 GCA_009936795.1 Verrucomicrobiaceae bacterium | reverse complement strand
GGTGGATCAGGGACCGGCTCAACCACGGCCACCGGCGCTTGCTTGCGAGGGAGCGCTGGAACGACCTCTGGCAAAGGTTCCATGACAACCTTCACGGCTGCGGGTTTTGGTTCAACCGTTGATCCTACCGGCTGAGGCGCAGGTTGTTGCTCTGGGAGAGGCGACGGCTTCGGGGCCTCAACTGGCTCTGGCATTGCAGGTTTAGGTTCTGAAGACTGCGGTTTCGAGTTCGCTTCCTTGATGATGAGCGATCGCTGCATCAATGTCAGAAGCCGTTGCATCTGCTGCAACTGAGCCACACGCGCCGGATCGCTAGATCCTTCGAGGCTCTGCAAACGACGTTTGTATCGCTCCAACTCAGAAATGTCCGAGGAAGATTCTGCACTCAACGGCAAGGCAAGCAGGACGTCAAAAGAGGCGATGAGACACGCTCTCAAAATCCACACGCCGACCTTGGCTAACCCTGTCATCCTCTAAGAAATCGCACCCACTGAGAAAGGCGAAAACAGAGTGGCCCGAAATGAGCCACTCTGCTTTCTAGCGTCCGCTGCCGGGCTGAAGGGGCTGCGATTAACGATCAATATCAGGGCGCCGACCATCTGCTCCAGCTCGCTCGATGCTCTCCAGAGACAACTCTCGGAATTGCTCAGCGTAGCGCTCATTCAACGACTCCAATTGCGTTTGATAAATTTCCAAAGCAGACTGCACACGCGCACGCTCTCCCAAAGCTTCGATCATGGAAGACTCGTAGGTCTCTACAATTTGGCGCGAAACTAACATATAATCACGCTCAAAATCCTCAAGTTCCAGCGACTCCAAGTACTCCTCATAGTTCTTGAATTCATTCGGAAACTTGATCCTTGTGCCATTGCCACCAGCCTCGAAAGCTGGCCCGGCAATCAACGAATCCGCATTGGGTGTTAGGCCTAACTGATCAAAAACGGTTGCAATACGCTCACCCTCTTTGTCAAAGAACGCGTCGAGAGCCACCTGGTCTTGACTATCAATGACAGGCAAGAGCCGCGTCATCAAATCTTGAATATCCACTTTCACCGCTGCAGGAAAGATATCGAACGCAACTTCTGGAACAGCGTAGCCACGCTCACGGATATCCACTCCCAATTGCATAAGATCCGAATCAGCGGCAACACGACTGTCATTGTCATCGACGTTTGGCCTATTTGGGTTCAGCGGCGCAGGCCCGCCTTCCATACCGGTAGCCGGATCGGCGCCTTCGGGTCCAACAACCACGCCACCCCCGCCTTGCTCTTCATCGGCAAGTATAGGCACCATCAAGACACCCAGGACCACGAGCAAGCAAACGAATGCCGAGCGGTACCCATAGGTAAGTTTCTGAATCATAAAATGTAAACAAAAGGTTAGTGCCTCTGCGCGATGCGTTTTTTAGCTCGAGCAATGATCTGATTGGTAAAGTCTTCTCGGCGCGAGCTTTCTCTGGCAACCCGTTGCGCCACTGTTCGCAACGCCTTCGCCCCTTCCTGGTAAGCCAGTTGCTCCTTCGGAGGCAGAAAGACTGCCAGGGTCTCGTTGCGTATTTCATTCGACTCCAGGTGCTTGAGCGCTTCCTGGAGATGCGCTTGTACTTGCCGATGCGTCATGGCTCCTGACGCCATGATGATGCGTTTCTTGACCTCATCCGCTTGAACGGTCGGCTCTACGGCCTCGGGTTCTTCCGGAGCAGCAGCGATGAGAGCGCCTCCTTCCACGGGACGATGCAGGTGCTGCCCTATCCACACTCCAGAGCCGACCAGGACGGCGACTACGGCCGCAATCTTCAGAACGGGCGAAAGCCGCTGCCCTAGCGTTGTCGCAGGCGCCGCCTTATCCTCAATCTTCCACTCGTCCAATCGAGCCATCGTTGCACGCCATTCTGCGACCTGCGAACGCGATTCCTCACAGTGCTCTAAACGCAGCTCCACCGCTTGACGCGCGGCGCCATCCACCTCGTCATAGAGGTAGTCAATGAGTTCGTCCGGTTTTGAAGTTTTCATTAGGAGGCAGGTGCCAGTTGATAAAAGAGATCCGTTAGGCGCTGGAATTGCCAAACGAAGGGCGTGACCACCGAGGGCCGCTGAGGTTGAGGCGCCACCGGCTCAGAAATCGTCTGGGTTTGCATCTTGGAGAGTTTCGGACCAAGATTGCGAGAAAGGCGGGTGAGCGCTTCGGCCATACGCGAATTTACGGTGCCAGGCGGGATCTCCAAGATCTCGGCGATCTCTCGAAGCTTGAGCCCTTCGTAGTGTCGAAGCACGAGCACCGAGCGATACGACTCTGGCAGTTTCGCCAAGGCCTCCCTAACCAAGGCCGCTTCTTCGTTCTTTGCCGTCTCGTGCATCGGCGTTTCATCGGTCACCGCAATGCGATCCTGACGTTCTTCACCTTCGGCATCGAGCTGCTCAAATTGGCGCTCCCACTGACGCTTGCGCTTGCGCAACTCGTCATAGCACATGTTCATCGCCACTCGCCAGAGGTAGGTCGAGAACTTGCCCGTCGGCTTGTAGGAAGCGCGCTTCCGAAAGAGCTTGGCAAAGGTTTCTTGCGCGAGGTCTTCACCACGCTGTTCATCCGTCATCATCCGCACACACAGCCGGGTGATCGGCCCTTGCCAACGATTCACCAGCAAGGCGAACGCGGCATGGTCGCCCTTCTCCTTCACACGCACCATCGCCTTCTCATCCGAGAGGGTAAGGATAGAGCTGATCTGTTTGCGAATAGGAGTCATGGGAACCATCAGATTGAACGGGAGATTGCCCTATTTCCATCGGAAAACTTTCGTGCAATCACGATTCTCTTTCCCCCACCAGTGCACCTCGCAAGGCTCAGTTTCCGATTAGACGCCTCCTTCTCAAAAGCCCGTCTCGGTTTAGATATCGTCTGCAGCTTGGCTTTCTTGCTCCCTACTTGCCGAATTCTTGACTTGCTGGTGGCTCGCAGCGCGACACACCACCCTCAGGAAGCCGCTCCAGCAAGGCCCCTGATGCTGGTTCCCGCCGACAAATTTCCACCAATATTGTAGCCCCCGAAACAGGCCAAGTTACTCCTACTCCTGAGGAGAAAGTAGCCCCAATTCGACAGGCATTGTCGGAACCTTCGTCCAAGCCCCGACAGACACCGCCGTTGGGTCACCCGAGTCAGCGCTGACGATAGTGCGTCCGACGCTGAAGAGGAAAGAGAGGCGGCCGTGTCGCTCTCGAGCGCATTGCCGTGATCTGCAGGTCTGGTCGAAGCACTCCCGCCTTCTGCGCTACAGGGTAGCCCGAATGATAGGAAGGAGTTGGACGAGGAGGCTTACCCACGTAACCAGCGATCGCTTCTGCAATGGCTCTCGCCTGGAGATCGCGATAACCTGGATGGGCAATGCACTGCCGTTCTGAATGATTCGAAAGAAACCCTCCCTCCACCAGAACAGCAACATCTGCCTTATTTGACCGTAGCACTCCAAGATCTCGGCGCTGCTTGATGCCACGATCAGTCGCTCTCGTCGACCGAATCAACGCACTCTGGATTCTCGTGGCAAGCGAACGACTCGCCATCGAGTGATAGAACGTTTCGATACCCTTCGCTCCTTTTCGTTCATGCGCATTATAATGAAGGCTGACGAATAGTTTCGGGCCGCTGAATTTCGCCGGATACCGGGCTCGTTCGCCCAAAGATAAATAGACATCGCGGTCACGAGTGATGGCCGTATCGATATCCAAGTCGTGGAGGCGCTGCTCCAGCGCGAACGCCAGCTGAAGATTCACCGTCTTTTCATAGATCCCATAGTCGGCTCCCGGATCCTTGCCTCCGTGGCCAGGGTCAATGATGATCAAGGGCCTCAGAGAGTTCGCGCTGCCCTGCCCAACGCAAAGCAGGAGAAGAAAAATCAGAAGACAGGCGGGTCGGAGAGGGTTCGAAGAGTGCATGAGCTTGGCCGTTTCACCGGTCTCAATGAGAGATCAGTACACCAAGATAATGTTATGGAAATTATAGTCAATATAATCCATACGAGCTATAGGGTTGGAAATTACTATAACATGAATAATCAGCCGTAGTATCCCCCTTGACGCCCCTGTTTCCGCAGGATTGATTCGCGATCCCATGCTGCGCTCTCAACTCAAGTCCAAGATCCACCGAGCTATGGTGACCGACGCCCATGTCGATTACGAAGGGAGTATCTCCATCCCCGAGGACCTCATGGAAGTCGCAGATCTCTGGGAAGGCGAGAAAGTCCTCGTGGCCTCCATCACCTCTGGAAACCGACTCGAAACCTACGTGCAGACTGGCCCAGCTGGAGGAGGCGGCATCGTGATGAACGGAGGTGCCGCAAGGCTCATTCAGAAGGGTGAGCGCGTGGCCATCATGGCCTGGGGCTTAGACGAGAAGCGGATCGTGGCCAAGAAGTTGCTCTGCAATGAGAAGAACGAGGTCATCCGAGTAGAAGAACTCTAGTCCAGTGTTTGGCCAGGCGTTCAAGAAAGCCTTCTTTGCCAAGTGCCCCCAAGCTCTGGCACTCGACGAACTCTGCGAATACCTGCCCTCCACCTACTTCTGCATCCAAGGATGCCAAGCACCGCTGCGTAACCGTGAATGAGCTTGTTCTGGAAAACGCATTCGGCTTAGAGCGTGAATAACCATTGCTGGGAAAGACTGATCTCGACTCTCAACCACCCGTTCTAGCCAAGGCTTATCATGCAGAAGACCGCCGCGTCATGAAGAGCAAGACAATCCTCCCAAATGAGTTCTGGTTCGTCCCTCATGTCCGCGGAACGCCAAGGTGGTACGTGTCCACCAAGACACCGCTACTCGATGCCCAAG
>JAACDM010000518.1 GCA_009936795.1 Verrucomicrobiaceae bacterium | reverse complement strand
TGGGCAGAATTGGGTAGTCACCGCAGAGTGCCTCTATGCACCTTTTGTTAAAGCTCATTCGCAGTTTGGTATCCCGGTGAAGAATGGCTCAGCAAATCTATCAACACAATAGTCGGGATAATCTCTACAGACCGAAGATCGCCAGGGCATTCGGTTAGCGCTATATAAGTCATTGATGTTGTATGATTGAAATCGCGTCTGCCGGTTCACGAGCCCTGGTTTCGATGGCTTGGGGGAGGCTCAGGTAGCCTGCTCGGATGAGCGGTGCCAGTAAGACTCAACGGATGAGGTCCACCACTTGCGCCCCAGCTCCAAACCACTGTCCCGGCGGTTCACCTCCCTCCATGTAGTAATTTTCCCTGGCAAGGGCGCAGCAATACTCAAGGGAACCCGTAATGGCACGGAAGCGTTGCGCTTGGCGCAATCTGCCATCGCCCTGAGCTCGCCCAACGACTACGTCACCGCCGACGTTTTAGCCGCCGCGCTTGCTGAGACCGGTGCGTTTGACCAGGCGTTGTAGGTCCTCGATACCGCGATCACGTCAGCCGGTGATTCCACGAGACTTGAGGCCATGAAACAGCACCGAGCTGCCTACACCCAGAAACAGCCCTGGCACGAGTGACCCTTCCTTCACAGAACCAGTCAGCCATACCCACGCTGGCTACCCGTCTTGCCTACCTTCATGACGGCCTTGCGCCGCGAAGGCCTGTCGAACTAATCTCCCAGACATGCCATCTTCTTTGCGCTCCTTCTGGCCTCTCGTCTTCATTCTCATAGGCGTTTCCGAGCTCTGCGCTGAACGGCCACCATCCACGCGCTACATGGCGGATGTTGAACGTTACCGGTTCGGAAGCAATCCCTCCCCGGACAATCCCGCGTTTTACCCAATTCCTCAGGACGAGGTCACGCGAGAGACGTACTTCAAGTGCATCGATGCCTTTGATCCTGCCTCGATTGCGAAGAATCCGAATCGCGGCATGGGTGGGCCGCCGGCGTTCATGCCCGGGCTAGCGAAGTATGTCCAAACGGGCGACCGCGTTTGGAGTGATGCGTGCGTGGCGATGCTCAAGGCGTTTCACCAGTAAATGTTAAAACAAATCGAGGAACGCAAGTGGTTCTGGCAGTTTGAACATCCGGCAGCCTTGATTCCACTCTATCGGAAACACCTGATCGCTGGAGGCGCAATGAAAGGAGACGAGCCATGGTTTCGAGAAATGTGGTTGTGCTATTGCCGTAATCTCCACGTCTGGGACACCGAGCCCGTCGAATGGCGAGGTGGCTGCCACCGTTCCATGCCAGAGGGCTATGCGAAAGGGCGTGCAGCTGATTGGTATCCGGACATCCCCGAAGCGACACATTGGAAACGCTATTCCGAATTGGTGTTCGGCGATTTCTGGCGTGCGAAAGACGCCCCGCAGAACGACACCGGTTACATGATGGGGCCTCTCATCATCCTCATCTGTGGCGGCGATCAATGGACTGGGGATGATCGGGTCTATAAGGATCCAGGGATGAAACGGCTCTGGGAACGTATGTTAGTAGAGATCACACCGGACGGCGCCATCAATTCTTACGGTCCCAATGGTGGGTGGAACAGCACGGCGGATTATCGCATTGCGATGTTAGAGCGCCTCGCGGCCAAGACTGGCGATGGACGTTATCGCTTTGGAGCCCACAAGATCCTCAACTACATCCGCTACCAGACCCGCGATGCCGGGCCGCAGAATCACCGCCTCGATTCGGCAGGCTCATGGCTGATTGCCCTGGCCGCCATCTGGGCAAATGAAAGTGTCCGCCCGGTCGAACCAGCGCCGTCATCGCTCTGGAATCTGCGAGGCGAGGCCGTACGCATTCCGCACACGGACAAGGCCCTGACGGATCGGCTCCTGGGTAACGCCGATTTTCGAGAGAATCGCGGGCATGTTTGTTGCAGTTGGTTCATGACGACGAAGGAATGGCCGGACAAGCTGATCTTCCGGAGTGGCTGGAACAAAGGTGACTTCTTTGGACTGGTAGAACTCCATCCCACGAGCTTTCCCGCCAACCCAGGTGGCATCATGGGACTCAACCGTTGGGGCGCTCCGTTCACCCAGATCGTGACGAGCAAAGGGGCGTCGGTTGAGAACCGGGCGCTCATTGAAGATTTAACTAAAGAAGTAAGCCATCGCCTTCATCCTGACAAACTGCGTATCGATGAATTCTGGAGGCAAGGCACGATGCCAAACATCCGTTCCGAGGTCACCTATTTCGAGGAGACACCAGAAGCGACCTACGCGCAGCTGCGGGTGGAGAACATGGATGGCCTCCCGGTCGTCTACGAGCGCGAGTTCATCTTCGTAAAGAATCGCTTCCTGGCCACGCGCGAGATTGTGTCGTTCGAAGAGAGCTTCAAGGCCCGTGTGGCTCCGTTATGGAACACGCACAACGTCGGCCCGCAGGTCGGCGAGCATTGGGCAAACACCTTCATCCATGAGCCCGTGGCTAACAATGGCACACGCAGTATGAAGAGCCCGCCCGTGGACTTGCTCGTCTGGTTCGCTCCACGCGAAGACTGCACGCTGCAGGTCATCGATCGCCTCATCGAGGATCCGAGAGCGGAAGCATGTCCCAACCAAGTTCGTTACGTGTGGGAAGGGACGCTAACCGTTGGCGAGAAACTCGTCTTTACACAGGTCTACTACCCGCACCCGCCCTACCGTTCACGGGCCACCTCGAACAATCCTAATCCTGACACCAAAGCATCCTACGCCAACGAACTGCAAGCCACCGCGCACGCGTCCGGCATTCGCGTCATTCGTGACGATCCCGAAGCCACCGTTCTTCGCTTGGAACTGCAGCCTAGCGAAGTTGAGTGGGTCGTCTTTAATCCCTCCGAGGCAACGCTTCAGGTTGATCAGAAGACCACGAAGAGACCCTATCAATACCAACGCTGATCTTGATAGACTAGAGACCATGAAAGAACGTCCAGCCCACACCATTCTTCTCCTCGCCGTGTTCGCGCAGGTGATCTCGGCGTCTGCGGCTCTGGCCAGAGAGCTCTACGTGGCTCCAAATGGTTCTGACGACCATCCCGGCACCCAGACTCAGCCATTGGCCACGTTAGAAGCGGCACGGGATACGGTTCACGGTTGGAAGAGGGACGGCCAATGGCCAGACGGTGGCGTCACCGTTTGGTTGGCTGCTGGGGACTACGAGCGATCCGAAACCTTTGCCCTCACCGCGGACGACTCTGGCACGGCGGAAGGGCCAGTTGTCTGGCGTGCCAAAGCTAACGAGACGGTGCGCCTGCTCGGCGGGCGCCATTTGACCGGCTTCAAACCAGTCACCGAACCAGCTGTCTTGGAGCGTCTGGATCAGAACGCGCGCGGCCGTGTGCAGCAATGCGATCTGCGAGCGTTAGGCCTAACGGATTTAGGAGGGATGAGATCGCGTGGCTTTGGGCGTGAAACGACGCCTGCTCATTGTGAACTCTTCTTCGATTCGAAACCGATGACGCTCGCCCGCTGGCCTAACGAAGGTGCGTGGGAGAAGATTGTGGGATTCCCAAAGGCGTCAGCAAAGAGCGATGGTCATCGCGGTAAGTTAGGTAAATTGTCAGAGGGCTTCACCTATGAGGGCGATCGGCCGCGCCGGTGGCAGAATACGGACGACCTTTGGGTGCACGGCTACTGGGCCTGGGACTGGGCCAATTCCTACGAGCGCCTTGACACGATCGATCACGCGCAACGCCTGGTGAAGACAGCGCCGCCACACGGCTTGTATGGCTTTCGCACCGGCCAGCGGATCTACTTCCTGAATGTGCTGGAGGAACTCGATCAGCCTGGCGAGTGGTACTTGGATCGCAAACATGCTAGACTCTACTTCTGGCCACCCAAGGCGATTGCCTATGCTGAAACGATTCTCTCGTTAGTCGATCAGCCATTGCTCCGACTCGAAAACGTCTCTCACGTTTCGTTCCGCGACCTGGTATTTGAAGCCACTCGAAGTAGCGCCGTGGAAATACGCGGCGGCAGAGGCAATCGCATCGCAAACTGCGTGTTGCGAAACCTTGGCAACTACGGCGTGAAGATCGATGGGGGCACCGACCACGGCGTCGTGGGATGTGATCTGTTTGACACGGGTGATGGCGGGGTGGCCATGAGTGGCGGTGACCGCCGCACGCTCACACCGGGCGGACACTTCGTGGAGAATTGCCACTTCCAGCGCCAGGGGCGTTGGTCCAAATGTTATGTTCCGGCCATCGACACCAAGGGCGTCGGCCAGAGAGTCTCACACAATCTCATCCATGATCATCCTCACTGTGCGATCTTGTTCGCTGGCAACGATCATCTGATCGAGTATAACGAAATCCACCACGTTGCCATGGAGACGGGTGATGTGGGCGCGATCTATAGCGGACGCGACTACACCTTTCGCGGCATCCGGATCCGGCACAACTTCATTCACCACACGGGAAGCGCTGGGAACGGTGGTTCCATGGGCGTCTACCTCGACGACTGCTTGAGTGGCGTCGAGGTCTTCGGGAATATCTTTTATAAAGCGCAATGGGCGGTGTTCATTGGTGGCGGGCGCGATCATCTTGTGGAGAACAACATGTTCGTCGACTGCGAACCGACTCTGCGTCTCGACGGCCGAGGTCTCGACCCCTCATCGCCGTGGCGCAATAATGTGAACCAAGGCATGCGTCAAAGCCTAGCAGACATGCCCACGGGGCTCTATCGCAAACGCTATCCGGCTTTGAAACGGCTGGATGCGTACTACGGCGCCCCGGACAAACCGGCGATCACGGGCGACGATTTCAAGGGCGTGCCGCCCGAGCACAACGTCGTCGCACGCGATGTGTGCGTAGGCGGCAAGTGGCTTCACGTCTCGTGGTTCGCCGAGCCCAATCTACTGGAACTGAAAGACAACGTCGTCGGGAGCGATCCCGGATTCGTCACCGACGCTAGAAACTCGGCATCCGACTTTCGTTTGAAGGACGACTCAGCCGTATTCAAAACCGGCTTTCAGCCCATTCCCGTCGAGAAGATCGGGTTACGCCGGAAATGACCTTCACTCGCCTAACCGAATGGAATAACCTCAAGTCAGAAACAACCAACCGAGAACCCCATGAATCGACACTCTAGCATCCACATCACATTAACGGCACTTTGTTTGGCGGCTGTCTCCATGGTCTACGGACAGGACGACGAAACGCAGTCACTTCGAGTGGCCACCGCGCAGATTCCCGTGACGGAATCGATCTCGGAGAACAGTGCGACGATTCACCGGGCGCTGGATGTCGCCATCAAGGAAGACGCTGACATCTTACTGACGCCGGAGGGCTCACTGAGTGGCTACACGTCCAAGTTCGATCAAGAGGAAGTGGACAAAGCGCTCAAGACCATCGTGGCGAACGCTAGCAAGGCAGGCATCGCTCTTGCTCTGGGCACCTGTTACACGGAGCCCGACGATAAGAAGTGTTACAACCAGCTTCGCTTCTACGATAGTGCCGGAAAGTTCCTGGGGTTTCACAGCAAGACGCTGCTTTGCGGAAGTTTCTCTGACCCTCCACAAGGCGAAATCAACGAATACGCGACGCGAGCGCTCCAAACGTTTGAAATCAAGGGCATTCGTGTGGGTGGCCTCATCTGCAATGACATGTGGGCCAATCCTCAATGCACGCCCATGGACGATCCGCATTTGAGTCAGAAGCTGTCGAAGGCCGGTGCCCGGATCATCTTTCTGGCCATCAATGGCGGGCGGGACGGCGGTCAGTGGTCGGAAGAAGTCTTCTGGCCCTACCACGAAGCCAACATGCGGATGCGAGCCGCAGCAGGTCGTGTTTGGGTCGTTAGTGCCGACAACTCGTTTCCACACTCTATTCCCTGTTCAGCGCCGTCAGGCGTGCTAAAGCCCAATGGTCAATGGGCAAAGCAGTCACCTCGCCAAGGTGAACATGTAACGGTTCACACCATCGAAGTCGCGCGAAAGCGTTAGGCAGTCACTTTCTTTAGTCAATCATGGCGAATGCGGTAGGGTCCTCACTCCCTGGCGATATAGAAGCATTAGGAATTCTCTTATGATGAAGCACTCAGTCGATTTCTTTGCGGTGTATGCGGCCATACTCTTGCTCTCCTGGAGCAGCCTTGCCCAGGCCGACGAACCTGAGTCGGCCAAGCCATCGTCTCAGGTGGTGAAGATCTCAGCCGTGCAGATCAGCGGCTATGACAAGGGCGACCTGCCGCGTGATGGCGTGGACGTCGTCGCCACGCTTCTGCCTTACATTGATCGAGCCAAGAAGGACGGGGCGGAACTGGTGGTGTTTCCAGAATACCTGTTAGGACACATTTCCGTGCCGGGTGCAGAAACGAAGCGCCTTTCGGCATCTGCTGCGGCCAACGGCGTTTATGTGATTGTGGGGTGTTGGGAAGTCATCGATGAAGAGAATTACGCGAACACGGCCTTGATCTTTGATCGACAAGGAAAGATTGCGGGCAAGTATCGCAAGACGCATGCGGCGGTCGATCACTTTGAGGGCGAACCGGCTTGGTCGCGACCGCCTTCGGGCAAAGACCGTGACTGGTTTCTGCGCAACGATCCCGAATGGACGATGCGGCGCGGGGTAGATCTGCCCGTGTTCGAGTTCGACTTTGGACGCGTCGGAATCCTAACATGCTACGACGGCTGGTTTCCCGAAAGCTTCCGCACGGTATCGCTCAAGGGTGCTGAATTGATTGTGTGGATCAATAGCCGTCGCGGCTCGGTGGAGGAGTTCATCGTCAAATCCACGATGTTTCAAAGCCATGTGGCCATGGTCACCACCAACCAGGCCTACGGCGGTGGCACCATGATCGGCAATGTGCCCGCACAAATCCTGGCGCGTTGTCCAGCGGGTGAAGAAGCCTACATCACGGCCGACGTGAATCTTGCCAAAGTCCGCCAGGCCAGAAAGTTCAGCCGCAATTTCCAACAACGGCGCCCGGATCTCTATGGAGCGCTCGCCAATACGGCCAGAACCCCAGACCATACCAGCAAAGCACCTCGGCCTGCGGACAAACTTCGGGTGGCCAGCTGTCAGTTTCCTGTCAGCGCTGACATTGCTAGCAATGCCCGCTGGATCCGCAAGTATCTGGAACGGGCTAAACGCGCTGGAGCACACCTGTTGCATACGTCAGAGAGCAGTCTATCAGGATACGCCGGCAGTGATTTCGACAATTTCGACGCCTTCAACTGGGACCTGTTGAGAAGAGAAACGCAAGCCCTTTGCGAACTAGCAAAGCGCCTAGAGCTTTGGTTAGTCCTCGGCTCTGCGCATTACCTCGACGAGGAAACGAAGCCCACCAACTGCTTGTATCTGATCGATCCAGCAGGACAGATCGTGGATCGGTATGATAAATCAATGTGTACCCTCAGCGATCAGCGGCACTATACCGCCGGTAACCGTTTGGTGACGCGCGACATTCAGGGAGTCAAAGTCGGTTTGGCCATCTGTTATGATGCCTGCTGGCCACAGGTCTATGCCGCCTATCAAGAGCTGGGCACCACCGTGATGCTGCATTCTTTCTACAATGCACGTGGGAGAGGCGCGAATTGCCTCGACGTGTTGACCGAACGGCAAGTGCCCACGCGTTGCGCTGACAACCGCATGTGGGCCGTCGCCAACAATTCGTCGGCTCCCTACTCCCATTGGGCAACCTTTGTTGCGCGTCCTGACGCCACGATTGCGCAGCAGTTACACAAGGACCAACCAGGCTTGCTCGTGCACGACTTCCCTGATGGATTGTCGGAGAATGGCTGGTATCACAACGAGCAACCGATGCGAGCCCGCGGCGACGAACGCTTCACCTTCGGAACTGCAAGCAAGAATCCTCGCCAGACGGATGGGACTTCGCAGCCGTGAAGATTCTGCTGCTCAGGAGAATCTGGACCATGACCATCAATGCCCGGCACCTGCGCGACGGTGCGCACCTTGTCGTCAATGGCAGAAGAGTGTCAGGAACGATTGAAGCTGACGAAGACGAACAGGTCGCGGTGACTCTAGACACCTTGCCATCTTCCGGCATGCACTTCCTGCAGGTGCAGAATCCAGATGGCTTATTCAGCAATGACTTCATCTTTCACGTCGCTGAAGATGAAGCGAAAGCTCAAGAGTTGCGCTACCAGAACCACCCGGATCTCCTTCGCGACGCCCTCGCTGAGGCGATTGAGGAGGGCAATCTGGAAGAAACCAAGCGATTCCTCGATGTTAGAGCGCCGCTCAATGCCCGTCGCAGCAGCAGCGGAATGACGCTACTGAGCACCGCGGTGTTCCACGGCCGCACCGAGATCGTGAAACATCTTGTTGAAGACTGGAAGGCCCGCATTTCCCACGACACCATCTCATGTCCAAGACTCAAATTACTCTCTTGGCTATTCTGATAGTCTCTCTCGCAGCCAACACATGGTAATACACGCGGCAGTCAGTGGCGACGCAGCCCAGCTCAAACGCGCACGAGGCGAAACCGTTAGCCCCTGGAAACGCCCTGCAACGCACCCCAGCCAAGGCAGAAGGCAGCGCATTGCGATGGATGTGGAAACGGAGGCTCGCTCTGAGTTCCTAGGCAGCATCGCGGAAGATTGAGCAAGACAGGCGCCCGAGGACGCGATCGAATGGGTCGGCACTCTCGAAGGACATGAACGTCAGACGGCCATGTCGGAGGCCATGGGCTTGAATTGGCCCTTATCGACGGAAACTGGTGTTTGTGACAAATCGGAATACTTCCGTCTCTGGCGCGATTGTTTCTCCGCCTTGCCGCGGCGGCCGGACGGGGAATTTTTAGTTTAATTAAGCCATTTTCTCTTTTCTCGAATAATTCTCCTACTCACCGGTTTAGTGGATGGAAACTCCACTCGATGACGGAAGAAAAAGCCATTCGCCTCTGCTTGAAACACCACGATCCCTCGGGTTTCGAGTTCCTGGTTCGTCAGTTTCGCCGCGAGGCTTTCTACCACGCTCAGGCCTGGCTGCCCAACGAGTCCGATGCCGCGGACGCTGTTCAGGAATCGTTTGCCGCCGCCTTCGCCGCGATGCCGCGGCTCACGCAACTGGACCGTTTCTATCCCTGGTTCTACCGTATCCTGCGCAACCGCTGCCTCAATTTCCTCGCCCGCGAACGAGTGCGTAATCGCTATCGGGAGGAACAACTCCAGGCAGCACGCGAAGGCGAACCGGTTGAGGAGTCCAGTCCGCGGACGTCTCTCGAAGGCAGTGAAGAACGGGAGCGTGTCTGGAGCCAGCTTTCCCAGCTCAAAACCAAACACCGCGAAATCCTCACATTGAAATATATTCACGAATTCAGTTATGCCGAGATCGCCGACACCCTGGACATTCCGCGTGGGACGGTCATGAGCCGTCTCTACGAGGCCCGTGCCCAGTTCCGCGCCCAGTTTCTACTCGATCCCGACGCTCCAACTGCCATCTCAACCCGTCCAAGCCATGCAACCTGACCTCGAAAAACTGCGTCCCCTGCTCATGGGCCTGATCGACGGCGAACTCACACCCGAGGAAGCCGCCGAAGTCCAACGCGCTCTCATTCGCTCCCAAGCCCTGCAAGACGAATACGAACAGCTTAGGGAAACTTCCAACCACCTCGAAGCCATTTCAATGCTGGAACCCGGCGACCATGTCGCGCACCGGCTCTGGAAGAACCCCTACCACCGAATGGCTCGCGACGGCGGAGTCTGGCTTATCCTCTTGGGATACGGATTGCTCGTCGGCTATGGCCTCTTCGAGTTTCTTACCTCCAATGAACCAGCCCTTCCGCGATTCGCCATCGCCGCGATTCTGCTAGGCAGCCTCATGCTCCTGATCACCTTGATCTGCGATCGCGTCCGCCAGCGCGCGATCGACCCCTACAAGGATGTTCAGCGATAGAAGACCCACCTCACCTCAACTCAGCCAATCCCAACCAAGTTCAATGCATCCAATCGAAAACAATCCAAACCCATCCCTGCACACCATGCTCATCACCACTTCTCCAACTGTCCCCGGCCGAAAGATCCTTCGCTGTCACGGCCTCGTCCGTGGCAACACCATCCGAGCCCGTCACGTGGGCAAGGACATCCTTGCCTTCTTCAAGAATCTCGTCGGCGGAGAAATCGAAGAGTACACCAAACTGATGGCCGAATCCCGGGAACAGGCCATCGACCGGATGGGTGACGAGGCCAAACGCCTGGGCGCAAACGCGGTCGTCGCCACCTACTTCACTACCTCGATGGTTAGCCAGGCCGCGTCCGAGATCCTGGCCGTGGGTACTGCGGTCACTCTGGCGGAAGAGGACGAATAACCCCTGGTTTTCCGCCTCTCTAAACGAATCTACTATTACGATTACTCTCCCATCTCATGCTTAAGACTCAAATTACTCTCTTAGCTATTCTGATAGTTTCTCTCTCAGCCAACGCGTGGCAATGGACGCGGCAGTCAGTGGCGACGCAGCCCAACCCAAACTCAAACGATGCGCAACCGTTAGCCCCTGGAAACGCCCTGCAACGCAACCCAGCCAAGGCAGACGCTAGCGCAGAATCGGCTACGCGAAAGGAGGCCACCGCTCACGTGAACCTCGCCAGCATCATGGCCATGCAGGATCCTATGGAGCGCATGCAAGCCTTGGTCGAGCACATCAAGAGCCTGCCCGTCGATCAGATAGGTGAAATGCTAGACGAACTGGATGACAGCAAAGATGCCAAGACGCGCTTTCTCACCCATCTTCTTCTCACTCGCTGGGGCCAAGAGGATCCTGATGCCGCCTTCGCCAGCCTGGGAAACATCTCCGCAAAGCGCAATGGTAGCCAGGCTAGAGCGATCCTTGAAGGCCTAACGGCAATCGACCCCAGCCGCGCAGTCGCGTGGCTCACGTCCCCCGAAAACGATGCCCGGCACCAACCTTGGATGGGCCTCGGCCTGGCTCGCTCTCTCGCGAGTGAGTGGAGCCGTCAGAATCCCGAAGCCGCCATCGCCTGGGCCGCATCCCTCGAGCCGGGCGATCTCCAGACCGGCGCCTATCTTGGCATTGTGGAGAATCTTATGAAGAGCGATCCCGAACGCGCTGCCGCCATTGCGATGGATGTGGAAACGGAGGCTCGCTCTGAGTTCTTAGGCAGCATCGCGGAAGATTGGGCAAGACAGGCGCCCGAGGACGCGATCGAATGGGCCGGCACTCTCGAAGGACATGAACGTCAGACGGCCATGTCGGAGGCCATGGCTGGCTGGGCTCAGGAGGCCCCGGAAAGCGCCGCTGCCTATTTGGACGGCCTTCCGGCCGATGAGCGCAATGAGCACGTTGGAGCACTCGCCCGGAGCTGGGCCGAACAAGAGCCTGGAGCCGCCGCGAACTGGCTGGGCTCGCAGCCCGAAGGCGATAGCAAGGTGGAAGCGATGGGCCACGTCATGTGGAATTGGACGAGTCAGGATCCCGAAGCCGCCTCCGCTTGGCTAGCAGAACAACCACCAGGAGACAGTTTCGACCGAGGTGCCGCGGGGCTCGCCAAAGCCGCTACCTCTGCGTTCGAAGATGCCGAAGCCGGCGTTGCCTGGTCATCTTCCATTCAGAATGAGGAACTCCGTACAGAGATGACCCGTCACACCTTACAGCGATGGATGCGACAAGATCCCCAAGCCGCACAAGCTTGGGCCGAAGCCAATCCCGTTGAAGGCACCACTCCTTCACGAGAAGGAAGCAAATGACGCTAACCGATGGATGAGCGACTAACACAACCAACTTCGGCAAAGAAAGCAAACCAGAATCATGAACGAAACCACTGGGTCTGAAACGCAATCGACAATCTCCGCCTTGTCGCGGCGGCATGAGATCGACGCGCTCCGATCGATCGCGCTGCTGCTGCTCATCTTCTATCACGTCTTCGTGGCGTTCCAACCGTCCGCCGCCTTTGTCATGTTCATCGGCTCGCCCAATTCTCTTCAAGGCGCGTGGTTCATCGGGGAGGCCCTCAACCCTTGGCGAATTCCCGTCCTGTTTCTCATTGCTGGGATTACCGCTGGCTATCTGCTGCAGAATCGCAAGGTGGGAAGCCTTCTAAAGTCCCGGTTGCTGCGACTTGTGCCGCCTCTGCTCTTTGCCGTCTTGTTTATCGCGCCCATCTCGCCCGCGCTCTACCAGAGCTTCAACGGAGACAAACCCGGCTACCTGCCGAATCCCGGTCATCTGTGGTTCGTCTGGAACCTCGCGGTCTATTTCGTGTTCGGGGCTCCGGTTCTGCTTTACCTGAAGAACCGCCGGAATAACCTGGTCGTTCGGGTTTTGAGGTCGCTTTCTCCGTATGGCTGGCTGCTGGCGCTACCGGCGTTCCTCACCCTGACCACACACGTTCTTGAGCCTCACGTGGACGCCAAAATGTTTGGCGTCCACGTCTACCGTTTCTGGAATGGCTTTGCCTGTTTCCTTGCGGGAGCGGCGCTCGTTTCCCTGGGCGATTGTTTCTGGCGGGGAATCCAGCGCGCCTGCCATGCGGCCTTGTCGGCGGCCCTGATCTTGTACTTGCTGCGGATGAAGGGCGTCGACTTTGAGGGCCGACTGCCCACCGTGACCCTGCAGACCATGGAATCCGCTTACGGCATGTTAGCCTTTCTGGGCTATGGATCTATCTTGTTTTCCAAGCCTTCCCGGCTGTTCACCGTGCTCAATCGCTCGGTGTTTGCCGTCTACATCATTCATTTGCCCGTTCAGCAAGCCGTGGCGTATTTCCTGTTCCGCCTGGACATGAATGCCTGGCTGGCCCTGGCGCTGCATCTGATCGCCACTCTCACTTTGTCTGCCTTGATCTACGCGCTTGTGCTGCGGCCGTTGCGTTGGCTGCATCCGTTCTTCGGAATTGCGCCCCTCAAGTCCGCGCCTTCGGAAGCTGCCGCCGCCGCAAAGATGCCGCCGCCCCTTCCTTCCTGGCCAGTCAAAGCGGGGCGTTTCGCGACCCTCTATATCGCTTCGCCGATTCTCGTCCTAGCCATGGCGGCCACGCTGATTTTCTCCGCGCTGACTATGTCTCGCGATTCGGAGCGCGAGCAATCACTGATCGAAGCGGCCGAGAGCGGCGACCTGGAAGCCATTGGAAACTTCATCGCCGCAGGAGCCGAGGTGAACCAGCGCAAATCCAAGCACGGCGCGACAGCGCTGCACGGCGCGGCAGCCTTCGGCCATATCGACGCCATCAAGCTCTTGCTTGAAAGCGGCGCCGACATCGAACTAAGGAACAAGGACGGCTCCACCCCGCTTTTCATCGCGGCATTCTTCTGTCAGGAGGAAGCGGTGAAGGCCCTGCTCGAAGCCGGCGCAGACAAGAACGCCCGCGACAACAAGGGAACCTCGCCGGGGGATGTGGTTCAAGCTCCCTGGGATATTGTCGAACCGATCTACAAACTCCTGGACAACGCCTTCACGTCCGAAGGACTCCCCGGACTGGATATCGACCAAATCAAACGCGACCGCACCCGCATCGCGGAGTCGCTTCAATGAGAGAGCGAGCCCCAATCTCCATTTCCCCCAGATTCTTAAGCCCTACCAGACAGGGGATATCTCAGACTGCCGGTCCGTGGAATTGAGTTTCT
>JAACDM010000517.1 GCA_009936795.1 Verrucomicrobiaceae bacterium | reverse complement strand
CGGGCCTCTTCCAAGACAAGATTGCTATGGCGAATGCGCTTGGCAGCGGTTTCGTGATTCAGATCGCCCCAAGAGAACTTTGATGTATTGCTTTTCTCTAGACTGATAGACAGTTTTAGGTAGAGCGTCTGACACACTAGTAGCGACACATCAACTTACTATCATCTTTCCTCATCAATTCAACATGACCGTTCCAATACGATTCCTCTGCAGTCTACTGGCTCTCGCCAGCCTACACTCTGGTATGGCAATCGACAAAGATCGCCCGAACATCCTCTGGATCACCAGCGAGGACAATGGCGTCTCCTGGGTCAGTTGCTATGGTGGCACCAATGCCCAGACACCTGCCATCGATCAGCTTGCCAAAGAAGGCTTCCGTTACCTCCACTGCTTTGACAATGCCGCAGTCTGTGCGCCAACGCGTTCCTGTTGGATCACCGGCATGTATGGCATCTCCAACGGCACTCAGCCCATGCGCAGCCGCAATGCAATTCCGCATGACAAGATTAAGTATTATCCCGATCTCCTGCGTGCACGGGGCTATCACACATCTAATCCCACCAAGACCGATTACAACATCGGTGGCCGCCCGGACAAAGACTGTTGGGACTACAAGGGAGGTAAGGGCAAGACCCCCTATGGGTGGCGACTCCGTAAAGACGGCAAACCATTCTTTGCCGTTGTGAACATCGGTGACAGCCACGAGAGCCGCGCTCACGGCAAGGTTAACAAGACCGCCAATGATCCTGCAAAGATGAAGTTATTCAGCTATCATCCTGACTTGCCAACCATTCGACAGAATTACGCCAAATACGCGGATGCCATTGAGAACATGGATCGCAAAGTCGGAGACACGATCAAAGCTCTGAAAGCAGATGGACTCTATGAAGACACCATCATCATTTATAACTCCGATCACGGAGGTGTCATGGCACGCAGCAAACGTTTCCTCTACGCGAGTGGTGTGCATTGCCCGCTCATCATACGTTTTCCCAATAAGTATAAGCACCTTTACCCGGCTGAGAACCCCGGCTCGACGGTTGACCGCCTCGTGAGTTTCGTCGACATGCCCAAGACTTGGCTTAGTCTCACTGGGGCCGACATCCCCAACACGTTTCAGGGAACCATCTTTCTGGGCGAAGGCTTAGAGGCCGAGCCAAACTATCACTTTGCCTTCCGCGAGCGCGCCGATGGTCGAGTTGATCATGTCCGCATGGTCCGCGACAAGCGCTTTGCCTATCATAAAAATTATTATCCCTTCGCGCCGGCGGGGCAGCACTTGGCCTATCTGTGGAAAGCTCCAGCAACTCCCGCTTGGGAAAAGCATCACCGTGATGGCAAGACCAACGCCATCACTGGTCGGTTCTTTGAGCCTCGCGTGTCGGAAGAATTCTACGACAACCTGACAGACTTTGACAACGTCCACAACCTCATCGGCAAGCCCGAGCATCAGCAGAGGATTGCTGCGCTCAAAGCCGAAATGCGCAAACGTCAACTCGACCTCCGTGACTCGGGCCTGCTCCCGGAAGTGATGCGTGAACGCCGGGCGGCTGCTAACAAGCTCACAATCTACGAAATGGTGCGTAATGAGCAACTCTACCCACTTGCCACGTATCTCGATGCTGCGGATCGCGCACTCGAACGCGATAAGAAGCATCTCAATATGTTCCTGGATCAACTAGCCGATTCCGACGAAGGCCTGCGGTGGTGGGCCGTGGTCGGCCTGCACCTCCTCAATCAGGAAGCTGCACTGGCAAAGGATAGCCTCGTCAACGCACTCATTGATATCGCCCCGGAGATTCGAATGATGGCTGCCTGGACCTTGGTCAATCTTGGCCACAAGAAAGAGAAGGCCCTGGCATCTTTAAAAACTTTGTTAGCTTCCAAGGACACGCCGCAGACGAATACGCGCCTTCTTCACAACATCCTCGACTGGATGGGTGATCCAGCCCTCCCCCTGGTTAAGAAGTACATTGAGAACGGCGGCAATCGTCAGGGCCGCTATGGAATCGGCGTCCTCGGCCGCATCGCTCAGCAAAACGGCTGGTAACTCTTCCACAACAAAAACGGGGATCTTGGACTTGGCATCGGCGCTCCGAAATCCATCGATGGCGATCGCCACAGGTACGCTTATCGCGTGCTGCTCGATTGCGAAACCAGCACGAGTCGTGGGTGCACTTCTGTTAATACGATTATAACATCGGTTAACATGGGCGGGCCAAAACAGTTCCAACGGGCGCTCTATTGCGTTGGGAAGTCAATCTATTAGGTGTTGCTGTAAAGGGTCTAACTTAGGCGTTCTAAACTTGCTCAAGAGAAGGAATCTGAACAACCTACCCTGTGATGTCGACGTTCACTCCCAGGGCCCTCTGTCTATGGCTAGGCCTCCTGATCCTATCATCGAATGCCCAGACGATTTCTCATGACCTCCGCATCAATTACCTGGGAACGCCTGAGATCACCGTCGCCTCGACTGCCGAGCACTGTTACGTCCTCTACAGTAGCCGAGGGCTGAACGATGATGCAGAAATGCCCATTGCCATCAAGTTTGGCGAAGATGGCACCACCACATTAAACGATCCGTTAGGCCGCTACCCCGACCACGGATTCTATTGCGTGGTCGAATACCACCGCAATGCGCCAGTAGATACGGATGGCGATGGCTTCGATGATGTCCAGGAACTGCTCGCCTCCCTCGACTGCATCCACTGAATCCCATGAAGACACTCGATGCGCCGGTCGAGTTTAAAGACGGAACTGCGATCATTCCTGACCGAAAGACATTTCGGGAGATGTCCTATCAAGGTGAAGACATGAGCCGCGACACCCACCTCACTGACTTGGAGTTTGTGAAATTCCAAATCGAAAGTTTAGACTCTGGTGATCCAGAAGTCTTCTTTCTCAACACCGTCAACTACCAGACGCATCCCCGTTGGATGCAGGAAGTCGGCATCGTTTGGACCCGCGGAGGGGGCAACGGAGGCGGGAAATCCCGTGGAGAGATCATCTTTCATCCCCATGTCACCGCTCCCAATGGTCAAACTGGCGTTTATCGTTGGGAGTTTGAACCGAACGATAACTTTGCCTTCGATGACGTTCAGTTAGCCTCCGAAGTCATGGCGCGAGATATGCCGTTCTTACGGAATAATCTCTTGTATTACCCCATGCCTAGTACCCAGCGGCGTAAGTTCGTTTAAATAGTAGGGATAAAGATTGCGGAAATTATATGGAAGTAAGGCTTGTACCTCGGAATT
>JAACDM010000067.1 GCA_009936795.1 Verrucomicrobiaceae bacterium | reverse complement strand
TCAATCAACACTTCCAAACTCAAAAAACCCACCTAAACTAACAATGCGATCTGTCTGATCCGTGTCCACTTTCTTGGGGGAATTCCACAAGCATGGGCACGGTGGCCCTAAACACGTTCATAATCAGGACATTGGAAGAAGTCGAGGCGGACCAAACACCAAGATCCACGCATTGGTTGATAGCAAACGTCGTATCGTGGATCTATTCTTAAGCCCAGAGAATCTGGCATGACGGCGCCTTCGCCGAAATGCTCTGTGATAACGCTCCTGAAGGGACAATCATACTTGCAGACAAAGCTTATGATAGCGACGGCTTCATCGCATTCTTGGAAGAGAGAGGGCTCGGACACTGTATCCCCTCTAAGGCAAACCGGAAGAACCCGAGACCTCACAACTCAAGGAGATACAAGAAGAGGCACCGAGTGGAGAACTCTTTCCAGCGATTGAAAGAGTTCAGGGCGGTCGCAACCCGCTACGAGAAACTGAGCGAAAACATTCCGGGCACAGCACCGAAAACGCAATCAGGTAAAGATTCTCAAGAATTCAACTATTCCTCAGGCTTAATCATACCGATCAGGAATGCGATCAACGCAGCGAGGTAGAGTGTGCCAACAGTGCCTTCAAGAGCGGCAGCAATTCGAGCGGGTGACGATTTTGGAACGATATCGCCATAGCCCTGTGTTGTCAAAGTGACGAGGCTATAGTAGATGATATGCTCGTTTTTAACAGGTTCTGTGTCCGCTGTTTCTACAATAGCATACGGCTGCTGAACGAGAATCATGTTATAGATATTGCCCCAGATAAGAGCAAGTAAAAGGTAACCGGCCACGGCGCCGCTGATACGATCTAAAGCGATTGCGTTACGGTGACCAAAAGCGTGGCGAAGAAGTAGCCCGAGAGTCAACAAATGGATGACTGTGATCGTGAGATGGAGGCTGATGCTCAGTGCTATTTCTCCTCTAGTCACATACTGTGCCCCGACATTGGCAAGAATCAGGAGTGCCAGGATGAAAAAGACCCGGAACCAGAGACGGCTGGGATTTAGCAAGGAAGCGGAAGCCGCGATGAGCAATGACCAGATGGCACCAGAAATGAGGTAGGCCAAAAAATGACTGCCAACTCTGAGTGTTGATGTTAGTATAATACAGACAAGGCACAGTAGCAGCGGCAGGCTGCGATAGTTCAAGAAGAACGTTCTCATGCGGGCTTTGCCGAGGCTTCGGCTCTCTTGCGCTCGCTCCGACTGAAGAAGAGAGCGAACAAGGCAGGGCAGAGGAGTAATGTTAGCACTGTGGCGAAGGCAAGCCCAAAGATCATGGCCCAAGCCATGCTAGTCCACATACCACCACCACTGATTGCCAGCGGCAAGAGACCAATGATTGTAGTGGCAGTGGTCATGAGAATGGGACGCAGTCGAGATCTTGCCGCGTCGACGACGGCTCCGATAAGTTCCTTGCCTGAATTTAGCTGTAAATTAGTCTCGTCGATAAGGAGGATCGCATTATTCACAATAATACCCAGCAGAGCAATCATTCCTAACATCGTCATGAACCCAAAGGACGATCCCGTGAGAAGCAAACCAGGCACGACGCCAATGAGCATAGGGGGAAGGGTGATTACGATGATGGCAAAGCGGCGTAATGAATTGAACTGAGCGATGAGAATGAGCGAAAGAATCGCCATGGGAATAGGCATGCCAGCAGCCATCTTCTCTTGTGCCTCAGCAGACTCTGCGACTTGGCCAGCATACTCGATCTCGTAGTCATTTTTCGGCCAGTCTGAGCTCTCAGTGAGGGCAGTGAGGCGGGGCTTAAGCTCTGCCAAGACTTCCGAAGCAAAGCGGCCGCGAACTTGAGCTTTGATCGTCATGGTTCGCAGGGTATCACGTCTCAGTACAGAACCGGGCTGAAACTCCACATTAATGTTAGCCGCTTGGCGTAGAGGAACAGCGCCTCCCTCAGCCCCAAAGACTGGTATATCACCGATCCGGTCAAGATGGTTGCGAAAGTTTTCGCGAGCACGCAGGACAATGGGAATGGCATCCTCACCTTCATGGTAAACGGAAGCGACAGTGCCAGAATACTGAAGAGCAACCGCGGACGCGATGGAACTTGTGTTTAGACCAAGGCGGGCAGAGCGAACGGGGTCTGGTTTGATGCTGACTTGCTTGGTCCATGCGCCCCAATCGTCACGGACATCTGAACAACCCTGAACCTCCTTGATCTCCGCCGTAACAAGATCCCTCAGTCTATAGAGTGTGCCCATGTCTTCTCCACTTAGACGGATTTGAATGGGGTCGCCAACGGGAGGGCCATTCTCCAGTGCTTTGGCCGAAACTCGTGCATCGGGAAAGGCAGACCTACCATGATCATTCACCGTCTTGATCAAGGCCGCTACAAATGCGGGATCTTCGCGCGTCGTGAGGACATTGAGCATGCCATAGTTTGGGTTGGCTGATTCCGGGCTGAGGGAAAGATACCATCGCGGGCCACCATTACCGATCCAGGAAGAGACACTCTTAACCTCGTCCTTATGCTCTTCGAGCAACCATGTCTCCAATCTCTTAATCTGCTTTTCCGTCTCAATCACCGTTTTACCTAGCGGAAGCTCAAAATCCACGATGAACTGGCCCCGCTCGTTTGGAGGAAAGAAGATGTTAGGGATAAACTTGAACCCCCACCCGGCGACCAGGGTCAGCAATAGAATCAACAAAGGATAGGCGAGAGGCCATCGGAGGACAAAGCGAAGAAGTTGTTCGTATGGATCAGCCAGTCGTGTCAGACATTGCCCAATGAAGGTGTCTTTCTTCAAGGGCTTCAAAAAGTAGACACAGAGCATGGGAATAACCGTCATCGACAGCAGCCAGCTTCCTAACAAGGCCAACATCACCACGGCGAATAGGCTGAAGGTAAACTCAGCAGCGCCTCCCTTTGCCATCGCAATGCTGCCAAATGCTGCGACAGTTGTACCACTGGCGCCTAGTAACGGTACTATAAGACCGCGGATGCTTTCGATGGCCGCGCTACGACGATCCTGTCCCTCGTTGACCCGCCCAAGGATTTGCTCGCATACCACCACAGCATTGTCGACGAGAATACCGAGGGCAATGATAAGTGCGGCGATGGACATCATCTCGAGCTCAACGTTCATCAACGGCATGAGCGCGAAGCAGAAGAGCACGGTTGATGGAACCAGAACACTCACAATAACGGCGAACCGCCAGCCCGCGAACAGAAGCATCACAAGCACCACGAAGAAAAACGCCTGGCCAAGATTAACAATGACAGCATCGATCGAAGCGGCCACGTATTCCGGCTGAAAGAACATGGTTTCGATTTCAAGCCCATAGGGTAAAGTTGCCGAAATCTCTGCTAGGCGTTCTTCGATCTGCGCGCCGATTTCTGTAACGACACCACCGTCGATCATGGATGCGGCAATACAGATTACCCGCTCACCATTGAAGTGGCTAAAGCTGCGTGGGGGATCTTCGTAATCGCGCACAATCGTGAACAGGTCGGACACGCGCACCGTCACGGACTGCCCTTTGATAGACATTTGATAGTCAGCTAATTCCTGCACCGAAGCGAATTCACCTAACGTCACGATGCTCAGCCGTTCGGTGCCGAAATCAGATGCGCCGCTGGTGACGATAGCATTTTGTGACCTTAGCCCATTCGAGATATCGGCCGGTGAAATTCCACGTGCTGCCAGTTCGGTACTGGAGAACTCAAGGTAGATTCGCTCCTGCTGCACCCCGTGCAATGCGACCTTGGCAACCCCGTCCAGTTCGAGAAGTCTATCCCGGACGTGCTTGGCTCGATCGTACAGTTCTTTCGCTGTAAATCCATCACCCTTGATCGCGTAGATGTAGGGAAATACATCGCCAAAAGAGTCGTTTACCGCTGGTACTCCAGCACCATCTGGCAGCCTGGTCTCGATAATTTTGTTGCGCATGTCGGACCAAATGTCCTCCATCTCGAAGTAGTCCTCTTTTATCTCGACAGAAATGATTGAGACGCCGGGTTTCGATGTAGACGTGACGGTATCAATCTCCGCAAGTTGGCGTATGGCTTGTTCCAGAGGCTCGGTTACCTCCTCCTCCACCTGCATTGCCGAACGGCCGTCGTATGAGGTGATGACCATCGCGTTGCGGATGGTGAAGGCTGGGTACTCACTGCGCCCGATGGTAAGGTAGGTGACAACACCTACTAGCATGACAACAAAATACAGCACCAATGTGGTGCGGTTATTCTCGAGAGCGAAAGCGCAGGGATTAAGCATTGGGTTAGTTTTTCAGGCCAACTTCCATTCCAGAATCCAACTGGTAGACACCACGCGTGACGATCACATCGCCTACGTCTACGCCAGTGGTGATTTCGATCATATTATCGGGGGCAAGATCTCCTGACTCAACAGGACGGCGCTCAACCTTGCCGGTCTGATCACCGGTAGGTTTGACGATCCACACAAATTGCTCACCATCCGGAGCGGCTGCCACGCTTGCAGAGGGCACGCGCAAGACTGAACCAAGGGGATTCGGTAAGGACAGAATGGCCTCGCCATCCAAGCCTGGTCGAACAATTTTCCTGTCCGTCTTCTCAGTTGAAAGAGCGAGCGTCACTGGGTAAGTGGTGTTCTTGTCAACCTGTGGTGAGATCTCGCTAATCTTCGCGGGAAAAGACCTATTGGGAAAGGCGCCCAGCGTCACTGCGGCGACCATGTCCACATTCAGGTTTCCAATATCTTCGGCAGGAACACCGATTTCGAATTCTAACCCCGCATCTCCCTGAATCGTCATCATACTTTGGCCAGCGGAGATGACGTCCTGAGGCTCAACATCAACTAGCCCAATAACGCCCGCGTAGGGCATCTTTAAGATGCAATCATCCACCGTCTTTTCGGCACGCTTGAAGTTTGCTCGCGCGCTTTGTTCCTGCGCGATGGCAGCCTCGAGCTGACTCTGGCTAACATTCTTACTCACATACAGACGCTGCATGCGGCGCAGCTCCTGCTCAGCATTGGTAAATTGTGCTTGCGCATCACTGAATTGATTACGGTAATCGGTATCGTCGATCCGAGCTAATGGAGTCTCCGCTTCGTACTTCCGTCCAGCCTTTGCGGATACTTCAAGGACGCGCCCACTAACTTCGAAGGCGATGCTCGTGCCCTCTGCGGAATCAACCTGTCCAGAAAAACGGCGCGTCGTTTCAGAAGTTGCGGGCTTCACGGTAAAAGTCACGACTGGGCGTAACGGCGGTTCCGCCAGCTCGGCTTTTTTGTTACAACTGACTAGCAACAGCGTAGTTGTGAGGATTAGAAATGGGATCGTATGGATCATCAGGGTAGGCTAACGTTTGCGACGAAAGCGCTCAAAGAACCGGCGCTTTTGAGGGGGGACGACGGTGGGTGTCATTACCTTCTTGGAAGGTGTAATTGTCGGAGGCTCTGGAGCGGGGAGCGCGGCATCGATAGCCGCTTGCGCTCTGATCTGCACCTCATTCGAGATTTGATGAGCAGGGACGGTCCGTTGCTCGCTTGCCAAGGAGCGTTCCATCAAAGCCTCAAATTGTGCCTTTTGTGACGGCGTCTTGTTGAACTCGAACCAAGCTATGGATCGTTGGAGAGCATGGACTTGCGTTAGATAGGCATAAACGGCGTTGGCCTCCTGCTGGGTCTGTCCGACTAGCGCGGACTGCGCATCGAGCAAATCGAGAACCGACGCGCCCCCCTGGGAGTACTTATCAAGCACCGCATTGTAATTCTTCTGTGCCGAGGTAAGAGCTCGGCGACTCAGCAGTATGTTGGGATGAGCCGCACCAAGATTGTTATAGGCCGTGAGTGTGCGCTGCTCGATTTGTTGCACGGCTCGGATACGTTGTGCAGCTAACTGACGAATCGAGGCCTGCTGCCTAAGAATGTCCGCCTTTCGCCGGCCTCCCTCAAATAGAGGAAAACTCAATTGGATGCCAATGCCGAGCTGATTCTCCGCATCTGTGCCAGAGAGCTCGCTGCCGCTCCCCACACGTTCCGCTCCCGCAGTAGCAGCGATTTCGGGTAAATAGTAACGTCGTTGTTTCTGGCTTAGAATCTCTCCTTGAGCCCCCAGTAAATGATCGAAAGAAGCAAGTTCGGGCGAATTCTTTACCGCCTGCCAACGCATGAAGACACCGAATCTCTGGAATTGCTCCTGCGTTGTCATTGACTTCATTTGAGCGTCCAGGAAATAATAGTCATCGTCGTCTAACAATCTAATATCGGTAAAGTTCCATTGCGATCCGAGCGGCTCTCCTAAAATGCGGTTTAACTCCACCACTGCGTTCGCCCTATCGGTGTCTCTCTGGAACAGGGCCGCCCTTCCCCGTGCAACGTCTTGTTCCCAGCGGAAAACTTCGGAAGGCTCGGCAGAACCAATCTAGATGCGCAACCGAGATAGCTGAAGGTTATTTTGGGTAAGCCTAAGGTTTTCCTTCTCGATCTCATAAAGGGAGCGCGCCGTAAGCACACTGAGATAAGCGGCGGCGGCTGCATCCATAGAGTCGAGCTCACTTGATAGACGATCTTTGGAAGACGCCACCGCACTCTCCCATTTTACTTTTACATTGGTCGCTAATTCGTCGTTAAACAACACCTGTCTTAGTTGTGCTCCAAAGGATCCAGCGTGCGAGTAGTCTGGAGACATCGCGGATATTTTATCAGATAAACTAGTTCCACTGCCGGTTGCTTCGAAGCTCGCTTGAGGCAACAGAGCACTGCGCGCGATCAGCGTATCTTGTTGGCGAATCCGTTCTTCTTCCTGAGCGACAATAACATCGGCATTATTTTTAGCGGCCCATTGCATGGCCTTCTCCAGCGTGATGGGGGCCCCGTCAACGATACCGTCCCGATTGAGAAAATTTGCCTCCAACGCTAGTTCATAGGTGGGTGACCAACCAGCGGTCTTCGCTGCGGTCGCATTGATGACGAGCTGATCTTGCACGGGTAAGTAAACCGGCAAATTAACGGCCGACACCCCTTGTAACAACTGGTGGATGTTCAACGCGGCGAGCCGAGAGATTGCCGCGTTGTTGTTTGGGGCCAGTCCAGCAAGGGCACCAAGCTTTACTTCTTCAATCCCCATCATTGAGACCGTCACCGCACCTCTTTCCGCGAGCTTCTGGTAGAGGGTCTTGCGTGCAGTGACCTCTAGCCGTGGCTGCACGCCCATGTAGATGGCTTTGGCGTCCGTTGGGATTGCCCGTAAAGCGTTTTCAACAGTCGGATCAAACGGATGAAACATGACCCGCAAACCCTTACCCCGCTCCAAGATCGCCCGTGCCTGTTCAAGACTGTCTAGTTCACCGTATATCGATCGATCGATCGCGATATGAATCGTTGAGGTATCAGTAAGCCGCTTGAGTAGCTCCAGATCAGCAGTTACGCGTTTGGGCTCGGTAATAAAAGTGAAGTTTGCCACTGTCGAGGTCCCCTCTGAGATGAGTCCCCCGATATCGGAAAACTGCACAGCGCCGGCCATAATCGGCTTCGTACGCTCCGCATCCGTCATACGCTTGGCGTTCTCTGTAGCCATCACCCCCGAGGCATAGATGACGTTGACCATGGGATCAGCCGAGGCTTGGAGCAACAACGCACGCACTTTCACAGGATCGTGCCCCGCGTTCAGAGTCTCAACCTCAAACGTGTAGCGATTCTCTGCTAAAGCCGTTAGCTCGGCTTCGAGCCGCTCTACCGCTGCATCGAAGTACCAGGAATCTCCGTCCTTCACCCCCGCAACTCTATAGACAGGCAACGCCAATTCAGGAGCCGGAGGTTTCGAAGCAGACTCGAACTCTTGAGCTTGGATCACACCCATCAGCACGAACGCAATACCTGCACAGAGCCGGGAAATGTTCGAGCTTTCCGAGCGGCTGGCCGCTTTCAGGAACCCCATCATGGGCTGAAGACAAATCTCATCATTACTGATGCTCACAATCTGACAATGATTGTCAACCTGATAAGTAGGCGGCCTTCAAACATTGTGAGTGTGTGTCTAGTAAATGTGCTGGGGGCGGAGAGGCCCGGGTCGAGGTTGGGAATAATCTGGGAGTTATACGCGCTCGCTCGCCTTTTTGGATCTCTCATGATCATCGGGGTTGCAGAGAAAGCCAAGGTAACGGGAGAGCCACAACTAATGAACATTCATTTCCAATGAGACGGTGTGGCGTCATGGGGTTGGCAAAACTCGCACCTGGTTTCATTCACGCCTTCGTCTAATGCCGAGCCCAAAGGAGTGTCCATCGCTCTGATGATCCTACAGGAAATCGGAGGCTCGAACTTCTTTGGTCAGGTGCATTGGTCCATCTCTGAGGACGTCGGAAAGAAGTGAAGTGATCCCGAACCCATTGCGCCCCTTCATAGATACTCTATTCACGACCGCGACGACTCCTTGAAGGCGGCTGTAGGCGACGGGACACCGCAGTATCATCCTTAAACACAATCCGTGCTAGCATTAGGGCATGTGGCTTTTTACAAAGGAGACTATTTTGCGAGAAAGGAGCAACTGAAGCGTTACAACCTCTACGCAGTGCGTTCCAAGGACAGCCGCTAGTCGGAAAGGAGGATTTTCGAGTGGGAAGATCCACCGGGCTCTTCCCACGATTCCAACAACTGCGGTCAGCGCGTTGTCTCGCCAAGTGATGATGTGCAAGCGCCCTTCACCTTTTGGCCTGGGCCATTGGATCGATTGGTGGCGTGCGTTCGAGCGGGCTTGGATGGTAAGGACTTGAAGGTGCGGGACGTAGGACCTCCTCTAAAGAACCCGAAAGTTCGCGGTTTGTTAGAGCCCAGCATCACGCCATTCGGTCACCCTTTTCTGGATCACGATTCGGGCTCAAGATGATCGAGGCTATCTCAGTGTGAGTGACGATGGGCTCAAGTGGCTCCGAAGAAGGCTTGGTGTTGGGAAGATGGCAGGCCACTCGAGAGCTCGTCAACGCAACCACATTGACTGATGCATAGTGATGGGCTCTTTCTCGTCTACACCCATAAAGATGATTCCAATGAGAAAGTGAAACGCTGGCGGGCCCCCTGGTGGATGAGGAAGGTTGATACGGAGAACCACCGATTGCGGAGATCGACTGAGAAGATCGTACTTCCGCTTGTCGGTCACGGCGATAATGCCCCTGAAGATGTCGCATTTATGGACAACTTTAACGTCACGGACGCGAGTCCGGACGACTAGTGAGTCACTGCAGGCGAGATGATGCCGCGCAAAGGCTACACGGGCGACGTGCTGCTTTCCCCCATCCGTTGGCCAACACCAACCCGATTGCCTCTGTGGTAAATCAGACCAGATACGGCTGACACAAATAAAGGTATTTCTTATGGTAGTGGGCCTTCCAGACCCCGACTCGTGCTGGGAGCCCAAGCTACATTAAACTAAATGGAGTTCCAACAAAGTAGGAGTAAGCTCAGCTCGTGATCAAATTCGTCCTACTGCTTTCCTTTGGAGTTTCGCTGCTGATCGGAATTGCTCCGCCTACCATTGCGCAGGTGATTATTCCTGGATTGACCTCCAGCCAGCTCGACCCTGAATCTCAGGGATCGGTCCTCATCGAGGAACTGAATTGTGTGGCCTGTCACCAAAGTGAGGCACGATTTGCAAGCAGTTCAAAGAAGGCGCCGCGGCTGTCAGCAGTTGGCTCGCGGGTGAATCCGGGGTATCTCGAATCCTTTCTACGTGATCCGCATGGCACCAAGCCTGGCACAACGATGCCGGATGTTCTCGCGCAACTGAGCGACAATGAGAAGGCGGACTCTGCGGAAGCACTCACGCATTTCCTTTTGTCTTTGAAAGGGAATGGGTTCTCGCTACAGCCACCGGATGCAGTGGCCTCGCAGCATGGTGAACGTCTGTTTCATTCCAGGGGGTGCGTTGCTTGTCATTCGCCCCGCGATGCCAATGGAACGGAAACACTCCCGACCTCTTCGGCACCGCTTGGTGCTTTGGATAAAAAGTATAGCGTTAACAGCCTGATTGACTTTCTGAGACGCCCGCATTCTGTCAGGCCTTCTGGGCGTATGCCTGACATGCGTCTGTCAGGGAAGGATCCTGAACGCATCGCCCATTACCTGCTACGGGATACACGCGTGCCTGGCAATCTCGCCTTCACCATGCATCGCGGCCAGGTTTGGGAAGGGCTGGATAGCGACAAGGTTGAGGCGGAGCGCGCTGGACACGTGGCGGACTTTGCGTTGGAGAGTCTTGGTAAAGTTCACCATCAGACGGCGATTGAGTATAGCGGTTGGCTGAACGTTTCCCAGACCGGGAGCTATACCTTCTTCCTGCAGATGAACGGAGGATCACTACTCATCGACGGGAAGCAAATCGTTAGTGAAGAGCCGAGCAACCGTCGTCGCCCCAAGGACTTTAGCGGCACGGTGAATCTGCAAAAGGGAAAGCAGAGGATTCAATTAACGTATTTTCACACGGGGCGAGATCCGACCTTTGCCTTTGAGATGGAGGGGCCGGAGTTCGAGCGGCAGGCGATCCCGTCATCCATGTTGTCGGTGTCGAATGACGCCATACCGGCCTTTAAATCCCCACAGGTCGATGCTAAGCTTGCCGCACAAGGACGGCAGCACTTCGCTACCTTTGGATGCGCGAACTGCCACGACGATGTGCGCGTGCCGGCCGAACCCAGTCTGGCGTTTTCACAACTCAATCTGGCCCGTGGATGTCTGAGCGAGACAACCGGAGCCTGGCCGCACTTTGATCTGAATACGGAACAGCGAGCCTTGATCGCCAAGACGCTGCCTAGCATCGAGCAGCGGCAGCTTGATGAGCGACAACAGCTCGAGAAAACACTCGTTACGTTCAACTGCATCGCCTGTCACGATCGCGATGGCTTGGGGGGGATCGCACAAGAGCGGAATGCCTACTTCACTGGATCTCGGCCAGCCTTGGGAAATCAGGGGCGGCTTCCTCCGCCACTGTCTCACGTTGGAGCGAAGTTGAAGCCTGAGTGGATCGCGGAAGTGTTATTGCATGGGAAAAGACAGCGCCCTTACCTCGATGCGAGCATGCCGCAATATGGTGAGGCGAATGTCGGGCATTTGGTAGAGTTGTTTGGAAAGGTCGATGCCTTAGAAGAAGTGACGTTCCCTGACATCGCCAACATTCAGGAATCCAAGACGGCTGGCTATGAAATTATTGGAACGGACGGCTTTAGTTGCATCGCCTGCCATGACTTTAATGGGCAAGAAGCTGGCGGAGCGGGCGCTCTCGATATCGTGCATGTGACCGAACGCTTGCAGAAAAACTGGTTTCACCTCTACATGCGGAACCCAGCACGCTTTCACTCCTTGGTAATCATGCCTAGCTACTGGCCTGGCGGACAGTCGATCCGGCCTAACATTCTCCAAGGCAACAGTGCTCAGCAGATCGAGGCCCTTTGGTCGTACCTGGAAGATGGAACCCGAGCAAAGAAACCGAAAGGCTTGTCTCGTCAATCAAACGAACTGCGAGTCACTGATGTCGCGGAGATTGCCCGAGGTCGGGGCACCGCTGGTTACCGTGGAATCGGCGTGGGCTACCCAGAGCGGATCAACTTAGCGTTTGATTCTGAGGAGATGGCCCTGCGCCTGCTTTGGAAAGGTGACTTCGTGAGTGTGAATCATGGATCTTTCCGTTCACGTGGTAGCGATCGAGTGCCCTTTCCAGCTGGCATTCCCTTTCATCGCTTGAAGTCGATGGATGACGACTGGCCTTACAAAGGAAAAACGGATCACACATTCCCACACGATCACGGTTATCAGTTTCGCGGTTACCACTTGGATGCGCTGCGAAGACCCACATTTCTCTATCATTACGGCGACATCAGGGTGGAGGACTTCTTTGAGGATACACTCACTAAGGATGGTGTAGCGGTTTTCAAACGGACATTCAATTTCGACACTCCCAAGACGCAGTCGCTCTTCTACTTTCGGGCCGCCTCTGGAAAATCGATCAGCAAGAAGCCCGATGGCTCATTCGTTGTTGATCGGCTCCAGTTGCGAATCATCAGCAACCACGAAGGTCTGGTGCGTGAAGGCGAGCCTGGAGAAGTCTTGATCCCCCTATCGCTACGTCAAGAAGCTTCCACCCTCACCCTTGAATACCAATGGTAGGCAAACATTCCATCGTGGCTCTAATAGCCCTATCAATCACCTCCCTCCTTCACGCTGAGGAGCTCGGCGAGATGTGGGGAAGCGCTGAAGAAGAGGCCAAGTATTATCCCATTGTCGATATCCCAATTCCTCCCGAAGTCCCCATGCGGACCGGAAGTTTCGAGATTCTGCCTGACGGGCGATTAGCAATTGGCACGCGACGAGGGGATATCTATTTCGTCAATGGCGCCTTTGATTCTCCGCCTACACCGACCTATCACTTGTTCGCCAGTGGCCAGGATGAGATCTTCGGTCTATCCTGGAAAGATGGGGCCATGACCGCCACGCAATTTGGGGAAGTCACGCGGATTTCTGACACGGATGGCGATGAGGTGGCTGACCGCTATGACACCTTGAGCAACAACTGGGGATACGCTGAAGGGCACGAATTCGCTTTTGGATCCAAGCACGATCCAGAAGGCAATATCTGGGTGGCGCTCGGACTCAGTGGTTCCTATAATTCACACAATTTGTTTCGTGGTTGGGCGGTGAAGGTGACGCCAGATGGAAAGATGCTTCCGGTGTGTAGCGGGCTGCGGAGTCCTGGTGGTGTAGGACCAAATGCCGAAGGCGCCATGTTTACAATTGAGAGCCAGGGGCCTTGGAATGGTTCCTGTTCTTTGAAGCACCTGAAACAAGGTGGGTTCCTGGGGCATCCTGCGAGTTACAATTGGTATCCCTATGCCCCTGGCATGGACGCGCCCGCCGTGGAGCCTAACAGTCGTTCGCGGCTTCAGGCTGAGAAGAAACGTGTGAAGGAATTGGTCCCACCTGCGGTGCGATTCCCTTATATCAAGATGGGCCGATCGATTTCCGGGTTCCGTCTCAATCAGACGGGCAGCAAGTTTGGTCCCTTTGAAAATCAGCTGTTTCTTGGTGACTACACCTTGAGCGTCATCATGCGTGCGACTACCGAACAGATTAACGGCGTGTGGCAAGGCGCCTGCTATCCCTTCCGTGAAGGCTTGGCTACGGGGATCATGCATGTGGAGTTTTCACCCAAGGGGCAACTAATCGCCGGTGGGTTCACCACCAATCGGCAATGGCCCGTACGCGGCACTGAACCGTTTGCCTTGCAGCGTCTCGATTGGACTGGCAAGGTGCCCTTCGAGATCAAAGAGATCAATATCAAGAAGGATGGCTTTCTGATACACTTCACCAAGCCGATAGATAAGCGACTCGCCACAGTTGATGGCACTTATTCGATCACTACTTACACTCACAACTACGCTGCTGGCTATGGCAGCCCTGAGGTGGATCACACCACATCCAAAGTGACCAAAGCTTCGCCTTCCTCAGACGGAATGTCCGTGAGAGTGTATTTGAAAACCATTATGGAAGGGCACATCCACGATTTCGATCTCGCTCCGCTGACTTCGAACGACGGAGAGAAGCTGCTTCACAGCAAGGCCTACTATACGGTCAACGAGATTCCAAAGAACTAGGTTCCACCCTGACAATCATGTCTTCTCTATTCTCTACTTTCGCCATCCTTTGTATTTGCGGTCAAGCCTTCGCTCACCCTGTTCCAGACAACCCTCAATGGCTGACGTATCCTGGTAGCAACGATGGCCCTGGCAAAGGCAAACACAGTGTGCTGATCGCCGCCGATCAAGAATACCGCAGCGAACAATCGATGCCGATGATGGCCAAGATCTTGAGCACCCATCATGGCTTCGACTGTAGCGTGCTCTTCGGAGTCAATGATAAGGGTGAAGTTGACCCAACCATGCCGGTTTACCCCAAGAAGGGCAAGGAAGAGGACTTCAAGCCCCACAACATCCCTGGCCTTGAGCATTTGGCTTCAGCTGATCTCGTCGTCTTCTTTGCGCGCCTACTAACGCTGCCGATGGAGCAGCAGGAGCGGATTGTGGCTTACATCGATTCCGGCAAACCCATGATTGCGTTGCGAACCGCAAACCATGGCTTTCGGGGCGCGCTGCCGTATAAGATCAATGGCAAGAAGGTGAATTTCGGCAAGGATGTGTTGGGAGGCTCGTTCATGGGCCATCACGGAAACTGGCATCGAGACTCGACCAGAGGCACGATTGGTAGTAAGCAGAAGAATCATCCGATCCTCGCAGGTGTCAGAGACATTTGGGGCCCGTCAGACGTCTATCGCACTTACAAAGAGGGCACGAGTTTGCCTGCGGATTGTACTGCCCTCGTTTGGGGGCAGCCATTGGTAGGACGAAGCTACGACGATGCTCCCAATCTCAAGAAAGAGCCTTTACCCGTGGCCTGGCTCAAGACCTGGAAGACTAGCAGAGGCAAGGATGCTCGCGTATTTCACTCGACCATGGGCAGTGGCAAAGATCTGCAAAGCGCCGGGCTACGTCGATTGATCATCAATGCCGCCTATTGGGGAATGCGAATGGAAAACGCCATTTCCTCAGAAACCAGCGTCGATGTTGTGGGCACTTACAAACCGCTAGAAAGTGGTTTCAATTACGAGAAATTTGGCATCGTTCCCAGAATGCCGGCAGAGTATAGGTAAGCCCCTCGCTAACCCGTAGATCATGGCAATAGCTATCCAGGATTTCATCAGTGCGTGGCCAACCAAGGTTCGCCCGTTCATTGAACACCGTAAGGTCTTGGTGATTCTTGATCCAGCAGTTGAAGCCGCCTTCGAAATTATCGCGACCCTGAACTCGTTGGGATCCGCAGACAGCCTGACATCATTTATGGAGTTCTCGCCGAACCCTACCTGGGATTCGCTGAATGCCGCCATGGCGGCGGCCCAATCCAGCCGGGCAGAATGCGTCCTCGCAATAGGAGGCGGCACCGCGATGGATCTGGCAAAGCTGACCGCGACTGCGTTGCAGATGGGAGGCGTTGATCAACTCTGGGCAGCCACGGAATCGGGGAGCGAAGTGACCATCGAGCGCTCTAACATTGCTCTAATAGCGATTCCCACGACGGCAGGAACCGGTGCCGAGGTTACTCGATTTGCAGTTCTCTATCGAGATGGAATCAAATGCTCGTTATCGGGAGACGCCCTGAAGCCAGATGCCTGGGCGCTGGATCCGTCACTCTTAGCAAGCCTGCCTCGGTCGGTGATTGCTGATGCTGGCCTTGATGCGGTCTGCCAGGCGATGGAGTCGCTGTGGAGCGTTCGCAGCACTTCTGAATCGGAAGACCACGCCCAGGCTGCGCTCGGATTGGCTATTGAGCACTTGGAAACGGCTGTTCATTCTTCTGACAATGACTCAATAACAGGCATGCAGATTTCGGCACATCTTGCAGGCAAAGCTATCAACCTAACGACCACTACCGCTCCGCACGCACTCTCCTACGGCCTGACCTCTCTATTCGGGATCCCTCACGGACGAGCGGTCGCTATTCTGTTTGGTCAGGTATTCCGGCGAAACATGAAAGTATCGGACCGCGATTGCACCCATCCTGCGGGTTCTAAGTTTGTTCGTAGGCGTCTCGAAGAGATCGCAGAGTGTTGGGGACAGACGTGCGAGAGTTTTCCAGATTGGTGGGAAGGATACCTCAGTGATCGGCTGCAACTCCCACGTTTCAATGCTAAGGCGACCACTCGCCAACTCGATCAGCTCAACGACTCCGTAAATGCGAATCGGTTAGCAAACAACCCTCTGACGCTAATGAGGAGCGACATCAACGAGATCTATCAGCATCTCTTTGATACCCAAGCGACATCTCAATCATGACATACAAAGCAACGAAATGGCGAATGCTCCTCGCTACCATGGTTTGCTACCTCTGCTACTACACCGGGCGCCAGACCTTTGGCTTTGCGATTCCTGGGATTGAGGAGGAATTGGGAATATCCAAGACCATGCTCGGTTGGGCTAGTGCCGGGCTTCTCTGGGCCTATGCGGTTGGACAGGCCATCAACGGACAGCTCGGCGATCGAATCGGAGGACGGCGAATGATGCCACTCGGCGCCGTTCTTTCCACAGGGCTCAACTGGGTCGTGAGCTTTGGGCAAAGTGTGGTTGGGATTGGACTGCCATGGTTAGTGAACGGATTCGCCCAATCGATGGGTTGGGCGCCTGGCAGCCGACTAATCTCAAACTGGTGGTCGGGAGAACAGCGCGGTCAAGTTTACGGACTTTACGTCTTCGCGGCTGGATGCTCTTCAGTACTTGCCTACTTAACTTCAAATGCCGTTCTCGAGATGGGGCTGAGCTGGCGGTGGATCTTTCGTGGCCCCGTCCTGTTGTTGTTTGGTGTGGGGATTCTCTACTACTTTGTTGCCAGGGATCGTCCGAGGGACCTGGGATTCGATCATGAGGATGGAGAACCGGAGGCAGGCTCGGCAACTAACGACACTGTAGAACTGTCGGAATCGGCCATTGCCAAGTACAAGGTCGTCCTATCAAAGTCCCGATTCCTGTTCGGATGCGTTGCCATTGGACTTCAGAATCTCGCTCGATACGGCTTGTTGGTTTGGGTTCCGGTGCACTTTCTTGGAGAGAATTGGAAAGAACCCGGCGGCACGAAATGGTTGAGTGTGTTTCTCCCCATTGGGATGGCCGTTGGAGCTCTCGCCAATGGGTGGATCTCCGATCGTGTGTTCCATGGCAACCGTTCCAAAGCGATCGTGTCTTGCCTTTCGCTGGCTGCGGTGAGTTCGCTCATCATGTGGATGCTTCCAGTGAATCACCCGCTGGTGATTCCCGCACTCTTTACCACAGGCTTTTTCGTCTACGGCCCACAAGCAAGTTTCTGGGCGCTTTGCCCTGATACCTTTGGCACGCAACGCGCGGGCACAGCGACAGGTGTGATGAACTTCTTTGCCTATCTCTTTGCTGGTGCCGGAGAACCGTTGATCGGTTGGTTGATCGACTCACAAGGTAACACGGCTATCGTGTTTATCGTGGTGGCTGGAGCAACGACCCTCAGCGCCCTCTTCGCCCTCGTGATCAAACGATGATTGACCTCATTTCTTTGTAATAACCGGGCGCCAACGAGTTCCAGACCGTCTTCCGAACCGATCAATGCCCAGGTTTCGATGTCACCAGCGTCGACGAAGGCGCCTTCTGCCGCGTAGACTTCGAAGTGGGCATTGCCCGAGCGGTTTCTGGTGACCACTTCAATCTCGCAAAGCTCCCCTTCCGCCCCTGTAAAACCTCTCTCACATTACTATTGGCGTCATTCGGAGGATGACTAAGGAACTTAGAGTAATTCCCATCGATCACGCTGTTTCCGGCAGCACTCGCAAACGCCGCACCGACAAATCGCAGCGCGAAGCCTTCATCACCGATGAAACCAATGGTCCAATCGCCTGTCCTGGGAATCTTGACTA
>JAACDM010000516.1 GCA_009936795.1 Verrucomicrobiaceae bacterium | reverse complement strand
GCTCGTCACATCCTGGGGCTGGAGAAGGTCCCAAGGGTTCGGCTGTTCGCCGATTAAAGTGGCACGCGAGCTGGGTTCAGAACGTCGCGAGACAGTTCGGTCCTCTATCCTCTGCGGGCGTAGGAAAATTGAGGGGTTCAAACTCTAGTACGAGAGGACCGAGTTTGACGCACCACTGGTGTTCCAGTTGTTCCGTCAGGGGCATTGCTGGGCAGCTAAGTGCGGCACGGATAAGCGCTGAAAGCATCTAAGCGTCAAGCCATTCCCAAGATTAGTTTTCCCTGAAGGACCGTGGGAGACCACCACGTTGATAGGCTATGGGTGTAAGTGCAGTAATGTATTCAGCTTAGTAGTACTAATCGTCCGTTCGGCTTGTTTACTTCTTCAAACTTGCTTGAAATCATTAGTCGTTCTTTTGAATCTGCTAAGACTTAAGTTAATTGTGTGTTTGTTTGTTACCTACATATGCAGTTGTCAGAGAATTGTCTCCCGTGAGGGCTGTTCTTTGACTGAACTCGGTGAGAATTACTCACCATCAACAATATGACCGGTAGAGTCCCTGATCTCTGTAGAGATTAGACCTCTGGTGGCCATAGAGGCCTGGACCCACCCGATCCCATCCCGAACTCGGAAGTGAAACGGGCCCTCGCCGATGGTAGTGCGACGAAAGGTCGCGTGAGAGTAGGTCGTCGCCAGTTTTTATGCCCGCATCTATTCCTAACGGAATGGGTGCGGGCCTTTTTTATGCTCGGGCGACGGGTTGGTTCGCCAGACTCGTTGACCGAGGCAGTTTCACCGTGACTAGGAGCCCACCGGAGGGTTTAGTCTTGCTATGCGTGAGTGCCTAATTCTTATCCTGGCTGGGACAGTGGCTCCGGGCTTCGTGTTGGCGGAGCCTGTCTCCTTCAATCGTGATATCCGCCCGATTCTTTCGAACAATTGCTATGCCTGTCATGGTTTTGACCAAAACGAGAGGAAGGCGAAGCTTCGATTGGATACCCGTGAAGGAGCGACGGCTAAAGCCATCGTGCCGGGGGACCCTGAGGGCAGTCCGCTTTGGCAGCGCGTTTCCCAAATTGACGATGATGAAGTCATGCCTCCAGCTGAGTCCGGCAAATCACTAACTCTAGCTCAGAGATCCCTGCTCAAGCAGTGGATCTCTGAAGGGGCTCCCTGGGAAGATCACTGGGCCTACATTGCGCCGAAACGGCTAGCGAACCGGAGTATCGATGACTTTGTCTCAGCGACCTTGCAGAGTGAAGGTCTTACCATGTCTGCCAAGGCAGACAGGCGAACGCTCGCCCGTCGACTGGCTTTCGATATTACAGGACTTCCACCGGTGCCCGAGCAGGTGACCCACTTTGTGAACAACGATGGTTCTGACGCTTTTGCACGTTATGTAGAGGATCTGTTAGCCTCACCGCGATATGGCGAGCGCATGGCGATCTATTGGTTAGACTTGGTGCGTTTTGCAGATACCTGCGGCTATCATGGAGACCAGCATCGGGATGTTGCCTTATACCGCGATTACGTGATTGATGCGTTCAACGAGAATCTATCGTTCGATCAGTTCACAGTGGAGCAGCTTGCAGGTGATTTATTGGAAAATCCCACATCGTAACAGCGAATTGCTTCAGGCTACAATCGTTTGCTACAGACGACCGAGGAAGGCGGCTCGCAGCCAAAGGAATACATTGCGAAGTACGCAGCAGATCGCGTGAGAAATGTTTCAACCGTCTGGATGGGCTCGACATTGGGATGTGCCGAGTGTCACGACCACAAGTTCGATCCGTTTACTCAGAAGGACTTTTATAGTTTGGCCGCTTTCTTCGCGGATATCGAAGAGGTCGCCGTGGGACGTAATGGTGCCAACATGAGTTTGCCTACAGACGAGCAGGCTGAGGCATTAGCGGCAGTCGACGCAAAAATTGCGCCGATGAAACAACAAATCAAAGGGGCCTCGGACGATGAGAAAAAAGGGCTGCAAGCCGATCTTAACAAGTTGCAAGCCAAGCGGAAGAGGATCGATGCTGAGATTGCCAAGACGATGGTAGTAAAAGTACGCAAGGAGCCATTGATGACTCGCGTGCTTCCGCGGGGCAATTGGTTAGACGAAACAGGAGAAGTGGTGCAGCCGTCTATTCCTGCACATCTGGGCGAACTTACCGTCGATGGCAATCGCCGCGCGAATCGTTTGGACCTGGCGAAGTGGATGATCGATTCTGACAATCCGCTCACGGCCCGTGTCTTTGTGAACCGCGTTTGGAAACTCTTCTTTGGTCAAGCGATCGCGCGTACGTTGGAAGACGTTGGCGCGCAAGGCGAGTGGCCGACTCATCCTGAATTGCTGGATTGGTTAGCCCTGGAGTTTGTCGAAAGTGGATGGGATGTGAAACAGCTGATCAGGATGATTGTGCATTCTGAAGCTTATCAGCAGAGCTCCATGGAATCCGAGTCCATGCGTGAACGAGATCCTTACAATCGTCTGCTAGCACGACAGGGACGTTTTCGCCTGGAGGCAGAGATGGTTCGCGACAATGCCCTCGCTGTAAGTGGCCTCATGGTGCATCGCGAGGGCGGAAGGAGTGCGAAGCCGTATCAACCTGAAGGCTATTGGGGCCAGTTGAACTTTCCAAAGAGGACCTACCAGCCCGACCAAGATCAGAACCAGTATCGACGAGGCGTCTACACCTACTGGTGCCGCACGTTCCTCCATCCAAGCATGGCAGCGTTTGACGCCCCCACCCGTGAAGAGTGCACTGCGGAACGCGTGCGATCAAACACACCGCTACAAGCGTTGGTCTTGCTCAATGATCCTACCTATGTCGAGGCTGCAAGAGCGTTAGCCCAGAAACTGGATGGACTTTCTCCGAGGGAGGGAATCGCCAGAGCCTTTGGCATCGTTCTTTCTCGCAAGCCTTCTTCCCACGAGGTCGGAATTCTCTACCAACTTCACGCGGATCAGGTCGCTCGATTCTCTGAAGACCCTGCTGCGGCAAAGGCTCTCTTGGAAGTTGGACTGGCTCAAGCGCCGGAAACCACGCCTGAATTGGCGGCGTGGACAAGTGTAAGTCGCGCCATCCTCAATCTGCACGAAACGATTACCCGCTACTAGGGATGCTATTGGGCCGTCGCCAATGTTTGGTTGTTGTAGGGGCGTTCTTCGGCTGGCTGATGGGGTGCGGCCCCGCGAAACGAACTCTTATCATCTCTACTGGACAGTCTGGGGAGATGTCCAGAGGAGCGGCGGAGAGTCTTCTTGCGGTCATCGATAAAGATCTGCCAGAGGTGACGTTCAAGCCTCGGCCGAGTAAAGACAGCGTCGAGAGCATGCTGCGCCTGCACCCCCAGCAGGGGCGCAGTGAACGATCCGAATTGGCCTTGATTCAGAATGAGACTGTGGCCAACCAGACTGAAGTACGCACCATCCTGCCATTGTTTGAGGACATGCTGCACTTCATCGTGCCAAATGGAAGTGAGATTATGGGAGTGGCCGATTTGGAGGGCAAGCGAGTGGCGGTCGGGCCACCCGCCAGTGGTACCGCGAAGTTTGTGAAAACCTTGTTTGAGCACTATGGCATTGCGAAAGGGGAATTCGACCCGCAGCGCTTAAACATTGATGACGCCTGCACCGCCTTGAAGCAGGGAAAGCTAGATGCCGTACTGATTGTTGCTGGGTTTAAACCGGCGGCAGTGGAAGATCTCTTTTGGGATCACGGTGATCAGTTTCGCTTTGTCAGTTTAGGCCAACCTGCTGAAGTTGGTGACCCGGTCGATGGATTTCTGCTGACCTACCCGTTCGCGAAGCGATATCTTATTCCTGAGGGCGTCTACCGGACCTCTGTCCAGGGTGCGCGCCGCGTCGCCCCATCGTAACCATTGCTGTGAGAACGTTGTTGGCGTGTCGAGCCGATCTTCCGGAAGACCTCATTTATCAGCTCACGCAAGCCATCGTCGAGAAATGGTCCGAGCTTGTTCGTCTACATCCCGCCGCGGCCTAGATCTCAGAGCTTATAGATGAATCGGAACTAGCGTTTCCTCTCCATCCAGGAGCCGCACGCCTTATTCATCGGCACGAGCCTGGGTTTCTCGTGACCTACGCGGAAGTCATAGAATTTGGCCTTTCATTGATCGTCGCGACCATCGCGTTGTTAGGTGCGTTTCGTCGCTGGATCACGGTGCGAAAGAAGGATCGGATCGATCGAT
>JAACDM010000515.1 GCA_009936795.1 Verrucomicrobiaceae bacterium | reverse complement strand
GGCGTAGCAGTAGATTAGCAACGCGAGCATCATGTGTGGGGGGAACTGTCGGTTGCCAGAACCGCGATGATTGACTTGGAAGTCTTCGATCGGGAGCCGCTGGACGGCTTCGAGGATGAAGTGAACGAGATCTTCTTCTGGCACCCAGTCACAAAGATCGGGTAGCAGGAACATTGGTGTTTCACGGTCGACATCAACGAAGCGGGCGCTCATGCCCCATTACTAACATCCTCCTTAGATTTATAAAGTCCGACAGACTCCTAAAATTGAACACCCTCCTATCCCTAGCAATGCGGCGAATCTGACCCCATGGACGAAAAGCAATTTCCTGGCAGTTTCGCCATCGCTCAGATTCCACCTCCAGTCATGTTCATGATCAACAGGTCCATTAACAGCGTCTTCCGTTAAAGATTCGGATGCTGCATTCATGAAAAATTTATAGAAATCCCCCTCGGAGATGGCCGCACCCTGATCCTCGAAGATTCCTGACTCCGCCCGGAGCGCTCCCACACAACCGCCGCCAAAAAATCTTGGCATGACGGGAAAGATGACCATGCTATCCAGGAATGAATTTGATCTCTGAAACGCCCTGCAAACTTGAGCTGTCAGCTTTTCCACCTGATCCTCCCGATCACAGTTCCCGTTTATCAGAATTTCAGCTCAGATTCGCCCCCCTCTTCCCCCCACAACCCCCTTTCTCCCCTCTCCGATCCCTTCAACGGCGCCCTCAAGCGCCCCAACTCAAAAGCAAATTCCTAGCAGCAGCCTTGAAGATGCCGTTCTCAATTGGTCACAAAGGGAGCTGCGAGGCGTTCCGCTTTGCGGTCACCTTGGCTTTTCTCTTCACCGTTTTGCTTGCGCCTCTCGCCCAGGCCGATCTATCACCGTGGTCACGTTCTAATCCGAAGGCCGAGAGCGCCGCGGTCGTGGTGGACTGGAACAACCTCGGACTCGACCTCGTTCGCGCATCGGAGCGAGGGCCAACGATCTCGGGTCGCTTCCAGGCTTTTCTGAACACAGCTCTCTACAGCACCTGGGCAGCGTTTGATCACAGAGCCGATGGTCGGCAATCCTACGTGAAGGTGCGCAAGGTGTTGGGCAAGCGGGATTGGAATCGATGGAAGAAGACGCCGGTTGGGGTTCAACAGGCCGCGCGCAATTACGCGATGTCGGTCGCAACGTCCGAAGTCCTCAGCACGATCGGCCGCACGGTACTTCAACAGCGATACCTCGAAGAAGAATTCGGTGAGGACGCAGATGAATTGTATGCGGTACTTACTGCACGCGCGGAAAACCTCGTCGACATCTATCGATCCGAGATCGCGCTCGCGCAAGGCCAGACGTCAAAGCGGAAAAAGAGCTGGGAGTGGGACCTGAGTAATCTGGAGCATCAGGCCGAACGTGTCGGTCAGCGGGTTGCCGACGAACTTCTGTCGGTCGCGGCGGACGACGGTGCGAACCAGGAGAGCGACTACGCGGATACGACTGCCTACGCCGTCGCCCCCTGGGCACTGCCAGCCACCACACCCGAGGCGCCGGTCCCCGCCTGGACCGAGTTTCCCGATTTCGACCCAGCGATCGCCGCGGCACAGTATCCCGCGCCGTTGGAGCCTCCCTTCATGACCGTCAACCCGGCATTGGATGCGGGGGAGATTCGACTGACGCCGAATTGGCAGTCGCTTTCCGAGTGGGGGATTTTCCCGCGTGCCAGCGATGGAGGTCCGCAGGTTCCGTTGACGCCGCATTGGGGCCAGGTGACGCCGTTTGCGATGCGCTCGAGCGATGAGCTGCGATTGACGTCGATCGTGGGACCGTATCTGGAAGATGGCGAGACGCTCAACGAAGAATTCGTGAGCCAGGCGTCCGAGGTGGTCGATTTCGGACGCTCGCTTCAACATGGCAGCGAACACAGTGCGCAGCGGCGGGCGATCTCCGAGTATTGGGAACTCGGAGACGGAACGGCCTACCCACCCGGTTGGTGGTCTCAGGTCGCCGTAGATCGGGTCGTTGCCAGTGATCTTTCGCTACGCGATGCGCTCAAGCTTACTTTCGCGACCAGCCAGGCGGTCTTCGATGCCGGAATTTTTGCATGGGATACGAAATACGTTTACGACAGCGTGCGGCCTTTTACTGCCATTAATCAACTCTTCTTCGGGAGCGTGATCGATGACTCACGCGGCGAGCAGGTTGCGGTCACCGATCCGCGCGATGGTTGGCGCCCGTATCAGCTACGCCGAAACTATACGCCGCCGTTCCCCGACATTCCCTCCGGCCATTCGACCTTCAGCAGTGCAGCAGCTTCGATCTTTGTCGAGTTGCTCGATTCGAATTCCTTCCCGGCAGAAAGTTTGCCTTTTATTTCCCGGTTCAGTTTGCCCGATGGCTTCGACGGCGATCCGGAAAACGGCAACGAGGAGGCCACGCTGTCCTGGAACTATTACTCGCAGGCTGCGCTGGAGGCCGGCATTTCCCGGCTCTACGGTGGCATCCACATGATGGACGGCAATTGGCAGGGCTTGATGGCAGGCACGCGGATCGGACATTTTTCACTGCGCAAGACCGAGGCTCTCTTCGCCGGACTTTCGCTGGACCGTGATCGGACGGACCGAGGGCTTCCCATTCTGGTCTTCGGAACCATGGGAGATGACGTGGAGTTGGGGCCTGCGCGGGAAAGGCGAAGCGAGCGCAAAGCTGCGCTCCGGGCCGAGGTCTACGGCTTCGGCGGCGATGACGTACTCACGGCTCCGAACGGCAAGAGGTCACAGGAAATCGAACTCTTCGGTGGCGACGGGCTCGATACGTTCGTTATCGGACAAGCACCGGGTGTCATCATTCGCGATTACGAGGCAGGAGAGACCCTGGTGGTGGCAAAGCGCAGACGCTC
>JAACDM010000514.1 GCA_009936795.1 Verrucomicrobiaceae bacterium | reverse complement strand
GTGACTTCGACGTTGTCTGGAAGGCTGTCGGCATCCACCGCATAGCCATGATTCTGAGACGTGATGGCGATCTTCCCTGAGCGGAGGTCCTTCACGGGCTGGTTGCCCCCGCGATGGCCGAACTTCAGCTTGAAGGTCTTTCCGCCGAAGGCGTGTCCGAGGACCTGATGCCCGAGGCAAATGGCGAAGATGGGTTTCTTCCCGATCAACTGGGCGACTTCCTTATGGATGTAGTCGAGCGCTGAGGGGTCTCCTGGGCGATTCGAAAGAAAGATGCCATCTGGATCCTTGGCGAGGACTTCGCTCGCGGGTGTCTTGGCATGAACGACCTCCACGCCGAAACCATTCTGACGGAGACGGCGGAGGATGTTGCGTTTAATGCCGAGGTCGTAAGCGACGATGTTGTATTTCACGGGAGGCAACGGCTCGAACACATCGCTGGTGTCGCCTTCGGCCTCGTGATTCTCAATTAAGCGCGGGTCCCGTTGGACCCAACATCGGGAGTCCTTGCTGTCGGGGTCCCAGGTGTAGTTGGGTTGAGAAACTTCCTGCACAAAGTCCATGCCCACCGTGCCCTCCGAGTCGGCGGCTTTGGCTGCAGCCTCTTCATCCGAGATCTCCTCTGTGGTGAGGATGGCCTTCATGGCTCCGCGCGTTCTTAGGTGTTTGGTCAGTGCACGCGTGTCGATGCCTTGGATTCCAAGGATATCGTGGCGTTTGAAATAGTCTTCTAGCGACTCCTCGGAACGCCAGTTGCTTGGCATTTCGCAGAGTTCTTCAATGACGAAGCCCCTCACGTGGGGTTCGTGGCTTTCGCCATCGAGTTTATTGACCCCATAGTTGCCAATGAGAGGGTAGGTCATGGCCACGATCTGGCCACGATACGAAGGATCGGTGAGCACTTCCTGATACCCCGTCATCGAGGTATTGAAACACACTTCACCAAATCGCGTGCCCGAGGCTCCAAAGGCCTCTCCAGTAAACACGCGACCATCTTCAAGAACCAATTTCGCCGTCATAGAGTCGAGGTGGGCACAGAATGATCTACCTGGCAGGGGACGCAAGCTCGGATGCTCGACGATTCAATGTTTGAGGGGCCGACCAAGTCAGTCTTTGCCTGAGTGGCGAATATCTTCAGCGGATTCAATGAATACCGTATCTTCAGCAATGTTCACGGCGTGATCGCCGACGCGTTCCAACGAGCGGACCATGAACATCAGATCCAGGTAGTCTTTCAGGCGGCTAGGGTCCTGTTCCATGAAACTCCGTAGCTGCTTGACGAGTGTGTTATGGGCTTCATTGAGTGCCTCGTCTTTCCCTTTGATCGAGTAGGCCGCCTCGAGATCGTGCTCAGCGAAGGCGTGGATGCTATCGTGGACCAGATTCAGGGCGAGATGGTAGACCGGTTCAATCAGTCGGATCTCAGCAAGCTCCGGATTTTTTAATACCAAGCGCGCTCGGCGGGCGATGTTTCCCGCTTCATCGGAGATCCGCTCAATATTGGTCGCCATCTTCATCGAGGAGACCGCCTGGCGCAGATCGATGCCCACGGGTTTGTGGAGTGAAAGAATACGCATCCCCTCCTGATCGATTCTCTTCTCGAGCTGGTCGACCAACTCATCGTCGGCGATCGCGGCGTCGCATTCAGAGACCGTGCGGGTGAGGAGCCCTTTGAGGGCCCGCTCCAGATTCAACTGGGCGGTGCTGGCCATGGTGAGCACCGCGCCGCGAAGCTGATTGATCTCAGCTTGAAAGGTAGCAGATCTGGTAGGTTCGGTCATGAGATAACGATGTCTCTCCCTTACGGGCGATTGATCGCCCGGGAGCAGGACCTCGTCTAATAGTCCTCTTCTCAATGATGAGCAATGAAGTGTCACGATTCTGTCACATAAATAGATTGGGTATTGATTTGAGTGTGACGTTCCTGTCACATGTCGGCACCTGTCGTCCTTCCATGGATTGGGCTGCTACGAAAAAGATATCCAACCAACGATGATTATACTTCAAATTCTCGGATGCCTCGGTGTCTTTCTATTCGGCATGAAGGTCCTCAGTGAGGGCATCCAGAAGACCGCTGGCGAAGGCATGCGGAAAATCATGGCGACGATGACGACGAACCGCTTTGCGGGTGTCGGCACTGGTTTCCTGACTACCTGCCTGCTGCAGTCCTCGTCTGCGACCACAGTTATCGTAGTGAGCTTTGTGAATGCTAGCCTCCTGACACTCGTCGAGTCCATTGGAGTGATCATGGGAGCAAATCTTGGAACGACCATCACGGCGTGGATTATTGCTGCGGTCGGTAAGTTTAGCCTCGCGAAGATCGCTATTCCTATCATCGGCATTGGCATGCCTCTCCTCTTTATCGGTAAGAACAAGGCGAAGAGCTTCGGTGAGATTCTCGTCGGCTTTGGTCTGCTCTTCTTTGGTCTCGGCCTGCTCAAGGATGCGGTGCCCGATGTGAAAGGGATGCTTGCAAGTGCTGATCCAGCTGTCCAGGCGCAGGCCAACGATTGGCTTGAGCGGATAAAGGGACTGAGTGGCTACAGCTACGGTTCTCTCCTCATATTCTTGTTTGGTGGTGTGATCCTGACATTGATTGTGCAGTCCTCTTCAGCTGCAATGGCCATTACGGTCACGCTGGCTATGGCTGGTTGGATCGGTTTCGAAGAATCTTGCGCCATTGTGTTGGGTGAGAACATCGGAACGACGGTGACAGCGTGGCTTGCTTCCTTAGGGGCGAATACCAATGCGAAGCGAGCGGCTCGAGCGCACTTTGTCTTCAACGTGATGGGCGTGATTTGGATGCTGGTCCTCTTCTATCCGTTCACCGGCGGCGTACAATGGCTTGGTGAGCATCTTCCTGAGAGCTTCCGGAGCGAGCATGCCTCGGACATCGGCTTCAATCTTGCGATCTTCCACACCACCTTCAACCTTCTGAACGTTCTGTTCCTGATTGGCTTTGTGCCGCTGATTGCAAAGGTCGTGACGAAGTGGGTCAAAGAAACGGACGACGGGACGGGTGGACGCCAACGTCTCAAGTATATCTCCCAGAGCTTTGTCGACGTCGGTGAACTCAACCTTCCTGAAGCCGAGAACGAAGTTCGTGAAATGGGCAAGGTGAATCGAGAGATGATGGACACCTTCATGCAGGTGCTAGACAATCCGACGAGCGAACTTGAATCGAAAGTCGAGAAATTGGCTCAACAGGAAGACGATTGTGATGTGATGATGCACGGCATCACGGAGTACTTAGTGCGATGTTCTACGAATGAACTGAGTGATGCCTACGCGACGAACATCACGGGCATGCTGCGGATTGTGGCCGAGTTCGAGGAGATATCTGACTGTCAGTATCACCTTGTGAAGCTAATGCAGCGGAAAGTCGAGAAGGGCCAAGACTTGAGCTCTGATATCATCGGCGGCATACGCGAGCAAGCTGCCACTGTTTCTGAGTTCATTGACTTCAATCTGAAGCACCTCTTTGAGCCTATTACCGCGACGGCAATTAAGGACGCGAACAAGCTTGAGAACCTCATTGACGAGCATCGCCAGAAGTTTAACAAGGCAGCCATGATGCGCATGCAGGACAAAGGCGACATCAAGTCTGAGATGCTGAACATCGACATGAGTAATCAGCTAGAGAAGATGGGCAACCATGCTCTGAATGTCATGGAGGCGGCTCACGAGATGTCCGGGCATCCGCGGCATTAGAATCGCGATCTGTTACTCGGTGCGTACCTCTTCTTGGGGGAACCGCACCGTGGCAAGAGCACCGTGGTCAGCGACGTTCTCGAGCGTGGCTGAACCGCCGTGGAGTTCCATGATCTCACGCACGATGCAGAGTCCTAACCCCGAACTCTTCTTGCCGGAGTTTGGGCGCTGTAGCGAGTAGAAGTGGTCGAACGCGCGCTCTAGTGCATACGTGGGGATGCCTGGGCCGTGGTCCTTCACTGTGATGACGAGTCCGTTGGACTGGTCGGAAGAGGCGCGGATCTGGATGGCTTCGCCTGGCGGCGAGAACTCGATTGCATTCTGAAGGAGATTGCTCAAAGCCATTTCCAAGAGCGCCGCATCGCCGCGAACCCAAAGGTCCGGTGGGAGGTCCGTTTCAAGAGTCAGCCGACAGTTTTCGAGTGCGGTGTCATGGCTCTCGATCACCTCGCGCACAAGTTGCGAGACGTTGAGCCTCTCGGGCGCTTCGAGGGTTTTGCGATTCTCAACAGTTGAGAGGGCCAGTAGGCGATCGATCACATCCTGCATTCGCGCGGTCTCGGCATCGATGTTGGAGAGAAAGTGCTCTCGCCTCTCTGGCGGCATGTCTTCTTGAAGTAGTTCTGCAGCACCTTTGATCGCCGCAATGGGGCTCTTCATCTCATGCGTTAAGGTTCTGACATAACCTTCGACATACTGGCGACCTTCAAGTTTGTCGCGAAGGTCTTCGAAGGCTTCGCCTAACAAGCGCGCTTCTCGGCTACGTAACTTGGGGACGGCACGGCGTTCTCCCTGGCCGAGTTGCCGGGCATACGCGGTGAGTTTGCGAATTGGCGTCGCGAGCCAGCTCGTGAAGAGGCTGGCAATCAGCGCGATGGCGACAAAGCTACTCAACGCCATCCAGCGAATGTGTTCCTGAGTAGCCTCCATGAACGGAAACATGTCTGCCTGAGGTTTCGAGACGCTGACAACTCCGACGATCTTGCCTTCGCGGGTGACCGGTGCCGAGACATAGAGGATCGAGGAGCGATCATTCGATTCATTGGTGCGGCTCCTCCGTGCTCCATAGATGCCTTTTAGGCTACGCCCCACATCGAGCATTCGACGGTAGTTCTGACCTTCGGCTTCGCCGCGCGAATCGTAGAGGACGAGGCCATCCGCGTCCGTGACGTAGAGATGCATCTTCACCTTGGTCTTCTCGAAGTTGTAGATCTTGGCAGAGAAGCGACGTTCGTGTGCTCTAGCAAAGGACTTGCGCAGAGCGTCTACCTGGATGCCCCGATCATCTGTGAACTGTTCGACTAGCGAGGCGAAGAGATACGCGGCGTCGACCATGGGCTCCTCGGCAGCTTCCATGTACTGGCGTTCGACGCGCAGGGTGAGATCTCGCGCGAGGTAGACAAGCCCTCCAAAGAGTAGAACGAGAAAGGCGATCAGAATGCGGGCGGACGTGCTCACCAGCGTTCCTTCAGTGCGTAACCCATGCCGCGATGGGTTTCGATTGGATCGATCTCTGGCTTCACCGCTTTCATCTTGGCGCGTAGGCTCTTGATGTGTGCGTCCACGGTACGTTCCATGGCTGCTTCCGGCTCTTTCCAGACGCTGTTCATGAGTTGGGTGCGTGTATAGACGCGTCCTGGATGTCTGGCAAAGAGGCGAAGGAGGCGAAACTCGGTTGAGGAGAGTGAGAGGATTTCGCTATAGTAGGTGACCTGGATCCGCTCGTCGTCGATCTGCAAGGGTAGTCCGCTTGGTGTAGGTTCATGGATTATAGGCTCTGGCTCCCCGCATCGTCTAAGGACAGCCTTCACCCTAGCGCTAAGCTCACGCGGGCTGAATGGTTTCACCATGTAGTCGTCCCCGCCGATCTCCAAACCAACGATACGGTCGAGTTCCGAAGCTCGTGCAGTCAGAAAGATGATAGGCAATAGTGAGGTCTTACGGATCTCCTTGCAGAGTTCGAATCCACTGACATCCGGCAGGCCCACATCAAGGACTGCTAGATCGAATCCCTCGTCGAAGCGACCCAAGGCGTCGCCGCCAGTCGTGCAGCCAACGGGGTCAAAGCCCTCGGTCTCTAGGGAGTAGGCGATGTTGTCCAAGATGGATGGCTCATCTTCTACGATGAGGATGCGCTGTTTGCGGAGATTGGTCATGAAAGGCGAGAACGCGATTAGCATGGACGGCACTGGGCGTATCGGCAAGTGCATGGAGAGGGCCCACTCCAGCGCCTTGGCCACCAGTCTAAGAGAATCAGGCGTGGGTGTATGGTTTTCAGGCACTGCTCCATGGTCTTTACAGTTTGGCGCACCTCTGTGAACGTCCTGTGAATGGACCATGAATTCTTGAAACAATGGCCCTGAGCGATGGTGAAATGCCTGCAAATTCCCACTTTGAATTCCGGCGAGTGCCGATCATATTCCAGATGGAATCTGTGATGCTGCTGAAGCCCTCATCAACCCTACTACTGCCCACGGCCCCTACCGCATGAGTGACCGCTACGAGATTCAGGAGAAGATCGGGCAAGGCGGGATTGGGGCGGTTTACCGTGCCTACGACACGCAGTTGAAGCGGTCTGTAGCGATCAAGCGGATGCTGCCGACCGAAGAAGATGTTGCCGGCGGCGCGACCCCAGCGGAGCTGATTCTGACAGAAGCGACGACACTTTCAGCACTGCAGCATCCCAATATCATCACGGTCTACGACATCGGCCTAGACGAAGAGGGGGCGTTCGTGGTGATGGAACTCCTGAAGGGGGAAACGCTGGACCAGGTGGTACAACGTGGCGTCCTAACGATGCGAGATTTCTGCGAAGTCGTTTCTCCAACGATGGAGGCGCTCATGGCGGCTGAAGCGGTTGGTGTGCTCCATCGCGATCTGAAGCCGACAAATGTCATGGTGAATTGGCTGCCAAGTAAGAAGTTTCAGGTGAAGATTCTCGACTTTAGCCTTGCGAAATTTAGTAGCACGCCAGCGCCACAGACGATCGATCAAGGGGACGCTATCTTTGGTTCAATCTACTTCATGGCACCGGAACAATTTGAGCGGGGAAACTTGGACAAGCGGACAGATCTCTACTCGATGGGATGCCTCTACTACTATTGCCTGACAGGGCAGTATCCTTTTCAGGGTGATAGTGCCGCACAAGTGATGGCAAGTCACCTACAGGGAACAGTCATTCCGCTAGAACAAATCCGAGCGGACTTGCCTCCAGTGATTTGTCAGTGGGTCATGTGGTTGGTCAATCGGTATTCCAATGATCGCCCTCAGGATTCGAAAGAAGCTTTCGAGAATTTTCAGCAACTTGCTGATCCAATCGACCCTATCACCAATTCTGTGTCTTTGTCCGGATTGAAGGCTGCATCGCCGCTCAATACCACGTCGCGGAGGCTCATCGTTCCGCCTCCCCACAAGACCACCGCGGTGATGCCGTTACCTGGAGGAGAAGGAGCAGATCAAGGGAAAGTCGACTATCAGACTTTGGTCACGGCAGCGGTGACCGCCATGCCGAGACCTGAGAGTCGGTTACTTTATTGGTGGATTGCGCTTGGCGTCGTGGTGTTGGCTGCAGCGGGGCTTGGAGTTGCCGCCATGGCGAAGAGGGGAGTGCAACATGAGGCCGTGACTAAACTTGAAGCCTTGGCCGCTGAAAATCCACCGACTGGGACGCCGCAAGACATTCCACTCATCGTCGGCTTTTTAGATTATTCTTCTCCCATCGCGGTGACGACAGCTAAGAATCTTCTTCTCCATTTGGAAGAAGAGAATGGCAGGAAAGAGGCGATCAATGGAGCGATCGTGCTGGCGCTGGCCAACGCCAAGACTGCGAATGCGCAGGAAGCTCTCATCGAGGCGATCGATTATCGCACAATCCTGAGTGCGGAAGAATTGTTAGTGGAGATGACCCAGCCTGACCGAGAAGTGCGGGTCAGTAGTAAGGCCTACCATGCTCTTGGTGCTGGAGGGATCGGTAGAGATTACGCATTTAAGGGCATCTTAAAGCATTTCCATGGAGGCCCTGGATCAGAAGTAGCTTTGCAAGCGATTGCTGATCGCGTGGACCAGGTGAAAGCGACAGATTTGGTAGTCGACGTATTAGAGGATAAGAAGGGGATTCCGAGTTATGCTTTGATGCGCGTGTTAGGATCGCTGGGTACGCCTAGGGCCTTTGATAGCTTGAAACAGCTGCTGGACCAGTCTGGGAATGATCCTGCGATTAGACGAGACCGTATGGCTGTCCTGCGGGCTTTTGAGGAATGGCCTGGGCGTTCCCAGGAACTTGCCACCCTTCTCGAAGGGGCCATGGAGGGTGACGAAGCGAGGTATGCATTGGAAACGTATTCCAGCCTGCTGCTCAAACCGGGAGAAGCGCCAACGAATGAGTCCCTGATTCAAGAATTGGAGCTCAGGCTGCTCAATGACGATATCGATCTTGGCAAAGCACGGAACGCGTTTCTCCAGGCGTTGAGCCAGCTCACGAGTGACTATAATACCGCATTGGTCACTGCAGAGAGACTATTACTTAGCAAGGCACTGCCCCCGGTGAACAAGAAAGAGCTGCTAAGGCTCTTTCCGATATTGGCAGAACCGGAGCTGGCGCCGGAAACAGATCGAGGATCGGATCCAGAACTGGAACCGAAAACCGATTGACGCGCCTAGGCGGGGCAGGCTACCGAAGGGCATGAATGCCGATGTCAAAGTCCTCGACGAATTTCTTCGTTTTCCTAGCATTTCTACTGATAGTGCCTCGCGTGGACATGTGAATGACTGCGCGGATTGGTTGGTCGAGCGGCTTCAGAAAAGCGGGCTAGATGTTGAGAAGCATCCGACCAAGGGGCATCCTGTCGTTCTTGCCAAAAATAAGCATATAGAAGGACGCAAGACGGTGATGATCTACGGGCACTATGATGTCCAACCTGTAGATCCACTGGAGCTGTGGGATCATCCGCCTTTCGAGCCGCATATCGCGGGCGACCGTATCTATGCTCGCGGTTCTACTGACAATAAGGGGCAATTGTTAGCGCACCTTCTCGGTGTGGAGAAAACCCTGGCTGCAGGGAAAGACCTTCCTGTGAATCTTACGTTCCTCTTTGAGGGGGAAGAGGAGATAGGTAGCCCAAACCTTGAACCGTTTCTTGAAGAGCATCGTGATAGTCTCTTGTGCGATGTAGTGGCTATCTCTGACACTGGAATGGTGGCTCCTGGTGTGCCTACGTTTACTTACGGTTTGCGAGGGATCGCTTGTCTCGAGGTTCTGCTGAAGGGACCCTCTACGGATCTGCACTCCGGAATCTATGGAGGGACCGTTGCAAATCCTGCGACTGCAGTGGCTCAGCTCGCGGCTAGTCTTCATGAGGTGGCCAGTGGCCGTGTGCAGATTGATGGGTTTTATGATGCCGTGGTTCCGTTAGAAGATTGGGAACGCCAAGCCTGGTCAAACCTCCCCTTGGATGATGCTGAAATGATCTCCCTCACAGGGGTGTCTACGCTTTACGGAGAGGCTGACTACACGAGTCTAGAGCGTACCTGGGGCCGACCTACTGCTGAGGTCAACGGTATTGGGGCGGGCTACCAGGGCGAGGGCTCCAAGACGGTGATTCCTGCCGAAGCGATGCTTAAGCTGTCGTTTCGTCTCGTTCCTGACCAGGATCCTTCGCAGATTCTAGCGGCCGCCAAAGCGCACTTGAAAGCCGTATGTCCACCCGGCATTTCATTGGAACTAAAGATGGGGCATGATGGGAAACCCTACAAAGTGGATCCTCACAATGATTTTGGAAAAGCTGCTCAGCGGGCCTTGCAAGCCACCTTTGGCAAGGAACCCGCTCTTATTCGCGAAGGCGGTAGTATTCCAATTGTGCAGTCTTTCAAAGACGTGCTCGGAGCAGATACGCTTTTGTTAGGGCTGGCCTTGCCGGATTGTCGTGCCCACGCGCCGAATGAGAACTTCTCTCTCGAGAATTTTGCGGCGGGCATTCAGCTCAACCAGAATTTGCTGGAATCGCTTGGCTCCTGCTAGTGATCGACGACTGGTGCTAATCCGATCAGTGTGAAGACGGGATGTTTGCTGGCGTCGGACGCGGCCAAGTCGACAGACAGCTTGAGAACCCAGTCATTTAGTTCGTCGGGATCGACCAAGACTTGATCGATTTGCCAAAGTTTGGTTTGTTCGTCGATGTAGGTGTGCTTGCGATTGCGAGCCTCTGGATCGAGTCGGAGCAATTCGTGGCCTTCGAGATACGCTTCTAACGATGCTTTGAGGCGAGCAGTGTCCCACGTCACGTCATCAAGGTCCTTGGGCTGGACGAGTGAAAGGGCATCTTGCCAGCGTTGTTGGCTGAGCGCTTTGAGCAGGTCGAAGGCTCCCTTGCGTACGAGTCGAGTGAACGCCGGCTTGTTTCTGGAGAGTGCAGGCATCCGCTTTGGGGATGCTGTTCTCTCCGAGGCTGTTGTTGGGACATAGTCGGGATCTCGAAGGCGTTCCCATTCGTCGATGAGGCTGGAGTCAACTCCACGCACCAGATTTTCAAAGAAGGCTTCCGCCTCCTCCACCTCCTCGGTCTTGGCTGCGGGGGGAACGGTTTGCGCCAGTACCTTATAGACTTCCGTGAGATGCCGCAGGAGCACGGCTTCGCTGCGCTGCAGTTCATACTGGACGATGTAGTCTTCAAACGACTGGTAATTCTCTAACATTTCCCTGGCAATCGACTTGGGCTTGATCGAGGAGCCATCGAGCCACGGGTGCTTGGCTGCGAATCGATTGAAGGTGTCGTAGAGAAACTCCTGGTTTGGTTTGGGCCACTCCACTTCATCGAGGCGCTCCATGCGCTCTTCATACTCGATGCCGTCTGCCTTCATCGACGCGACGAGTTCTGATTTTAGCTTGTCCGTCTGTTTGCGGAGAATGGCGATCGGATGTTCGAGAATGGCTTCGATGATCGTGAGGAGATCAGAGGCGTAGCTTGCGGATTCGCTATCGAGTTCGCCAATCGCGTTTAGTAGATAGAGCCCAAGTGTCTGGTTGAGGGTGAAATCCTCCTGGAGTTCGACATTCAAGATGACTTTGTGAGATCCAGTGCGCTCATGGGGAGGAATGATCGTGAGGACCTGCCCCTGAACGAGTCCTTTGAAGAGTCGGCACGCTTGTTTCTTGAGCAAAGGCTTTTCGGCCTGTGGCTGATGGCAATCGGCGATGATTCTACGAAGTGCTAGACAGCCGTCCTCTTGCTTTCGACTGAGAACGTGGAGTAGGATGTTGTGAGTCATCGTAAAGCGTGACACCAGCTTCTCTGGTGGTGCTGTTATGAGTCGCTGAAACGTGGCCTCATCCCAAGCAATGAATCCTTTCTCTGGTGGCTTCCGTTTGACGATCTTGCGACGCTTCTTGGGATTATCCCCGGCTTTGGCCTCAAGGCGTCGGTTCTCGATCACGTGCTCGGGCGCTTGGGCAACCACGTAGCCAACACTGTCAAAGCCACGACGGCCTGCGCGTCCGCAGATTTGTTTAAAGTCGCGTACGCTGAGAATGCGTGTGCCTTGCCCATCGTACTTGCAAAGCTGGGTGAAGAGCACCGTTCGGATGGGCACATTGACGCCCACCCCAAGGGTGTCCGTGCCACAGATGACTTTAAGCAATCCGCGTTGCGTGAGTTTCTCCACGAGGACCCGGTATTTGGGGAGGAGCCCGGCATGGTGAATCCCCACCCCATGTCTGAGTAGCTTGCTCACCTCTTTGCCGTAGGGGCTTCGGAAATCAGCTTCGGCGAGGGCTTCGATGATCGCGCGTTTCTCTTCCTTGGTGCAGAAGTTAGTAGAGAGCAAGTTCTGCGCGGTGCGGGCACAGGCAAGCTGAGTGAAATTGACGAGATAGATGGGAGCCTTGTCTTGCTCGACGAGCTCTGCCACCTTCTCCTCAAGTGTGTCCTCGCTGTAGGTGAACACCAATGGCACTGGCCGATCTTCAGATTGAATGAGCGTCGTGGGTTTGCCAGTTAGATCCGTGAGTGTTTTCTCAAAGAAGGATGTTTCGCCCAGCGTGGCGGACATGAGGAGAAAGCGTGCCTGTGGCAGGATCAGTAGTGGAATTTGCCAGGCACTGCCGCGGCTGTGGTCCGAGTAGTAGTGGAACTCGTCCATGATGACGTCGTCCACATCTGCATCAGCGCCCTCGCGTAGAGCGAGGTTCGCCAAGATCTCTGCGGTGCAACAGACGATTGGGGCACTTGCATTCACGGTTGCATCTCCGGTGATCATGCCGACATTCTCTGGTCCGAAAACTTCGCAAAGGGAGAGGAACTTCTCGTTGGCCAGGGCCTTGATTGGTACGGTATAATACGAGCGCTTGCCCTGACAGAGCGCCTGGAAGTGCAGTGCTAGAGCGACAAGTGATTTCCCAGAGCCAGTGGGCGTATTGAGAATGACATTCTTTCCCTCGTAGAGTTCAAGAATGGCTTCTTCCTGATGCGTGTATGGCTCGATCTCCTCAGTGGTGAGGTAATCAAGAAACGTTTCAAGGATGGCGTCTGACGACATGGGGTCGGCGACGCTGGGAAGAGATAGTGGCACCTGATCTACAGGCCCACCTTCTCAAGCCCTGTCTGGTGAATGAACCAAGCGGGGTTGAGAGGCTCTAAGCCCTCGCGAAGCTGATCAAGTTCTTCGGCGGGACCGTGGATCTCGAGCTGCTCTAAGTCAGCTAACTCGGAGGCTTTCTCCAAGAGATCGCCGACATTCTCTAGATGGGCGGCGGCTCCTGCTGCGCCTATGTAGGCCTCGCGGCAGTGAATGAGTTCGTCGCTCATCGAGAAATCGTAATAAAGGCAGGCAGACTCGGTCGCTGTGCGTTCGACAAACTGCGGGAGCAGGGCGAGAAATGCGTCGCGCTTTCCTTCGTGGGGGCGAAAGTAGGGATGAATACTAACTATGTTCTTATGCTCAGCCATAATGGACCTTAGGCCGAGTCTCGACCGAGTCCAAGCGAGATCTGCTTAATCCTGCCAGAAGGTGGACTTGGCACCCACGGAGTAGCGAACCTTCATCTCGGGCGTGGCAATAGGAATCTGTCCTCGGTGCAGTGACTCGACACCTGCTAGAGTCATTCCCGAGGTGAGCAAAGAGCGCTCAATGGGATAAGGGACTTGGCCTGTGATCACGGTGTCCTCGATGTGTCTTACCAAGGGGTGAAAGAAGTCTGCCGTGGTCGAGCCATGAGTGGGCATGGGCAGGTACATTTGGCAGGAGATGATCTCGTCCGTGTCGGCTCGGAGGCCCGCGTAGTTGAAGTCACGGATGTTAACAAGGAACATGCTAGTAAGAAAGCCGTCCAAGTGTTCGATGAAATATCCGGTTGCTTTTGAGAAGGTGTCCCGAGCCCATTCGAAGGTGATTCGATCCGTGTAGTAGCCGCCCTCTACGGGAAGGTTGTGGCTGCGGGTAAGGGCTGCAACCATGAGGCGGCGCGTGTCTTTGCGATCCTCCTTTGCCATCGCTTCCCAGAGTGCTGCATCTTTCAGAGCGTGGACCTGCTTGATTCCGATCTCTCCACCGAGACGGCGTTCGGACATGCACTGAGCGGTTTCAAGTGCGTGAATATCGTAGCTGTCGACGCCGCCGTAGGCAACGCAGACACTTTCCTTCAGTGGTGTATTGTGAGGAAGGTCAATCGCGGGCAGGCGTCGTGTGACTGGCAACGAAGAGCCTGAGAAGAAGGGGAAGTTGAGACGTTTTGAGTCCTCCACCATCTCTACACATTCTTTCCAAGTGGTCGAAAGATGCTTGTCATTGAAAACAGGGACGGCTCTGCCGGTCTTCTCGAATACCCTGACGCATTCCTTGAACCAGGCGTAACGTGGGTAGAGCTTTTGCCCCATGTCATTGTCAGGATAGTCGCCGTGTTCTGCGATGATGACAACGCCATCCACGGCGAGTTTGTCGGTCCCTAGTGTCAAGGCCGCTTCGATAGAAGAGGACAGGGCGAGGCCATGCTTTTCAAGCCGCGCTCTTCCAAGATCCCCATCCGGAAACTGGCCTAAATAAACGGAAGCGACATCGACTCGCGGCATTTGCCAAGCGCCTCGCCAGCCATACCCGAGGGTAAGCCGATCGAGGAAGTGCTGGGCGTGGGAATGTTGGCGCACCTCCGTGCCGAGAAAGGCCACCTTCTTGCGAGCACTCGGCTCGACTGCGGAGGCAGACGTTGCTGCGACAGCAGATAGCGCGCTAAGTTGACGGAGAAAGTCGCGTCGATTCGTTTTCATGCAAGAAGGGTAACGAGCCCGCACGCAAACGTGAAGCCGAATCAGAGCGAGAGTTTGGAAATCGAAATTCGACCACCAAAGCAGATCTCAATGTCAGAGCCTTGTTCGCGCAGTCGATTGGGATAGTCGCCGTCATACAGGAATTCACGGACGTCACCCTCCGGTGTTGACGGTTGAAAACTTACGGGAAGGGGATGTTGGCTGGGCTCGCAATGGACACGATCAGGAGGGACATCGTTTGCCGAAACATGTGGCAAGTTGATGTTCCAATGTTCCCCTCGTCCCAACTGAACCGTGAGGAGCTCTTCCAACGCCTCCCAGGCGCAGCGGGCGGCCCAAGCCCAATCAAAGTCGAAACCTCGCTTCTTGAAATGCGAGAGCGCAATGCCAGGAACTCCGAGAAAGGCGCCTTCACGGACGGCAGCGACGGTGCCTGAGACATAGATATCGGCTCCTAAATTGCCGCCTTCATTGATTCCAGAAAGAACCCAGTCTGGCTGACGCGGTAGTAGATGTGTCAGGGCGAGCCGCACGCAATCTGCGGGCGTGCCTTCGACCGCATGGCGATTCTCTCCGCGAGCATGCACGCGAAGAGGCTCATCGGTGGTGACGCGATGCCCACACTGTGACATCACGCTGGTAGGAGCCACCACATGGCATTCCCAGGTTTCAGGAAGTGCTGATTCCAGAGCTTGAATCCCTGCCGCATCAATGCCGTCGTCGTTGGTCAAGAGAATGAGAGGTGGCATTGGAATAAATTTAGGCGGAAATGCCTCTTATCCACGCTATCCTAGTTGGAAGTTCAACCTTTTTCCCCGCACCCTGCACTGATGAAACGCCTTTGGTATGGTTTAGCAGCCTTTATCCTTGTGATCTTTGCGAGCCTTCTCTGGCTTCGTCGGGGAGAATTCATGGACGTGCTGAGCGCATTTGGCCGGCCATCAGAGGCACCGCAACCTGCTGTGGCTTGGACGACAGCACCAGAGATGCCGTCTGGAGACTTGGCCCCCGGGAGCAATCGATTGCGGCACATCATCAGTCGCCTCATCGACCCGAATGCTATCCCTTACGAAGCCATTCTCCGGTTCAAGACCGATGCGGACTTCGAGGATTTCCTCAAAAATAACGGCAAGTTGAGGCTGCTTGGAAGCATCCCTTCGTTGCGCGCAGCACGTGTCGGGTATGAGAACATCGATGATCTCAACGATATCCCCGAGAATGCGGATACGAGTCCAAACTTCCTCGTGCAGTTGCCTGCTCCGCCAGATCCACAAGGGCCGGGCATCCAGGACGGTGCGGTGCCCTTTGGCAGTTCTGCTATGGAGTGGTTGGGCATTCAAGACAACGAGACGTGGGGAGAGGGCCGCCAGATTGCCGTGATCGATACGGGGATCTTGGAACATCCAACGTTTGGAGAGGTGAGTGTCAGTAATACTCAGGACTTTGTTGCCGATGGCGAGAACGCGTCTGCAGTGGATGCGACAATCATTGAGGTCAATGGTCATGGTACGGCAGTAGCCTCTGTTGCGGCCGGTCAGCATGATGCCGCCCCTGGGGTAGCACCAGCGGCCGAGATCTTGAGTTACCGTGTGGCGGATGCAAATGGAAATAGTGATAGTTTCACGCTTGCAGAAGGAATCTTGGCTGCTGCTGAGGCTGGTGCCGATGTCATCAATATTAGCCTGGGCTCGGCTGGCGATAGCAATGTGGTTGAGGAGGCAGTGGAAACCGCGATTGCATCAGGATCGACGATTGTGGCGGCTGCCGGAAACAATGGCGTGCCAGGCCTCACTTATCCTGCAGCTTATGAGGGGGTTATTTCTGTGGGAGCGGTCGATGCGGCCGGGCAGCACCTGGATTTTTCAAATACGGCGGACGACCTAAGTGTGTCCGCTCCTGGCTATGCGGTCCCTGCGGCGTGGCCGGATGAGCAAGTCATTCAGTTCACGGGAACTTCTGCTAGTGCTCCCTTTGTTTCTGGCTCGATTGCCGCGATTATGTCTTGGGATCCGAGCATCACTGGTCAGCAGGCCTACGATCTGTTGTTGGCGCACTCGAATGAAGCCGGGGCGCCCGGAATTGATCCAATTTACGGAGAAGGTATACTCAATGTGGGGCGGGTTGTTGATGCAGGGACCTCAGGAATCTATGATGTTGCCGTCGCGAGTCATTTTTACGCAGGTGATATCCAAGACAATGGTCGAGAGATTCTCCAAGTGGTGGCAGAGAACCGCGGGACAGAAATCATCTATGGCAGTACCCTGAAAGTTGACTCTCCTGTCGGAGAGCAAACCTTCACGTTGGGAGCAATGAAACCGGGCGAAGTGGTCTCTCGTGAAGTGATTGTCGATGTGCGGCATGCCGAGTTGCAAGGCAGCGCCGACTATGCCACGAGCTTAACCTTGCCGGGTTCACAAACGGACAACAATCCTGCGGACAACAACCTGTCCTCGAGCTTCTTGCCTCCGGTCGCGGCGGAGGGAGAATGAATTAGGGTTTCTTCACGAAGACGTAGATCGTCGAAGGCTCGGGAAGGACTCCATCGATGAAATTCATCACGTCTCTATAGAGAAAGTCAGCCATGGCGTGGACGAATAGGACGTTGGGAATGGGAAGTTGATCAGTGTCGTCGGCTCGTGCCGCCGTGAGTTTCACAATCTGGTTCTTAAGAGCAGCTCTATCAGTCACCTTCCAACTCTGGGACGATAGGATATCCTCATCGCCAGAGACTTCGGACTCATAAAGTAGTAGTTTTCCTTGCGGGTCTTGCTCTGAGTTACGGCTGAGTTCGAGTTCCCAGGGATGAGCATAACGGGCCTTGCGATCCAACATATCGTCTCGCGGGCAGAAGGCCTCATAAAAGAGTTGGCCTTTCTTCGGTGGCTCCACTCGAATTCCTTGATCCGTATCGATCGCTTTGATGAGCCGAGAGAAACGTTGGGCATCGGAAAGCGTGAGCTCAGGCCGATAGTCTAGCTGAACGAACACATCACGATTCTCCTTGGAGAGTTTCTCAAACGAGGCAAGGACGTTTACCAATTCACCGGCCGCAAGAGGAGTCTCGTCGCCTACTTGGTTAAGGACAGTTGGCTGTCGCTGATTGCCGGTAAATGCGAGTTGCAAGTCTAACGTTCGCCGCTGCCCATCTTTACGTTCTGGCTCCAGCGTCAAGGTGACGAGCTGGTGCTTTCTCAACATCACGTCAGGATTGACCAAGCGCTTTCCATAGACGTCGTGCTTCGGGGCTCGCACGGGGAGGTCAAGCACGGTGAGGCGGTGGTTGAAGATTGAGCCAATAGACTTTGACTCGATGACATCCGCCGCGTAGGCACCAGGGGTGAACGAGCTGTCCTCCGGAATCCGATAGGATCCAGTGAACACCAGACCGGTCTCTTCCATGGTAGTGCCGGTCTCCTTATCGTAGATGAGATTCTCAAGCCGCATGGGCTTTGTGGCGGTGCCATCGTTTTCAGGTAAGACTGTTGCGACGACACGTTCGCCCTTTGGCCAGAACTGTAAGGCCTCAGGGTGGAATGGCGTGCCAGACTTCATTCCAATGAATTCTAGGGCGCGATGGACGTCGCTTGGCTTGGCAAATGACCAGAGAAGAGACTCGTAGCCTCGACCGCATGACTGATCGATAAGAAGGAACTCGATGACAGTCTCCGCCTCTAAGCCCGTTGCTTCTGCGAGAATGCTCACCCGTTTTATTTCTTTGTTAGCAAGCAATCCCGGTAACACGAGCATCTTCGCATCGCTGGCGTGCTTGGCGCGATTTGATTGGTCAAGCAAGGAGGCATCTGCTGCCCGTTTGGGCGAACCACCATAGTCATCCGGTGCATCTTCAGGGCCACCTCCAAACTGGCCTAGGGCCATGGTGGTCAGTGCCACCAGGCTGAGGAAGGGAAACGAACAAGGGGCGGCCATCTGGCCGATAGCCTACGCTTTCGCCCGGGCAGAAGCAAACCCAGAGGGTTACTCTGCCTTTGGCTTGGCGTCCTTGTTCAGACCGGCGTCTTTGGTAGAGCCCCAACAGTCATGACTTTGGCGTCAACCTTGAGCTCTTCAAGCGTGGCTTGAAGGTGTCTGGCGATATAACTCCGAAATCTGCTACTGTCAGATCGAGGCTGGCGTGGGCCTTCCGTAGGTCCTTTCTAGTCCAGGGCTAAGGACATCCGAGTGCTGCGGAAATGAACACCTTCTGCTTCTTAATCCGGCGCTTCATGTTGATGTCCTCTAAGAATTCGTTCACACGCTTGTCTGCCAGGATCTTCTTGGAAAACAGATTGACGGTGGCATTGATTGCCGATCTGGCCGTGTTCGCTGTCGCTCAGCTTCGTCTTGGAAGCCGCCGCGCAGTCCGCTCTGCAGAAGGAGTAGGCCTTATTCTCATAGGATTTTACGAACTTGGCGTTCGAGGGTTTACCGGTCACAGGGCACTTTGGTGTTAGGTCATCTTGAGCCGTGACGCTGGACGCAATTGGCAGGATTGTGAGGAGAACGATTGAGATGGATAGATTACGAGATTGAAACATGTGGATTATATGTTGATTAATGGCGTGTTCCTTCTTGAGAGGGATTGAGTGCCAGCTTCTAGATAATTTTGGCCCTCCGTCAGGTTTGCTGGATAGAAAGCTGTCGGAACTTGAGCCAGGCGTAGTCAAGATCTGTGATGCCTTCGGCTCGGTCTACCACTCGTGATACGAGATTGTTGAATCCTTCGATCTTTCCTGAAGTGATTTGATGTTTACAGAAGGCCACG
>JAACDM010000066.1 GCA_009936795.1 Verrucomicrobiaceae bacterium | reverse complement strand
TCATCACTCACGCCAATCTAGGGGCAACAGGTGGCCCTGTCATGAAGGCAACTGCTAGTTCCATTAGTACCGGCTCAGGCTCTAGGGACAATGATGACGTAGACCCCGCGATTCTACAGAGCCAGTAATGGCCTCTTTCTCGCACTAGTCCCGCCAAAGCCACTAGTCACGAACCCAGCGATGTACGGTTGCCGTTGATCCGTAGAGACCGTGATTTCCGACCTCCTCAAAGCGATATGGTGCCTTCGAAAGGGCTATATTCACAGCTTGTGAAATCAATACTTCTCCTCGCCGCGCAAGATCTTCTCCCAGCTTGCTAGCCACGTTGACAGCATCGCCAAAGAAGTCGGCATCGTCTAACAAGATCCGACCATGGGCTAGGCCCGCACAGACATGAATCTGCTCTGCCGTGTCCTTGCCAACATTAGCCTCATCCATCACCGCGTATGCGCTCGCTAGAAAACTCATCCCCGAGTCAGGATCAGGAAACACCGCAAATAGATTGTCCGCTTCATATTTCACGACTCGACCACCAGCCTGGACCACCAGCGGTGCCGTGGAACGTCGCATCTTCTCTATCAGTGTAAGGTAGTAGACGATACCATGCTCCCGAGATGTCCTCGTGAAACCAGCCATATCCAACACAAGAACCGTCCGCTCACAACCAAACTCGTCCCACAAGGACTTGGCTAGAATGGCGTCATCGGCCCGGCCGTCGTGAGCGGCCAGGCGCTCAAAAAGAAGAGACATTCGAAAACTTGGAGTTAATCACCATCTAACAAATTACCTATACCACCTAGAATCGATCCCTCACCTTGGGTAGAACCTCCTACACGGCCAGGGGCATTCTTCATCACGCGATCCGCAAGGCGAGAGAACGGCAAACTCTGTAAATAAACCGTCCCGTGTCCCTGCAAAGTTGCCAGGAAAAGCCCTTCTCCACCAAAGAACATCGACTTCAAGTTACCTGCACGCTCGATATCATAAGATATGCCTGGAGAGAACCCCACTAAGCACCCCGTGTCGACTCTAAGCTTCTCCCCCTTGAGTTCCCGCTTCACGACGGTACCGCCCGCGTGCATAAAAGCCAATCCATCACCAGCCAAGCGTTGGAGGATAAATCCCTCACCACCGAAGAACCCAGCACCTAACTTTTTATTAAAGGCGATCGACACCTCTGTCCCAAAGGCTGCGCACAGAAAGGAATCCTTCTGGCACGTGATCTCTCCACCCACCTCAGAAAGATCGACTGGAATGATCCGACCTGGAAACGGTGCAGCAAAGGCCACACGGCGTTTGCCGGCACCACCTTGATGAGAGAAGTGCGTCATGAAGATCGACTCCCCGGTTAGCATCCGCTTGCCTGCGCCTAGCAATTTTCCCATAAGCCCCTCATCCGGCTTCGTTCCATCACCCATCTTGGACTCAAACGCGATATCATCCTCCATGTAGTTCATCGCCCCGGCCTCACCAATCACGATTTCGCCTGGGTCCAACTCTACTTCCACGATCTGCATATCGTCCCCGAAGATTTCATAATCTACTTCGTGGCTCTGTTGTCCACCTCGCCCTGACAACGGTGCTGCTACTGGAATCGGCGGCGGAGCCGACGAAGAACTCGCGTCGCCACTAAAGAGCATTGGGAGTGCCCCATCCGCGGGTTGCCAGTTTGCCAAACCCGTGGTCCAAACCATGGTCGCCGGTGTAATAACGCCCCGACTCACCCAATCTGGGAGCTGATCTTCGGTGACTTGATGTTGTTGCTTCGCCGCATCCGCGTAATGCCATGTCTTCATGGAGGAGATTATAGTAGTAAGCTGAGTAAGTTCCAAGTGTGAATCCTTAGGCTAGAGGAACTTGCCAAGATGGCGATTGCACCCTCACATCACTTTTGTAACGCCACGAACCTGGCTTGCACCAAGCCTGGCAGCGGCAATATAGAGGCATGACCATCGAGGATGCAGGCCCCTTTCTCAGCGACGGCGATTCGCGGCGTGTCTTTGATAGTCATACTCTATTCCAAGGCGATAAGTTGATGCGAGGTCGCCAGGTTTCTGCTGTCCGTGCGGAACTCCTGGAAACAGGGGATCTTGAAATTGTTGGCCAAGTTGGCGGAGGAGATGATACCCGCGCCGAAGCCATCATCGCGCTCTGGCGCGAGGGGCCGTCGATGCAACTCGACGCCAGTTGTTCCTGCCAAGTGGCAGTGAACTGCGAACATGCCGTCGCCGTACTCGGATACCTCGCCAAAGGTAAGCCCGGAGTGCGACTGGACGGCGCTCTTGGCCAGACACCCCACGCGGAAGCCATGACCCAGGGGCAGCACCTAGAACTGAAAGAACCCGCCCCAAATTCCGCTAAGCTGAACTCTCGTTTTCGCTTGCGGGTTGAACGCCAAGACAACCGACTCTTCGCCCGAGCCTATGCACTCTATCAGAAACAGGAGACTCCATTAGAACCGTCGGGAAACATCCGCCCTATCGTTACGCCGACCGGGAAGATCAAGCGCAACCGCACAGCAGAAATGGAAGCCCTCCAAGCTCTGTATGCGCTTGACTTGCTCCCTAACAGTCAACTAGAATGGACCCCTGACAAGAAAGCCTGGCCTCATCCAGAGTTCTACTGGCAGCGCTTTCAACACGAAGGCACGCCCGCTCTGGAAAGCCGAGGCTGGGAGGTCCAGTTCTCCCCCCACGTCGGGCTGAAACCACTGGTATTTCGTTCTGAGAATTGGAAGGCAGAGATCATTGAAGAGGGCAAAGGCTGGTTCACATTATCCGCCGGCTTCGAGATCGACGGTGAAGCCTTCGATCTCCAACCAATTCTCGCCGCTCTTGTTGCCAACCGTTTCCTTGAGGTCACTAAAGAGAAACCCAAAGGGCAGGAATTCATGATCTTTCTACCCGATGGGCGCGGTCTAGTCCTGCCAGTGGGGAGATTCAGAAAGATTCTCACCACACTTGGCGAACTCGTAGCGTTCAAGTTCACGGCCGGTCCTATTCGCGTGACTAAAGTAGATGCTGCCCGCCTGGCAGAGGAAAATGAGCTTGAGCCGAAGTCGCCCATCGAAGTGAAAGATCTAGGCTCCAAGCTCACTGATTTCAACCGAATCGAACGGGTCTCAGAGCCTGCCGGTCTTAAGGCTGAACTACGCAGTTATCAAAGCGACGGCTACTACTGGATGCAGTTCCTTTCACAGCACGAGCTCAATGGCATCCTTGCCGATGACATGGGCCTCGGAAAGACTCTCCAAACACTAACCCACCTTCTCACCGAGAAGGAAGCACAACGAAATGCGGGCCTTCCCTCACTCGTCATCGCTCCCACCAGCGTCGTTGTGAACTGGCAACGTGAAGCCGACAAATTTACCCCTGATCTTTGCGTGCTGATACTACAAGGCGCAGATCGCAACCGACGCTACGCGCAAATTCCACGCGCTGACCTCGTGTTGACCTCGTTCGCACTCATTCATCGCGATCTCGAAGTTTTCCTGGGACACCGCTTTCATCTTGTCATCCTAGATGAGGCTCAGCATATCAAGAATCCCACTGCCAAGGTCACTCAAGCCGTGTGTCAGTTAGATTCCAAACACCGTCTCTGCCTCTCTGGCACTCCCATTGAGAACAACTTGGGCGAACTCTGGAGCCTGATGCATTTTCTCATGCCTGGTCTGCTGGGCACCCAAGAAAACTTCAACGACACCTTTCGTAATCCGATTGAGAAAACAGGCCACGAAGGGAAACGGGCCGCACTTGCAGCTCGGGTTGGTCCTCTCATTCTTCGCAGAACCAAGCACGACGTCGCGAAAGAGCTCCCCGCAAAGACAGAAATATTGCACACAATTGAGCTAAACGAAACTCAGAAGGACCTCTACGAGACTGTCAGGGCCACGATGGACAAGCATGTTCGTCAAGCGTTAGAACTCCAAGGTCAACAGTCTCAGATCGTCTTTCTCGATGCTCTCCTCAAGCTTCGCCAAATCTGTTGCCATCCTAAGTTGCTTGAGTCCCAGGAAGATGTGGTCAAATCAGCCAAATTCGAGCACCTGATCGACCTGTTGATGACCTTGCGACAAGAAGGGCATCGGACACTGGTCTTCTCGCAGTTCACGTCCATGCTCGCTCTCATCGAAGACCATTTGAATGCCGTGGACTGTCAGTATCTCAAGCTTACCGGTGCCACCAAGGATCGCCAAGAACTCGTCGAACGTTTCCAGGCTGGCGAAGGCGAGGTTTTTCTCATTTCTCTAAAAGCAGGCGGCACCGGACTTACCCTTACTGGAGCAGACATCGTGATCCACTACGACCCTTGGTGGAACCCAGCCGCCGAGAATCAAGCCACCGACCGCGCCTACAGAATCGGTCAAAACAAGCCCGTCTTTGTTCACAAGCTCATTTGCCAAGACACGGTCGAAGAGCGCATCCAGCAGATGCAGGTCCGTAAAGACACTCTCGCCACCGATCTTCTCAGCGGCGCCACTCAACAGCTCAGCCTCACTCCTGAGACACTGCAGTCGCTCTTCGCACCTGCGAAGTAAAGCCGTTCAATTCATGGTGGAGCTTGCGCGACTAAAGCATCTCGCTACTAGAGGCTGTTCGTATCAACAGCATATGAATTCATCTATCAGTGAAGACCAAGTTCGCAACGCCCTCGCCAAGGTTCCCTACCCAGGATTTAGCCGGGACATCGTTTCATTTGGTCTCGTCAAAGCGGTCCATGTGGATGGCAGCATTGTGAAGGTATTGATTTCATTGCAGACGAAGGATCCCGAAGTTCCGAAAGCCATTTTCCAAAAATCGAAGGAAGTCCTTCATGCGCTTCCCGGCGCAGAGCAGGTGGAGGTGGAGTTTGACATCAAAGATCCCGGCCAAGCTGGCCCCTCTGCAAAGTCTGCCTTGCCCGGAATCAAGAACGTGATTGCGATAGCGAGCGGTAAGGGCGGCGTGGGTAAATCAACGGTTTCCGTTAATCTCGCAGTAGCTTTACAGAAACAAGGCTACAAGGTTGGTCTCTGTGATTGCGATCTCTATGGACCTAGCGTGGCGCACATGTTTGGATCAGATGAGCGTCCCAATGCAACTTCTGACAATGAGATCATTCCCATTGAATCCGATGGTCTGAAATTGATCTCGATGGGCTTTTTGTTAGAAGACCGATCTCCAGTGATTGTTAGAGGCCCTTTGGCCACGCGTTACACCCAGCAGTTTATCAAACAGGTAGTCTGGGGTGAACTCGACTACCTGATTCTGGACCTGCCTCCCGGAACTGGCGACATTCAACTAACCATTGTTCAAACAGTGGCACTCACAGGAGCTATCATCGTGACCACCCCGCAGGAAGTCGCGTTGATCGACGCTCGCAAGGCGGTCTCCATGTTTGAGAAAGTGAATGTGAAAGTGTTGGGCCTCGTTGAGAACATGAGCTACTTCCTCTGCCCAAGCGATGGCGAACGCTATCACATCTTTGGCGAAGGCGGTGGTGCTCGTGAGGCAGAAGCGCTTGGCGTGCCTCTGCTAGGCCAAATTCCTATCGACATGCCTACACGATTGGGCGGCGATGCCGGACGCCCTGTGGCTTTGCAAGATCCTGCAGAGTCCGAAGTCAGTGGCATCTTCAGCGGGGTAGCTAAGGCCCTGACCAACTATGCGCCGGTGTAACCAGCAAGGGGAGAATTGGTGGAGCATAGCGGACTCGAACCGCTTACCTCTTCAATGCCATTGAAGCGCTCTACCAGATGAGCTAATGCCCCTATTTCCCCGTTTGACTCGAGATTTCGAGTATCGCCACGACCTGTAGTGACGCAACCCGTTTTTTAAGAAACGAATCAGTTGAGCGAAGGATCATCTGGAGTCAGCGCAAGCAAGTAATGCCAGGGACTAATACCTTCCAGCGTGTCCTTCCAAAGCGAGGTCGAATTCTCGGTGAAGGGCAATCCCTCGGGGCGATGGGTGATCCAGACCCGCTCAAGAATTTCGCCCTCTAGCTGGCCAGCGGACCAACCAGAATGGCCGATGAAGGCTACCACATGGAACCCCTCAGATACCCGAGCCACCGCTGCGCTTGCCGATAATCGAGAGTCAAACTCCAAGCGCTTCTCCTCCGGTAGCCAGTGGATCGAAGCGAAGATCAAATGATCTGTCCCTACCGGCCCACCTACATAGACAGGCACATGATCCAGCTCAGGAGTATTTGTGGCCAGCGAAAGATCTCCCACCTTCTTATGCGTAGGCCGATTGAGAATCAAGCCCTCAGCCCCGGCCTCAGCGCTGTGATGATTGAGATATAGCACGGCACGCTTGAAGTTCGAGTCCATCAACGATGGGTCGGCAGCAAGAGGCTGCCATCAAGAGAGAGGGGCGCTGGATCTTGGAAATTCATTCGTTCCACAACCATATCGGCGCTCGTAAGTCGGGAAAGGCAATTTGTCACCAACCGACCAGTCTCTGGGCCCATGAGATCTAGAGGCACCTCGATGGAATAGAATCGCCGCTCATCCTCAGAGATCTCAGCTGCTTCCTCCACCCCCACCGGTCCAAACGCTTCCCCAAAGGCATTTGGCATGGACCAGCTTCTCTCCGTTTCGACAGGGCCACTCGATATCTCGCACTCAGAAATGGTACTTGCCTTGACCGACAAGGACGCCGTGCGATCTGGACGCCACCACGGGAGCGCAAGGACAAGCGTGTTCTAATCTGTTACTTTGACCTCAAGAATGCTCTCACCTTCTTGGCTGAAGACCTTTAGAGTGAGGCCACTTCCCTGAAATTGTTTGAGCGAGAGGAGCCAGCCAAGCATCTGCTGGCCCTCATAGTCCCGCACTACGGGGATCTCGTATTAGCTCCATCGAAATGGTACCTTCGCTTAACATGCTTGCTTCAGATGCCTCAACACCTACCCTCGGAGGGGAAGGCGTCGCTCCTTTACTTGCAAGAGCAATGTAATAGTCGCCTGCCTGAATATAGGGCTTACAAGAATCCTCCCCCCTCCGCCGGTGGCGACGCAGATTTTGGCTCACACGGGATGGTCTTCCTGCGCAAAAGCGGCCCCATTGAATGCCCGCGAAGATACGTAACTCTTTCGTCATGTTAATGTATACTGGCCAAGAACCTCTTTAGGAAGATAGACTCCCACACACCAAATGTCTTTCTGATGCCGCGGTAGCTGCCAGATGTCATCCTTGACTAATCTATCCAAGTTGCCGCTACTACTTCGCAGCTCCTCCGATCGTCGAGGTCAATGAAAGAGTTTTTCCAGGCACCCCTGTCACCGTGACGAAATAGGCGGAGCCTCCACTCGAAGCCTGCAAGTATGTAGGCACAACAAGAAGCTGCCCCATCTTGCGAATGTCGCAGACAGTCTCCAGTGGAGCAATGCCTATTTAAACCTCAATGTTAGTCTTTGGATCAGCGGAATAAAGAAACCGCGCGGGTGAGTCACCAGATACCTCCGTCCGCAAGAAGAGAAGCCCTTCCGGTCCCACCCTAAGGGCTCCGGTAAAATCAGGCAGCACCGCCTCCGTCGAGTCGTAGCTTTTGCTCCCATTGCTGTCCTCGAAATCTAGCGCCCCTATATTACTAACATGCAACCAAACAGAGAAGAGCGTCCACTGGGCATTCACACAGTGGCCAAGAATGTAGCACTCCGAACTATGACCCGAAATATTTCGCTCAGCCCAAATAACTATCATCACCATAAACATAAACACACCACACCTAAATCCAAGCCGTCTTCCTATCGCTAAATTGATCGGATTCGCTCCTAGCAGTTACTTATTTAGACCATTCGCGAGAACAGTCCCGCCTGTTTATCTGGGATTCTCTCGTATTTCGGAATCGTAAAGCAACGGCGTCTTGAGTTCAACGAGGCCTGTCTAAAAGGATTCCCCCAATGGAAAAGGCTCCCATTAGAGACGTGGGGCCGCAGGTGATCCAGGCATTTGCAAAGAACTCTCTACTCAGATCCTGACGGTTAAGAAATCGTGACCTTGACAGAGTTCGCTATCGGGAGATCCCCAGATTCGAACGGCCGTGCGGTGCTACCGCGCACCGGCAACAATATCGGTCGAAAATCTTCTTCAACATGGACACCAAGGGCTTCACCCTCGTTCTTGGAACCCTCCCTTAACTCAATCAACGGCAATAAGGTCTGCCGCATCGACAGAAGATAAAGGCCACCAACAAGTCGAAGAGGCGCTTCAAGTGTCCATTGATAACCGCGCAATCACTGTAACGGATAGTTTGCTCAGCGACGAGATTCGCATGTTTTCAAGCTATCGACTGAAAACTAAGCGCCAAGAATCTGGGCAAGCACGTAGGGTAGAATGCCACCAGCTCGGTAATAATCGATCTCCACCGGCGTATCGATTCGAACCACAACAGGAAACTTTTCCTCACTGCCATCCGATTTCTTCACTGTCAGTGTTACTTCCTGGCGAGGAGTCAGATCATTGCTAAGCCCGGTCAGGCTAAAGGTCGCCGCGTGATCTCCGGTAGCTCTGTCATAATCAGCAGCATCCTTGAAATTCAACGGCAGCACTCCCATACCGACAAGGTTACTACGATGAATACGCTCGAAGCTCTTTGTGATCACGGCCTTCACACCTAATAAACGCGTCCCCTTGGCCGCCCAATCGCGGCTGCTGCCCATGCCGTAGTCTTCGCCACCAATGACGACGAGCGGAGTGCCCGTCTCTGCATAAGCATTCGCTGCATCATAGATGTGGGTTGGGGTTCCAACGTCAGTGGATTTAGGATTGTCCAAAGCCGGAACGCTTGCCTCCCCAAAGTAGGTGGTATAGCCCCCCTCAGTTCCGGGAACCATCTGGTTCTTAATTCGAACATTCCCAAACGTGCCACGAGTCATCACGCGGTCATTGCCGCGGCGACTTCCAAAGCTGTTAAAGCTGGCTTTCTCCACGCCATTTTCCAAGAGATAACGTCCAGCTGGACTGTCTTCTTTGATAGCACCTGCCGGGCTGATATGGTCCGTGGTGACAGAATCACCAAAGATTCCCAAAGGCCGCGCATCGATGACGTCAACGATATCACCAGCTTTGCCATCGTAACCTTGAAAGAAAGGTGGCAGCTGAATGTAAGTGCTCTCGCCATCCCATTCGTAGGCGGCACCGGTCTTGCCGGGAATTTCACCCCACTTCGGATTGGCACTATCAAAGTCCCCGTAAAGTTTCTCGTAAACTTCGGGCTTCAGGGCGCTGCTGAGAAGCTCCTTCACCTCGTCTAACCTTGGCCAAATATCGGCAAGGAAAACCGGCTGTCCATTTTGATCCGTACCGAGCGGATCTCGTGTCAGGTCAATGTCCACCCTTCCGGCGAGTGCGTATGCCACCACCAGCGGCGGAGACATCAAAAAGTTCGCTTTGATCGCACCGTGAATACGCGCCTCAAAATTGCGGTTGCCGGAAAGCACGGATGCACAAACCAGATCACCTTCCTTAATCGCACCATCGATCACTGGATGAAGCGGACCAGCATTGCCGATGCACGTGGTGCAGCCATAACCAACCGTCTGAAACCCAAGCTCATCGAGTTCCTTCTGAAGATCCGTCGCTTCGAGATAGTCCGTCACCACACGCGAACCTGGGCCTAACGAACTCTTAATATAAGGAGCAACCTTCAACCCTTTGGCATTCGCTTTCTTGGCCACCAAACCAGCTGCTAACATCACACTTGGATTGCTCGTGTTCGTGCAGCTCGTAATAGCGGCGATCAAGATCGAACCATGACCGATCTCAGTATCTGTGTCAGTAGCCGTAATCGTCTCACCTTCAATGAGCGGATTATCAAACTCTCCAGCCGGTGTGTCGAGGTGGATGGGCACACGCGTGTTCCTCTTGTCGGCGTTGAGACCAAAGCCGCCATCGGCAACCGAGGCTTCGAACAACGCATTGAACTTAACGGCCAACGCAGGCACATCGATGCGGTCCTGAGGACGCTTCGGACCAGACACCGCGGGAACTACGCTACCGAGATCAAGTTCGAGTTCGTCGGTGTAGTCAATGGAACCTTTCTCTGGGATACCGAAGAGCTCTTGGGCAGTGAAGTAATTCTCAACCGTCTGGCAGAGTTCCTCACTACGTCCCGTTCCCTTGAGATAGCTGATCGTTTCAGCATCGATGGGGAAGAAACCCATGGTCGCGCCATACTCAGGCGCCATGTTGGCAATCGTCGCACGGTCAGGCAGCGACAGCGCCCTGGCACCAGGACCATAGAACTCCACAAACTTGCCGACCACGCCATGGGCACGCAGCATCTCGGTTACGCGCAATGTCAAATCTGTCGCTGTTACGCCTTCTGCTAGCGAACCGTGTAGATAAACCCCAACAACCTCGGGCACAAGGAAAGTGACAGGCTGACCAAGCATTCCCGCCTCTGCCTCAATACCGCCCACGCCCCAGCCGACAACACCGAGGCCATTGATCATCGTCGTGTGCGAATCTGTTCCCACAAGAGTGTCAGGATAAAACGTCTCCTCCTTGGACAACACGCCCTTCGCTAGAAACTCCAAATT
>JAACDM010000513.1 GCA_009936795.1 Verrucomicrobiaceae bacterium | reverse complement strand
TTGTTGGGGATCTTTTCGGAGAGGGCCACGCGGGTGAAGGAAGAGGGAAGAATGAGCATTCGTGCTGTTGTGGAGCTAAGCGCGATCAAAGGGCGTGATGCTAGAGTTCAGGCTGAGTGGTCTGGTTGGATTGCTGAAGCTACATCGGCCGAGCTACGAGACTGGTGGTTGCGAGAGGCTAAGAATGCGTATGAGCCTGATACTGTGCAGGAACGCCAAGTGCTCAAACGTTGGGTTGAGCGCGACCGTCAAGGTGCTCTAGAGGATGTCAGCAGATCGCGACTGGCATGGGGATGGTTGGGGACAGTCATTGAGGTATGGGCAGAACAGGATCTCGATGACGCAATCCGCTTCTTCTCAGAATCTCAAGAGTGGAGACATCAGTTTGCGCTGCTGATCAACTATGTACCGAAAACGGAAATGGATCGCATGTTGGGACTGTTAGAAGAGTTTGATCCGGAAATGAGGCAATCGATTCTTTCACAGTGGGCGGAGTACGATGTGCGCTACCGAGAGGCATTGTTTCGTGAATTGAAGGAGGGCGATCTTCGCATGGAAATGCATCTTGCAGACTGGGCGGAACAGGATCTACAAGGTTTGTTAGAATGGGCTCGGCTTCCAGAGAATTCGAGTTTGTGTCCTGAGGTGAATTTGCTCAGAGTGAAGCATGAAGGCGCCGATGCCCTCCGTGAGCTTTGGAGTAGCTTTGATAGAAGAGAACGAGATCTGGCCGTGCAACGGGTGAAGGTGTTGGCTGACGATTATGAAATCATATCGCGATGGGCCCGCGAGCATCTCACCACGCATTCTGAGTGGAGCAACATGAAACGATCGCTGTTCTCAGCATGGGCCGAGAAACCAGGAAAACCGAAGCGATTGGTAGCGTTTTACGAGGAATAGAAAGATCTTGGAGATCCTTTCGGGGTGATGTGGAACCCGTTGCTCCCAACCATCAAAGCTTGGGCAGAGAAAGATTCTGCGGCGTTGCAGGCTTGGGCGCTGACACTACCTGAGAAATCACAGTTGCCGATTGCTAAAGAGCTTTTGCAGCGATGGCTAGAGGACGATGCGAGTGGTGCCGTCCCAAAGTTGCAGACTTACTTTCCTCGTCTTCTGGAAAGCGGCATCGAGGGCAATTCTCTTTTCTCTGGGCCGCTGACACATGAACCAACTGATCGCTTCGTGGCAGCCGTGGAGACATTGCCTGAGGAGCATCGAGCGCGCCAAATCGAGATGCGCCTGAAGCGTTATAATCAGGGCGCGGCGGAGATTGAAGTGTTGTTAGAAATAGCCCCTGACGGTGACTCGAAAGACCGCGCAATACAGAGTGCCGTGTCCATACTGGGCCAGAAAGATCCAGAGAAGGCGGTAGCTTGGGCGAATGCTTTGAGTGAAGGAGTTGCGAAGGAATTTGCGATGTGCAACGCCATGCGGGCTTTTAGCATTCAGGTTCCCGAAGACTCGGCGACATGGATTGAGGGTAGACTGGCAAGCCTGTCTCAGGAGCATCCACTAGCTCTAGCAGAGGCTCTTGAACGCCTTGTGGAGTGGATGCCGCAAAGGGCCCTTGATCTTGCCATGGCCTCCGGGCAAGAAGCAGCCTTTCAAGCCGTCTTGGACAAACTGCCTCTAACCGAACGCAATCTCCAGCTGGTGGTTTCCCGATCCGACCTGAGCCCGGAACAGCGGCAATGGGCCGATGGGGCTTTGGCCGAGAGGAACTTTCTGAAGAATGCTCTGCTGGGCGTCCGCTAGGTTACGACCCGTCGTTAATTTAGTGGGCCACCTCGGCTAGCGTTTTGCGAAGGCGCTCGACGATCTCTGGATGCTTGGCGTAGAGGTTCGTGGTCTCACCGAGATCCTCTTTCAAATTGTAAAGCTGACCGGGAGCTTCGCCTTCCTCAGGCTTGATGCGCCTTGGTTTCGAGAACCCTCCTGATCCGAGACCATCGATTAATTTCCAGTCGCCGACGCGCATGGTCATGAAACCGCTGCCTGAGCGCATGGCGAGATGCGGACGGACGGGCTTTTCTTCGTTGCGATTGCCTAGCAAGACATCGGAGAAATCGTAGCTGTCTGGTCCTTCGTTGGGTTTGCGTTCGTACCCGGTAATGCTTGCTAGAGTGGCTAGCACATCGGTGAAACAGATCGTTTGTTCACTCATGCTGCCTTGCTGCACTTGACCAGGCCATCTCACGATGAAGGGCATGCGATGTCCGCCTTCCCAAGCATCTGCTTTCATGCCACGAAGGGGACCACAAGAGTCGTGTCCAAATCGGACTGAATCTTCTTCATACCAGACGGGGCCATTGTCAGCCGTGAAGATGACGAGTGTGTCGTCGCGCATGTCGGCTTTATCGAGCGAGTCTAACACCGTGCCGATCATGGCGTCTACCATGACCATAAAATCGCCATACATACTGGCTCGGCTCTTGCCGATATATTCTTCTGAGGGAAGCCAAGGCGTGTGTGGTGCCGGGTAGGCGAGGTAGAGCATCAGAGGTTGCTCATTTGCTTTCGGTGCATGTTTCTCAATGGCCGTGACGGCTTCCTCGGTGAAGCGTGGCAGGACATCATGCAACTTCATGCCCGGAGCAATGAGGCCTTTCCGCCAGAATTCCCCTTGAATTGGTGACCAGCCTTCGGTGGCTCTTGCGGCGATCTCTACGGTCGGTGGACTCACAGCATTCCGATCCTCGATGTAGAAATAGGGAGGAATGTCAGTAGATGCCCGAATACCAAAGTAGGCGTTGAATCCCACGTCGACCGGACCGCCAGGCAGCGGTTTGTCATAGCCATTCTCTTCAAATCCGAGATGCCATTTGCCGACCATTTCTGTGTGGTAGCCCTGTATCTTGAGAAGAGATGCAATCGTGGTTTGATCTTTGCCAATAAGCCCGTGCTTGGGCCAGCGCCTCACATCCGTGCGGAAAGGATACTGCCCGGTGAGCAGGCCGTAGCGTGACATATGGCACAGTGGACCTGGCGCATGGGCGTCCATGAAACGCATCCCTTGAGCCGCGATCCCATCGATGTTGGGTGTAGGAATCTTTGAGTTGGGATTGTAACACCCGGGATCTCCGTAGCCCATGTCGTCGACCATGATGAGGAGAACGTGGGGCTTGTCTGCGGCAGATGCTGAGGTAAGCAGTGT
>JAACDM010000012.1 GCA_009936795.1 Verrucomicrobiaceae bacterium | reverse complement strand
GCTTCTTTATTTAGCTCGTCTGCAGCATGCGCATCTGCTTGGATGCCAAGCCATGAACGCTCTTCTGTCGTTGTTGCCGATTCTGGTTGTCGCTATCTTTCTGGTCGGTCTGAGGTGGCCGGCTAGCCGAGCCATGCCTCTCTCCTTTGCAACAGTCGTGGTGTTAGCCTTGGGTTGGTGGAAGATTGCGCCGATGCAAGTGTTGGCGGCATCATTGAAAGGATTGGTGATTACGGGGACGTTGCTCTACATCATCTTTGGAGCTATTCTCTTACTCAACACCTTGCGGGAAAGTGGGGGGTTGGCCGCCATTCGCAAGGGGTTCACGGACATCACTCCTGACAAGCGAGTCCAGGTGATCATCATCGCCTGGCTCTTTGGCGCCTTTATCGAAGGGTCAGCCGGATTTGGAACCCCGGCCGCCGTTGCCGTGCCCTTGTTAGTGGGCTTGGGGTTTCCCGCCATGGCGGCGGTAGTGGCTGGGATGCTCATTCAGAGCACGCCTGTCTCGTTCGGTGCCGTGGGCACGCCCATTCTGGTTGGGGTAAACAAAGGGTTGGATGGTTCGCCACAGGTGTTGGCCTTTGCCGAGCAACAAGGGTTGACCGATTGGCAGGCTCTTCTTCCTATCATTGGCGCGAAGGTCGCCATTCTTCACGCAGTGGCGGGCACACTCATCCCGCTCTTCGTGGTAGCTTTCATGACACGCTACTTCGGGCCCAACCGAAGTTTCCGCGATGGACTGCGGATCTGGAAGTTCGCCTTGGCGGCGGCCTTTGCCATGACCGTGCCTTATGTAATCATCGCACATCTGCTAGGACCTGAGTTTCCATCCTTGTTAGGCTCGCTTGTTGGCCTGGCCATCATCGTGCCGATTGCGAAACGTGGGTGGTTGTTGCCAAAGGACGACGGCGCTTGGGATTTCGCACCTCAGGATCAATGGGAATCATCTTGGCAAGGTGCCGCTCCCACGGAGATCCAGGGTGAGGGTGCGCCGAAACTTAAGCTGTGGGTGGCGTGGTTCCCGTATCTGATGATTGCGATTCTCCTTGTAGCGTCGCGTCTCCCTGCACTCGGAATCGGTGACTTGCTAAAACGGGTCGCCATTGGAAGCGAGCAGTTTCTCGGCACGACGATCGGCGTGAATGTGCAACCTCTCTACCTGCCTAGCACTGTCTTTGTAACTGTGTGTTTAATCACTTATGTGCTGCATCGGATGACACCGCAGGCGTTTGGCCGTGCGTTTAAGCAATCGACTAAGATGGTGGTGGCGGCATCAGTCGCGCTCGTTTTCACGGTGCCCATGGTTCAAGTCTTCATCAATTCTGGGGGTGGTAATGCTGGTTTAGCGTCCATGCCTGTGGTATTGGCGGAGGGCGTCGCTTCTTTGGTGGGTGGGGCTTGGCCATTGTTTGCCCCGCTGATTGGCGGCACGGGTGCGTTCGTCGCCGGAAGCAATACCATCAGCAACATGATGTTCTCTCTCTTCCAGTTCGAGGTGGGCACCCGCATTGGCGTGGATCCCAGTTTGGTAGTGGCTTTGCAAGCAGTTGGTGGCGCTGCTGGCAATGTCATTTGTGTTCACAATGTAGTGGCAGCATCTGCAGTCGTGGGGCTGGTCGGCCGAGAAGGTGATGTGATCCGCAAGACGGCTCTGGTGTTTCTTTACTACGTCGCCATCACGGGGATGTTGGGCTTCGTCATCACCCGATTGGCCTAACGATTCGATCAGCACTTCCAGAACTTAGCTCTGCTGAATTCTTAGTTTCGTACACGCAAACGTCACCTTTGTGATTTGCGCTTTGGAATGGCTGTAGGAGGCTTTCTCATCATGACCGTCAAAGAACTGAAAGAAAAGCTGGCGCAGTCTCCAGACCAACCCGTGACCTTCCAGTTGCCCGAGGGAAGCTTGGTCCCCGCTCACTTTCACATCACAGAAGTGGGCTTTGGGAAGAAGACTTTTATCGATTGCGGCGGCGAAATTCGCGTGGAAGGCAAGTGTCTGATCCAAGTATGGGTGGCAAACGACACTGAACATCGTGTGGACAGTAGCCGCTTGGTGAAGATCCTTGACCACGGCAAACCGGTGCTCCCTTCAGAAAGTCTTCCGGTGGAGGTCGAGTACAACAATCCCAGCCTAACACACATGCTCTTGGAGCAAGTGGATGTTCGGGAAGCCGGGGTGTTCTTAATCCTCGCTCACAAACAGACCGATTGCTTAGCCAAGGATGTCTGTGGCATCACGGCAGAGAACGATTGTTGCACGCCGGGCTCAGGCTGCTGCTAGTAGGGACGGAATCAATGGGATAGAAGAATAGTCCCCTACTATTTACCGCCATTGGCGTCTATTCGCGTGCATTCGCGGTCCTGATTTCCTATTTTGGTATGATGAGTTCGCCTCTTGTTTCCACAGTTGAGCATCCGCTCATTGCTCGCAGCCTCACCATCCTGCGTGATGCAACGACAGACTCGGCGACGTTTCGGTCTCATCTCCGATTGATCGCACGTCTCATGACGGCTGCAGCCACACAGAACGCGCCCACTCGCGGAATCAAGGTCACCACACCACTGGAAGAAACAGATGGTTACGAACTGACCCACCCTATCGTGGTTGCGCCGATCCTGCGTGCCGGTCTCGGCATGGCCGAGGGCGTACTCGAAATGATCCCTGATGCCCAGGTCGCCCACCTGGGACTCTTTCGCGATGAGGAAACGTTAGAACCCAAGGTCTATTACCAGAGCTTTCCCAACGATTTTACAAATAGCGAGATCCTTCTCATTGATCCCATGCTAGCGACCGGTGGGAGTAGCATCGCAGCCGCGTCCTT
>JAACDM010000512.1 GCA_009936795.1 Verrucomicrobiaceae bacterium | reverse complement strand
TCCATCTTCTCATGACAGGTCCAACAGTATTTCTCTCGTGTGACGCGCATGCGCTCGCGAAGGGTGGTCTTGGGCTCGTCCGGCAGCATGGCGTCCACGGTGATGGGCACATCGGGAATGCCGCCACCTAACAAGCGTTCACGGATCCAACGACCACGATGGATGGCATGATTGTCCATGGCATCGGAGTGCGAGACGAGCCAGGCGGGATGGGTCAGGATGCCCATGCGCTGGCCTTCCGGAGCGCTGGCCAGGACGCGTTCGGGTTTCATGGAGCCATTGCCGAAGGAACGACGGCTGACCCTGGCAAAGATCTCGGGGCCTAACAGGTTCGCTTCGGCAACATCGACATTGCCTCGGTTGGGTCTCCTCTTGGTTCCTCGTTCGATTCGCTTCTTCACGCCAGCCAATTGCCTCTTGCGTTTGTCCAGAGACTTCTTGACCTGCCTATCATCAGGACTGCTCTCCAAGCTGGTCTCAAGCTCAGCGACCTCGTTCTCTAACGTTTTAGCTTCAGTAAGGTCTTTCTTCGCATGCTCCTTGTCCGCTTGCTTCTGCGCGACAAGCGCGACGCGTCTCTCCTCTTCGGTATGTCTCCGTCCGAAGTAAGTGTTGTCGGCCTTGGTCACGACCACTTGCTGAGTGGTGAGCAACTCTTTGAGGACATCTTTGTCGCCTTCGAGAATGAGTTCGATCAGGCGATCCGTGCTCGCGGTCGCGTCAAACATGGCGCGGTAGTGTCCATTGCCTCGGCTGGAGGCACCCGTATTCGCTAACGCGTTGGTGTCTTTGCAAATGTAGCCAGCGAGGTCGTGATCGAAGTAGTCGCGGAAGAAACGCAGGATTCGCGGCTTCCTTAGACTGTCGTCGTTTAACATGCGGCCGACTTCGCGTTCCACGTCATTGCGCGTTCGCATGCGTCCTTCAACGATTGCTTGGCGAAGTGTCTCGTCGGGTTTGATGTAGCGCAGGGCGTGGTTCAGGGCCAGACCTAGCTCCCAATCCTGAAGCATGACGCGGCCGTGTTCGTCGGGCTTGCCGACTTCAGCCAACTCCGACCGGAATAGTGCATCGCGGTCGAGAAAGATGGCCGAAAGGCCCATGATGATGCCGTCTTCTCTGCCGACCTTGACAATGGAGTCCTTGACGACATGGAGGTAGTCGTTGGATTCTTTCGTCGTGGGCGAGCGGAATGTTAGGGAATCAAATAGGTAGTCAACCGCAGCACGCAGGCGCTCGTCGGTGACCTCAGTGTCAGGAAATTTCGACAAGTCGTAGACCGGAGTCAGCGGGCGCGTGACCTTCGTGCTATAGACCAGTGCTGTGGGCAGGCCACGGATGTCGCCCCCCATTTCGTAGGACTTTGGGTCGTCGGTGATCTGCTCTGGATTGGCGAGGCTCAACGGGCCGTTCGCCATGTAGCGAAGAATGTCCTCTGCCTTCCCGAGGATCTGCGTCGCCTCGGCGCTGTTGACAGTGTAAAAGTTAGGATAGTTCTCAAAGCCGTGCTTGCGTGCCGAAGAGAGGACCGCTGGCACGCTCTTGACCGAGGTGGCGTAGGCCACGGTACCGCCCTGCCACTTGATGATCCTGTCTGTCCCGAAGTAGAGCTTGAGCTCACCGCCGTGGTTGGTGGGAACGACATCGCCGCGAGTGCGCTGCCCAGGCTTCTTGGGATCGAACTTCGGCTCGGTGTTGATCAGTTCATTGAGGCGCGTGATGTGTTCCTGTGGCGTCACCCGCCAGATGCGCGCTGGCGAGGACGTTGGCGCGATCCGAATGCCTTCGGGGAGGGGGCCAAAGAGGAGGTCATGATCGACAAAGTTGCCTTTGTTAGGATCGAGGTGGGCCTGGAAGCCACCCTTGTCCTCCATCTCGCGTTGCAGCTCGTTGACGACCCAATCGGAGAATCGCAGTCTCTCAACAATGTCAGGCTGCGATTGCTTCTTGGGCGGCATTTCCTGGAGCGTGACTTGAGCCCAGACCGACTTCCATACGGCTACGTTGGTTTCGTCTAGTGGTCCCAAATCGAGCAGCGAGAGATTGCCCTTGGCCGTGACATCGTCGTGGCATTCGAAACAATGCTTTTCCAAGAAGCCCTGGGCGAAGTCTTTGAATTCCCCGCGGATGGGCTCGCCGGGCGTGTAGGTGTCGGCAATGGCCGTGCCGAGTAGGGCAGCAACGGTTGCCGTCAGCAAGGCGAAGTAGCACGGGTTTGTACCCCGTGTCGTTTGGGGGAACACGGGTTGCAAACCCGTGCTACGTTCATGTACGTTCATTGTTGTTCGTCTTTGAAATCCCATCCGCATTCCCGCCAAGTTTCACTAACCCAACGCCTATCGTCTCCTTGTCCAAGATTCGCTTTGGCAGGATTCTTCCCGATGTATTGTAAACATTGCCAAAGATGCTCGGGTTCTCTGACGATCCGATCATAGCTTTCCTCCTGCCAAAAAGCACCAGATTTCCCGGACTCTGCATTGATCTTGCGAGCGCTTTCACGTTTGATGCTCCTTAAGATTTGTTCCAAGGAATAGTCTCCTAGCGGTCGAAGCAATGTGTGCACGTGATTTGGCATCACGACAAATGCGCCAGTCTCATGACGCTTCATGTGAAAGTAGAGCAGTGCGTCATGAACAATCTTGCGATTGGAGTCATTCCGTAATACGCAGCTGCCTAATCGCTGATCAAGCCAACCTTCTGACTTCTTCATTACCATCTTGGCGTGCTGTTTCCAGAGTTCGTCCTGATCGGACGGCCAGTTTTTCAGTTCTTGAGCCAATGTATCACGTAAAGATTTCAATTCGTTGAGTTTTGATTTTGGGAGCGAATCAACGAGGCGAAAGGTTACGAAATAGGTGGCTCCTTGTTGCCTCCAATGGGGGAGGTTGCGTTCGTAGAGTTGGATCTCTCCATCAGGATCCAACCCTTGAAATTCAGGCGGCGGATCTAGGAAGAAGTGACCTTTCATTCATTGATAAATCGTCGCATGGCACGGGTTTGTAGCCCGTGGGTGTGTGGGGGGGGAACCACGGGTTGCAAACCCGTGCTACGCTACGTGACACATCACACCAGAAGCTCTTTGAGAGGACCGCTGCCGGTGTCGAACTTCTTGGCGAGCTTCTCGCTCATGTTGAAGCGCTCGCACTCAATGCCGGAAGCGCGAAGGATGGTTGCGTAGAGGGCATTGATAGGGCGCTTGCCGTCCAGTTGCGTGAACCGACCGGTCTTGAAGGCGCCGTTTGCATTGCCGAGAAGCATCACAGGCCAATTGGCCCCGTTGGTGTGCTGCTTGTCGGCGTTGTTACTTGTGTAGACGATCAGCGTGTTGTCCATCATGGTGCCGCTGCCTTCGGGCACTTTTTCCAATTCCTCCATGAGCTTCACTAACATGCGGCT
>JAACDM010000511.1 GCA_009936795.1 Verrucomicrobiaceae bacterium | reverse complement strand
TCTGACTGCGAGAGAGCGTTCTAAACCAATGAGTTGTCCGAACTCGTCACTAGACGTGCGCCGTCGCGAGGACAGCAATTGATGCCTCACTCGGAGCAGGCAGGCTCATGTTGTTCTGAGGGATGTGTTGGGTGGGTGTACCGGTTTTCACCCGGCGTTTACAGCGGGCATATTTTATTCGTGGACGACACGATTTCACAATGCAATGGAGCATTCAAAAAAATCAAATCATCCATCTACGTCAAGAATGCCCTCCTCTTCAGATCCCAAGAACCCGACATGAACACCAATCTAACCAGTTTTGCGATTCTCTCCGCGAGAGAACCGCGGTAGGCTACCTTCGGAATCCAAGCCTCCGCTCGACGCTCTATTGAGCCAACAAACTAAGATTGCTGACCAAAATTATTATACTAAAACACTATTCTCGATGAGGATTCTCTCCGTTTCTGATCTACACTACTCGCTAAAGCAACTCGATTGGTTGAGCCAGGCTGCGAAGGGGTTGGATCTAGTCGTAGTCGCGGGTGATCTCCTTGATATCGCATCAACAGTCGACCTCGACACCCAAGCTCTCGTTGTGAGCAAATATTTCAAAAAGATTACCACTACCTCACCCATGGTGGTCAGCTCAGGTAATCATGATGTGACGACCGAAAGCGAAGCAGGGGAGCGAGTTGCTTCATGGCTTCAAAAAGCGCGCCGTCTCGGGGTCAGTGTGGATGGCGAATCCATCGATAAGGATGGTTGGCGATTTACCATTTGTCCCTGGTGGGAAGGTCCCTATACAAGGCAACAAGTCGCTGAGCAAATCGAAGAAGAAGCAGCAAACAAACCCGAAAATTGGATCTGGATATACCACGCTCCACCTCAAGAATGTCCCGTCAGTTGGACTGGAAAAACCTACTTCGGAGACGAGTATGTTAAAGAATGGATTAAGCATTACTCACCTTCGATCGTCATTTCCGGGCACGTCCACCAATCTCCATTTCGCTCCGGGGGTTCCTGGGTCGATCGCATCGACAACACCCACGTTTTCAACGCTGGATTTCAGATTGGCCCCGAACCGGCATGTATCATAATTGATACTGAAGCCCAGACAGCGGTCTGGATTTCGCAAATGGGAAGAGAAGAAATCGATCTAGGAAAAGGGACTCCTCAACCATCGGTGCAACTTGGCAGGAACGGATAACGGAGCTACCTAAGAACCAGATCGTTGTTGATGCAGCAGCGATTCAAGAACATCATCAACCATACCTAGATGATCATCTTGTTCTTCGAACTGCTTTTTTAGGTCGACTAAATAGTTCGTCACCGAATCTAGACGCCTCGCGAGAAGCTTGCTCAAGTGAAGGCTTACCAAGGGTTGGCTCTCTAAGAACTTCATTGGATCGTCAACACAGTAAAAGCGGCAGTCTACAAGCGCCTTCACAGTCGCTATATGCGGGCGATCTAGCAGCACGGATACTTCCCCAAAGATACTACCGGAGGAATCGACAGTATTAATTTGGAGAATTCCCTTAAGAATCTCGACTTCACCGTCAATCAAAACCAAGAGCACACCTTTACGACTACCCTCCTTCATAATGATATCGCCGGGCGAAAACGTCCGGATCGGTAAATCAGACACAAGCTCGAGAATCGATTCCATATTTCTAATAGTCCTAGACTGAAGCAAGCCAAGCGTCAATTCGAGTATCACTAGAATTCTTCATAGCAAACATTCAAAAAGATCGCCCCAGACCCTATCAATAAGGCGAATCTGACCCCGTAGACGAAAAGCAATTTCCTAGCAGTCACCCCACAGACGAAACGTAATTTCCTAGCAGTCGCCCCACAGACGAAACGTAATTTCCTAGCAGTCGCATGTTGAGGATGTTTATTGGCCTCCATAGCCTTAGCTCCCCTGCTTCATCAGCATCTCCAAGCACCGCTTCCCGGCCTCCCCATGCAGCACCCGGGCCCCATGTCCCGGAGTCAGCGGTGCCTCCTCGGCATACAGCACAAACTCGAAGGCCTCTGGACGGTCCTCCAGCCAGTAGGTGACCAGGTCATCAGCGCTCAACGTCACGTGCCCACCCCGTCGAGTCAGCGGGAAATCAATGCCCTGCATCCCGTTCAATGACCGGTAAATAACCTCCGTGCAGACCTGCCGGCCCGTATCAGCAAAGTCGAATCGGAAATCATACTCCTCACCAAGATACGAGAAGGTCCGGCCCAGTTGCCGTATTCGCTCAGGTGAGTCCAAGCATGGGCGGATCACTAGCATCCGCCAAATATGAGTATCCATGATGTGGTCCAGATTGCTGAACTTCACCCCTTCGCCAACCGCCTCGATCAAGTTTGCTGGGCGCCCGGCCGAAGTCGTCGCCCGCCACAGGTTTTCCGCCAGCCCGCGTTCCTGAGGCAACCCGCTGGTTGCCAGTATTCGTTCCGGTGACAAGCCCACCGCATGACGCTCTGATGGGGTCCCGACGTAGGTCATCCCGTGCTTGAACGACCCGGGAATAAAAATGTTGCTGGCATAGCCACCGGTGTAGGTCAGCACCAGGTCACCCGGCTGCAACCGCTCTCGCACCTCCCGCTTCTGCGCATCACTGAACCGCACGACATAGGCAGAAGACTTCTTGAGCCGACTCACCCCAAAGAACACCTCCGCCTGTAATTCATAACTCAACTCCTCAATGTCGTCCTCAATTTTGCGGCCCAACGCCTTCAATTCCCGCTCCACCTTGTTCCGTAGGCTTCCCGCCAACTTGTCGTAGGTGTGCCGGGAAATCTCTGACCGTGGATACGGTTGATTCAGCTTCTCCACTGCCACTTGATCTTCCTCGAACGTCCGCACCAAGAACTCCGCCTGCCCTTTGCCCAACGCAACAGCCCGCAAATGCACCTCCTGCGCCTGCTTTCCTTCCACTCCCTCATAGCGTTCCGAAATGCCCGCCAGTTGGTGATGTCCAACGTGAAAGCGAAACAACAGCAACTCCATCCGATCACTTTCCTGTGCCGAAAAATACCCCCGCTTCTGCCACCCCCCCGAATCACGCAGCGCCACGAATTCCTTCTCTAGCACTCGATTATCCTCCGCTAGCCGGTTCAAGATCCGCTCATCCCTTGGTATCGAACGCTTTGCCTCCTCCTCCGTCATCACTGGCCGCGATGGCACACTCGTCTGACACCCAGTCTGCAACGCCACCATCACCACGGCAACACCCCACTTCAATAAGCACTTAGAACAACTCACAGTCGACCCTACCGGCAACCCCGGCCATAGATCAACCATCAACGCCGCTCACTCTTGCCTTACAATG
>JAACDM010000510.1 GCA_009936795.1 Verrucomicrobiaceae bacterium | reverse complement strand
CTCTCCATCCAGCAAACTTGACGGAGCGCCTGAAAACTGCTCCGCAATCGCTTCGTAACAGGGAAGGCTGGTTACTAACATCAATAGAGCTCTTTAGATCTAGGTGAATTTAAAAATGCAAATTACTTGCATTAACAAGAAGGGTCGAGCACGAATCTGTAATGTCCAGTTCTCTCAAACGCGGAGCTCTTTCTCTCCTTTCTCTCTGTCTGGCCTTCGTCGCGACCTCCTGCAATCGCGGTGCAGACGGAACGGGCGATGAGTCTGTATCGTGGCCCGAACTCACTCGTCTCGACGACGTCGCGTATCGCGCTGAGGGCTTCGCCCGTGCAGGCGATCTTGCCTCGGTGCGCGAGTCGCTTTCTGACCTCCTCGACGCCGGGGGAGCCGTGATCCCGGCGACCATCCCGGCCAACGCGGCCAATCCCGAACAGGTCCAAACGAACCTGACAGATCTCACCAGCCTGATCGACGGCCTTTCCGCCAATGAACTCGATAACGAAATCCTGACACAACTCGTACTGGGGCTGCATCCCGTGATCGAGAAGCTGATTGAAGCCGTGGGGATGCCCCATGTGCACGCCAACGAGGGGCCGAATGACGGCTTTCTCCATCCCATCTTCGACGGCGAAGGCAAACAGGTCGGGACCGCTGAAATCAAGCTCCACGATGACGCCGGCGACCTTGAAGTCTGGCTCATGCGCGGCGGACATGGAGGCGAGCCCTGGCGGCTGCCACTCGACAAGACGCTAGCACTTGGGTTTCCTGATCTTGGGCGAACAGTGACGCTCGCGATTCGTGATAGAGAGAGGAACGAGGACGAGTCCGGCGCCTCTACTATCCAGGATGGAGCCACGGCCTATTTCGTCTTTCCAGGCGAAACCGGAGCCGATGCCGCTTGGCTGATGGGCGAGGATTTCGCTGCCAAAGCAGAGCTAAGCTTCGCTGACACTACCACTGGTTGGTTCATTCTGCGTCCCCATATCCACAAAGAGGGCCACTGAGGAGATCATGATCAGACTGCACGACGTTTCTCTGTGTTTAGGAAACGCGAGCCGCACTTCGGCCGTCCAGTTTCATCTCCCTGCCTTTGAGGTGGCTGCGGGGGAAACGGTTGTGCTCACTGGACCGAGCGGATGCGGAAAGAGCACGCTACTCAACCTCGTCGCCAGTCTGCGTCGCGCTGACGCCGGCGAAGTGACCGTCGCTAACGTTGACCTCGCTACCTTGAGCCCCGCTCAGCTCGACCGGCACCGCGGCACTCATTGTGGGATGGTCTTACAAACTTTCCACCTCCTCGCTCCCTTCACGGCGATTGAGAACGTCACTATTGGCCTGCGCTTTGGTGCCAGAAAGCGGGACAACACCCGCAGACGGGCCGATGAAGTCCTCCGCCGCGTTGGGCTTGGTGACCGTCTCCATGCTCGACCGCACCAGCTCTCGGTGGGTGAGCGGCAGCGGGTTGCGATTGCTCGCGCCATTGCCGGAGGTGCCCCTATTCTTCTAGCCGACGAGCCGACCGGATCGTTGGATCCCGATACGGGAAGGGAGATCTTTGCCTTGCTCCAGGAAGTCGCTACTGAAGATGGTCGCACCCTTCTCATGGTGACTCACGACCCTGCCTTGGCGGCTGAGTTGCCACGACGTCTCGACTGCACCGGCCTGATTCGCTCGACAATCATCGCAGGTGGAAGGGACACGAACGCATGAGCTTTCTAGCCATGGCGTGGCGCTACTTGAAGTTCCGCCGGTTGGTCACGTTTCTGACTGTTGTTGGCATCGCGCTTGGCGTAGCGCTAGTCTGTGCGGTGCTAGCTCTCCGGCACGAATCTGAACGTGCGCTTTCTAGAGAGGCTGGACTCTACGATCTCGTCGTTGGGGGAAAGGGAAGCCCGCTCCAGCTCGTGCTCGCCAGCGTCTATCATCTCGACTCGCCGACGGGAAATCTACCGTACACGGACTACGGGAAACTCCGACGCGATCCCCGTGTGCTCTGGGCCGCGCCCATGGGACTCGGGGACAACTATGCCGGCTACCGCATCGTCGGCACTGATGCGCATTTCTTTGACCTGCCAGATCGAAATGGGAAGCCCTTCTTTCGGTTGGCGCGCGGTCACATATTCGAAGACCGCTTTGAAGTGTTCCTTGGCAGCCATGTTGCGGCTGCCAGCGGGCTCGATATTGGAGATACCTTCTTCGGCACGCATGGATTGGTCGACGTGCCCGGCGGTGAGGTGCACCGCGATTTCCCCTACGAGGTCAGTGGTGTTCTTGCTCCCACTAGCACTGCCCAAGATCGCGCTATCTTCGGCACGCTCGCATCTGTGTGGGAGATCCACGAGACCGAGGACCGGCTTCATTCCGCGATTCAGGGAACCGCACTGCTCTCCGATGAAGAAGAACGCGAAGTGACCTCCATTCTCGCCCGGCTCAAGACCCCTGGTTTGCGACTTTGGATGGCGGATGAAATCCGCAAACGCAGCGATTGCATCGCCGCGATCCCGATCAACGAGATCCTACGCTTTCAAAGGGGCGTCATTGGACCCGTCCAGCGTGCCCTCCTCGCCGTCGCGGCGGCCGTTGTCTTGGTTGCTTGCCTCACGGTCCTCACCACGCTCCACCAGGCCGCCGAACGTCGGCGCCGCGATGTCGCCATTCTGCGTAGCCTTGGTGCCCTTCGCAGTGAAGTCGCTGCCCTGGTCTTCACCGAGGGAGTGCTGCTCACTGGTGCCGGCATTGCCTTTGGCCTGCTCCTCGGTCATGGCGGGCTGGCCCTCGCTTCTATCCCTATCAGAGACGCTACGGGACTCGTTCTCCATCCCTGGCACATGCCCAAAGCCGAGGGGATCGCGCTAGGCGTGATGGCGCTTTGTGGCGCGGCTGCCTCCCTTTTCCCAGCGATTTCCTCCTACCGGCGTACGCCCATAGACGACCTTCATTTGACCGACTGAGCGTTGCTGTCGCCACTTTGTTATGAATGCCCGAGTTCGATTGCTCTCCGTAATCCCAGTAGCCGTTCTTGTGTTCGTGATCTTCTTTCTTGAGATCCGCCAGCGCATGTCTAACAACACCGCATTTAAGTATGGGCGTGTCGTCATGGAGAACCGCATTCACGACACCGCGAAAAGCTTGCCTGTGATCGACTTTCCCCTCATGAGCGAGGCTCGGCCGGTTGATCTTATCAACAAGGAACTCGACTTTCCGGATGCCTTGAAAAAGCTTGAGGGACGTCGGGTCAGCCTTATCGGTTTTATGGCTCCTTACGACAGCCTGAATGACATGTGGCGCTGCATGATCGTTCCGAGTTATGTGGGTTGCACGTTTTGCAGTCCACCTAAACTCACGCAGGTGGTTTACGTGACTCAGGGGAGCAACGATCAACCTGCGCGTTCTTATCCCTTCATTGAGGAGGCTTCTCGAGTCGTAGGGACACTGCGGCTTTCGTTGCCAGGTAGCGATCACGAAGGGCAGCAGGAGGGATTCCAATATTCACTCGAAAACGCCGTCGTCACTGCCTACAAGGGCGACGCCCCCCAGCGCGCGCCCGGTCATAAAACGGCGGCCGATCACAAGCAGGCACCGGGACAAGGACAGGGAACGGCCCCACTTGCCAGTGTCGCTTTGTCAGAACTGGTCGAGGAAGTCGCAGATCTCCTCGGTCGAGAGCCGCTTCCCATAGCGATCGAGTCCGTTTCGGCTGATTCGTTGGGTGATTTCATCCGGAGCGATTTGGAAGAGGTGTTCCCTGAAAGAACCCGCACGGCCCGGGCCCATGCCTTCTCTCTGCTCGGGATGCTTCCAGAAGACGCCAATTGGCTTGATGACCTTACGAGAATTCAACTCGCATGGCGTATTGCCGCGACTGACAAAACGGGTGAGCGCATTCGCCTGCTCGATTATGTTTCAATGGACCACCCTTACATTCGACTGGTACTGGTCGGTGGAATTGCCGAAGCCCTTACCCGGCAGTACTTCTACCGGGGACGCGATGGCAGGGACTATCAAAACGACGACATCCGTCGCGCCCGCGAAGCGCTACTGCGAGGGATCGGGGGCGTTGCGATGTATCGTTACGCACGATCTCGAGGCGTCTCTGCTTCGGCCAAACCTCCGACTGAATTCATCCAGCAACAAAGGGAAAGCCGGACGCTTCTGCCTGGCGAACTCCGCCGTTGGCAATCCCTGCCGGACGAAGTTGGTCCGTTCTTTGTTGAATTCCTCGTCGAACCCAATGGCCCGTTGTCCAGAATCGATGCGGCCCTCGCTCGGCCCCCGTCCACGACGATCGAATTCTTCCGTCCGCGTTGGTATGAGGACCCCGCTCTATGGCGACGTCATCCCGTGCCGAGTGACTTCGCTGACAACTTGTTAGAATCTCCGCCGATCCTTACCGATGTTCTTGGCGTCGGCGGCCTCGTTCCCTGGCTGGCGCAATGGTATTCCGTCGATGTCGCGAAGACTTTCTGTGGAGGCTGGGCTGGTGACCGTTGGGCCATCTGGCAGTTTCCCGACGGCTCTTCTGCCTTGCTCCTAGAGACCCGCTGGCAGGACGAGGACTCTGCGCTCCAGTTCCACGATGCCATTTCCGACACGGAGGTTGTCTTCCATGAGGCGGGTAGCCGCACGGTGCGGCTGCTAAAGTCGAATCCTGTAAGCGCGATCGATCGTCTGACTTCGGCACTGACACTAATACCCTGACATCCACACCATCCGATACCATTTCACGCAAGTGGCGACGGCAAAAGAAGAAGGGCTCCCGGCACGATTACAAATGAGTGACTTGGCCCATCATTGGAGGGAGAGCCTCTCAGTTACCCGCACCCGCCCGCTTGAACCAACCGATCACTTTGTCACGATAGCCCAAGCCGTACAACTCGAGGAACTGGGTGGTTGAGACATCTTTAGGATCCTGTAAAGCGCGGACACGCTCGGCGCAACACTCGGGTGTGAGATGGATCCCGCATCGAATGGTGATCGTATCGTACCACTCATTGTAGCAAGCAAAGTAGTCAACTGGATTTGCGTTCATCGTCGCGGTGGGTTTGATCGTGAAATTTCAGCCATCATAACTGGGAGAAGGTTAGCGTTCCCTTGGGATGCGCAAACTTGAAGAATCTCGCTGTAAAGTGCTTCGGCTAGGAAGCGCTGCGTCGCAGTGATATCCGAAATCTCAACCAGGGGGCGTTGATTACCTAGAGGCTCTCGTTGGAATTCTTCAAAGATCTTCAGGAGAAGCGCTTGATCAAGGCCCGCACCAACTCGCTCTGCCGTCTCAGTGTATTCGCTGATGAGCTGGCCGATTTGCCTGATCACGGTCTGGATCCTCTTGCTCTTCTCGGGGAGATCGAGCGTTCCGCCCTTCTGATTGATTCTTTCGCGTTTCGCGCGAACGAGATCGAAGCGCCATTTGCTGGGACGGATATAGAAGCTTTCTTGAAAGTGACTCGAGTTAGGAATTGAATGATCATCCATAGATGTAAGACGATAGGCAGGACGTCAGAGAAATTTCTCTACGCTCTAGAGCTTTCCTTGAATTAATATTTTGCTAAGAATCATACTCACAGTGTTAGTTATTATATGGCCGCAGATTCGATCACTGAATCGGGCGCGTGAGTGGTGAGGGTGCTTATGGCTCGGCCGCACTCATTCCAACATTCCATTCTGGAAAGGGATCGATGCTCAATTAAGCAGCTTAGGCCAGCGCTTTAACCTCAAAGATGACCACTGTGCCGTCTTGCTGCCCTACCGCAAGTTCCCCCCCGTTGCCCCACCGCAAGCAACTTGTGGGTGAGGACAGTGTAAGTTCATCAATAGCCTCGTCGTTTTTGATAGGATCCCACAAGAGGAGGAAGGCATCAGCGTCTGCCGAAGCCAGGAACTTTCCATCAGGCTGAAAGGCGAGTTGAGTCAGTTTGTTAGAATGCCCTGTGTGCTGTCGTGGTATCCGCCCCGCTGGGCCTTTTCCGCGGCAATCCCACAAGCAAATGGTTGCGCTGCCGCCAGTTGCCAGCCATCGCCCGCTGGAATCCCAACTCAACTCGAGCACCTTGGTGGCGAAGCCCGACATCTGCGCATCTTCGCCAGACTTCACATTCCAAAAATGGACCGTCGAATCTTGTTCGCCAGTTGCCATGTAATTCGCATCGGGGCTCCATGCTAACATAAGGCTCGAACCTTTCCCAGTGTACTTCCGCGGTTGCCGTTGCTTACCAGGTACGTGCAGGGTAACCCCGTTGTAAGCAGCTACGGCTACTCCGGATCCGTCCGGATTCCATCCCACATCAGCGATCGTGCTTGAGTGTTCAGAGGATTCATAGAGTGTCTCGCGTTGTTCGTCCCACAACTTGAGATGCCTGCCCGCAGCCGTGGCTAGCACATTGCGACAAGGACTATAAACCGCCTTGGCAACCCAGGAGTCGCCCGCCTCGAACGCGCTGAGTTGTTGCCCCGAATTCCCATCCCAGACTTTGACTAGCCCGTCATGTCCTGCGGTTGCGAACTCGGCTCCGTCGCGGCGCCAAGACAAGGCATTGGCTCCACCGGCGTGTTGACCAATGAGATTGGGGGCTGCCGACGCGCCGTGATCGTTGATCAGGAACACCGTCCCCTCCACTGTCACTGCAGCTAGTTTGGATGTATCAGGGGACCAAGCGAGATCGATGATATAGTCGCCTAGCGAGAGACACGATGACTCGGCAAGCAGCCCATTGCTCAAGACCGAAACGTCTACGTCTATGTCAGGCATGCGCTGAACCCTGCATTGAGTGCTTCGCGATCTAG
>JAACDM010000509.1 GCA_009936795.1 Verrucomicrobiaceae bacterium | reverse complement strand
GTTTGTTTCGCCTTCGAGAAGGCGGCCATCGACGCCAACGAGAAACTCATGATTATTGCCTAACCAATGACGAGATCGCCAATTAAGCCCTAGGCTGGAGGAGGGAACATCAAATTGATCAAGCACCGGCCGCTCGGAATCTCTCTCAGAAGTGACTCTAGTAAAGGTGCTAGAGAAATCGCGGGATTGCCAGAAGGCATTGAACCGCCCCTCCCAATTGTCGGCGCCACGCCCTTTGCCTAAGGAAAGGCGAGCTTGCCAGGCTTTCTGGGAGTTTTCTGCTAGCGGCGTGCCATTGCCCCGGTCTTCTTCATGATAGCGGACTTCGCCTGACAGCTCCCAATCGCCGCCTAGCGATTGTGCCAAGCCGAGGCTTGCGGTATCACTCGTGACTGTAGCGTGTTCGTCGAGGGGGCCGCGCTGGCTTGACTTGATGACGTGGTAGCCGTCGCTCTGTAAGCTGGACCAACTTCCGAAGATGCGCGTGCGGCCATCGTTGGGGCTGAGCATGAAGGCATTGCTCAAGCGGTGATCAAGAGCGGTTCCTCCAATCGCTTCGAATCGCCAGTAAGGTTCCTCGCGGTCGCTTTGCAACCATAGTGAACCACCGAGACTTGCATTGCCCCATGGATCCACGCCGCTGGGTTGGACGATTTGTGCGGAGGAGAGTGCAAGGGTATTGATGGCCGTCCACGGTATCCATCCGCCAAAGGCATCATTGAGAGGTACGCCGTCGAGGTAGACATTGGCCCGGCTGGCGCCATTTGGACCGGCCACCCGGAGGGCGGCTCCTTGGGTGGTCGGGTGGGCGGCGAGCACTGATTGTCGGCGAAAGAGTCGCAAGCCGCCCTTGCCTGCGAGCTGATCACTGAGCGTGGAACCAGGAAGCTGCTCCAAGTCAGCACGTGCAAAGGTGTCTGTATGAAAGCCGAGGCTGGGGACACCATCACCCGGAGGAATGCCCTCAACGATGTAGGGCTCGAGGGTGTCTTGTGCGGTGCTTTGACAGAGTGTAAGAATCCAAAGGATGGAAGCAAATGCGCGGTTCACTTAGTAATGGGGGCTGAGTTACGTGGCCGATGACAATGGGTTGTGATGTCCAGGAGTAGACGGCGTGAGCTTTCTATCGCCGTCGGGAGTCATGATTAGGTGAATGTGAGGAATGGGATTGGTATTTGTGCCCTGTTTTAAGATTTATTCGGCCTTACCCTCATGGAAGAACTTCGACGTGCCTGCCTTCTCGTTGAGTTCTGCCTTCATTTCTGTAGCCTTGCTGAGGGGTAAGGTGAGAGCCCCAGGCAACGCAGCAGACAGTATTAGGAATCGCATGAGGTTCGTTATCATGTGGAATCGTTGACTTTCAAGGCTGATTGCCCAAAGCTGCATGCCTGTAGAGCATTCAGGTGGCAATCACACGGCATCCGCGTGGCGTCGGCGAGGAGCAGATTATATGAGTCACCTTTGTAAACACGTGTCTTTGGCGGATGACGTGTAAGAACCAGCGACGGAGGAGTCCTGGGATCGCCTGGAGCGGATACCTCACACAAAGTTCCCGGCTTCGCCCAAGCGCCTGCTCAAGACATTCAGCACCGAGGTCTTCGGAGGGCGCGTGTTGTTGTTGAACCCTTCTACAGAAATGGATTGGCGGTCAGAATTTAGCGCGCGGTGAGCGCATGGAGTGGCTAAGCCTTCTTGCCGAAGGACAACTTCTAGCTGGAAGAAGTGGGTCTTCTACCGTTCGCCATGACTTCGGACGGCGTCTACATCTTCTTTGATCACAGTGAGGGTGGGGTGTCTTCGTGGAGCCTCCGCGTTTGTTCTCTCCATGACCGTTGGATGTAGGGCATAAATCTTTCTTCTTCTGGTGAGCTTTTTAGCCATCTCGCGACCGGAGAGGGGCGTCTGAAGACGGCACTTCGCCTCAAGTTGTGGCGCCAGGGGGAAGACGTGTTCAAGCCATCGTCCTATCTAGCGTTCTGTTAGTTTAACTTGATGGACACAGGGCTTCTTAGGAAGAGACACTGCCCGTTTACATCCTCGCAGACGTAAAAGTAGGCGCTGCCTTGGATCGTGTCTGGCAGTTCTCCGCGCACTTCAAATTCGACGTGGCGTGTCTCGTCGGAATCAAGGTTTCCTGGTATCTCGGACGTTTCCAAATGAGCTACTGTGTAGGAATCGGTGGCCTCTGGATAAAAACTGAGTGGCCCGGCGTCATTTGTCCAGTGAACCTTGCGCTGGGCATTTGGAGTGAATGTCAGATGAATGCGATAGGCTGCTTTATCCGATTTGGTCGATGGGACAATGACACTTTCCACACCGACGAGTGCGT
>JAACDM010000508.1 GCA_009936795.1 Verrucomicrobiaceae bacterium | reverse complement strand
CGTATTTTCCTCGCGTAACAGTTAGCCGTGCGCGGCGATAACCAACACAAAGAGGTAAGTGATCAGGTGGCGTTGTATCATCATCTAACTAGCACGGTCTCTATGGTGGCCAATCAAAAGGATGGGCAATGTCTACTAGTGTTGGCGTGACGAGATCCGAAGGCGAAACTTTTCATTTGAATGGTGGGAAAAGAGATTCCTCCTATTTTGGGCGTGGTTGCTGCTTAAAGTCCGCAACAATCGAGTACGTATTCACGAGTGCGATCCGCTGATGGTGTCTTGAAAAGTCCAAAGCGGTGCCGGTCAGAGCACCCCAGAGTAGGACTTTGAGTGTATCTTCACTTGTGGCTCTGAGAGCGTGCTGCTTTGAATTCTTGGGAGACGGGTTGGTCTTGGGCGAAGGTTTCGATCAGGGTTTGGGCGTCGGGGTGCTTTGTTTTACCCAGGGCGGCAAGGTAGCGGCGTTTTTCTGTGAGGGATCGGATGGCTGGTTTTAGGGTCTTCAGGGTGTTGATGCGCTCTTGAATATTGCTGGATTTCTCGAGTAGCGTTAGGATGGTGCTCACTGCGGCAGACTTTAGGTTGGGGGTGTCGACGAGTGGTCTGAGGCGTTCGATCGGTTTGGTGCTTGGCCAGGCGGCGAGGAGAGTGATGGTTTCGGGGCTGTCTAGAGAGAAGTTTTTGAGTGTGGGCTCGTAGCCTAAGGTGATGAGGATTCGAAGCCAGGAGCGGCGTGATTCTGAGGAGGTGGCGGCGGTGGTTTCTGCTAGAAGGAGTTTGCCCACCTTCTCTATGGGTGCTTTGCGAGAGGCCGCGACGAGCGCTCGGAAGGCGACTTTCTGGGTATTGTCGGTGGTTGCTTTGTAGAGGGTGATGAGCCGCGGGACCTCGCTGAATCCGACGATGGGGCGGAGCGCTTCGAGTGCGGCGAGTTGAACGGAGGAGTCCGTTGAACTGGCTGCCTTCATGAGCACGGGAAGATTGGTGGGGGATTGGCGTTGGCCGAGAACGTTGATAATGGGAACACTTTCTTGGCTCGTGGAGGTTTCCTGAAGGCGGTCCTCTAGCAGACCGTTTATCCTGGCAGAGGTACTTGCGACCAGCGTCTTATCGATCGCGGGGTCTCCTACATGGGGGATTAGGGGTTCCAGGCCATCGAGTTTGCTGAGAGTCTCGATGTAGGGCGCGCGGGAGTCGCCTTCGCTTTGCTCGAAGGCTTTGCCGAGCAGGGGGATGGTTTGCTCGTTGGAGCAGTGGCCCAGGGCATGGATGAGGCGTTCGGTCAGCGGAGGCTTTGCGGTTTGTAAGACACGATGCAGGACCTGGGCCAGTTCTGGGCTGGGTCGCTCTCTGATGGCTAACATGGCTGCTGTGATGGCGGCGGGCTCTTCCTGGCGAAGCAGATTCTCCAGATAGGTGGGCGAGATGGGCTCTTCGCTGAGCAATTGCTTCAGGTGAGCCCCTGTGTGGTAGGTTTGAGAAACGTTGCTTGCGAGGATGGCTTGATGGAGGCGTTTGTCTGACATTTGTAAGGCGACGGCGGCCGCGAGGTCACGCCGGCCTTGAGCGGTGTGTTTTAGTTGGGTGGCGACGGGGGTGCTAAAGCCCATGCGGCCCAAGGCATGTAGCGCCGTGGACACGAGGACTTTGTCTTCTTCGCTTAGGAAGGCGGCTAGTTGCGGCTCTCCTTCTGTCGCGTTCATGGCGGCGAGGGATTGGATCACGCCGAGGCGGGCGTTGCCTTCGGTCAGCTCCAGGGCGGCGAGCATGGCTTGGCGTGCTTCTTTTGATCCGAGGCGCTCGAGCGCAGTGCGGGCGTAGACGTTTAAGGTTTGGTCGACCAAGAGGTTGGCGAGGGCGGAAACACATTCGTTAGTTCCGCTTTCACCGAGGCGTTGGCAGGCACGGGCTTTCTGTTCGAGAGAGGCGTCTTTCTCAGCCAGTGTGGCGAGGTCGTCAGCGACAGCTAGCTGAGGTAGCAGTAGTAGAAGTATGAGGAAGTGGCGCATGGTGTTAGACGTGGAGGGACCAGGGGGCTCGGGTGGCGCGATGAATGCGGCGGTTGGCTTCGGGATCGTTGACGAATTGTTCCTTGGCGGGATCAAAGATGAGTTTGCGCCCGAGCTCCCAGGAGAGTTCTGCGGCGAAGCAGGCAATGTGAGAGCGACGCATAATGTGTTGGTGACAGGTGGGCTTGGCGCGGCGCCTGACGCAGTCAAAGAAGTTGCGGCCGTGGCCTTTGGCGCTTGTGCCCGGCTTGGCAAACTGACGGCTCATGGTCTTGGCGACGTTGCCAGTGAGGACGATTTCGCCATTATCGCCTGTTTCTACGGTGCCCTCGTCTCCTTCGAATCGGACTGGGCAGGTCCCGGTAGAAGTAGTGTAGTGAGGGTCACGATTTCCGAAGGGTTCCGGAAGGAAGTCGCAAATGAGCTTCACGCCATTTTTATACATCGCGGTGATGCCTGTCTCGTCTGCTTCGTAGGTTAGGGGGACGGTATCATCGGAACCGTTTGCCCACTGACAAAGATCTAGAGTGTGGGCACCCCAGTCGGGAAAATTAGCCGCGCCCTCGAAGTCGTAATGTCCACGCCAGCGACCAGCAACATACTTACTGTTGTAGGGGCGCCATGGGCTTGGGCCTAACCAGCGATCCCAATCGACTTCTTCGATATCTGGCTCTGGTTCTGT
>JAACDM010000507.1 GCA_009936795.1 Verrucomicrobiaceae bacterium | reverse complement strand
TAAGTGCTCAGATTATTTCAGGCGAGATGGTGGGGGCGGGAAGGCACAATAAATTTTGGTGCGGCGCTGCTGGAAGCTTTGAAAAGATAACATTCATTATGAAAAATACGAAACAACCTAACCCGCGCCGTCAAAACGGTCTTTTCAGAGCTGCCCTATACTTACTCATTTTACTGGGCGTGGCTGAGGCAAAGCAGCCCAAGCCGAATATCATCCTTTTGATGGGGGATGATCACGGCTGGGAAGAGGTTGGTTACAACGACCATCCTCATGTCAAAACACCCTATTTGGACGAGATGGCAGCAGCAGGACTGCGGCTGGATAACTTTTATGCTCAACCGAGCTGTTCTCCTACGCGCGGAAGTGTATTGACGGGGCGTCATCCCAACCGTTACGGAATCTTTCGTCCAGGCTATTCCATTCGGCCGAAGGAAGTCACGATTGCACATCTTCTTAAGAATGCGGGTTATTCGACGGCGCATTTTGGGAAATGGCATGTGGGGCCGGTTAAGAAAATGTCGCCGACCAGTCCTGGGGCGATGGGCTTTGATTACTGGCTCTCCCATGACAATTTCTTTGAGATGGATCCGGTCTTTTCTTTGAACGGGGCGCCGCCTCAGAAGTTCTACGGTGAGAGTTCAGAGATCATCGTCGATGAAGCGATTGACTATATCAAATCACAGAGGCAATCCCGTAAGCCTTTCTTGACGGTCATCTGGTTTGGGTCGCCTCACGAACCCTACAGCGGCATAGCCACGGACTTGGCACTCTATCAGGATCTGCCGCAGAAATATACAGACCAGCAAGTGAGTTTAACCTCCAACGAGACAGGCAAAAGAGTCAACCGTCCCCTGCGTGATGTCTTGATCGAGCGCTATGCTGAAATCACAGCCATGGATCGATCGGTTGGTAAATTGCGCAACGCGCTCAAGACGCTCGATCTCAAGGACAATACCTTGCTCTGGTATTGTGGTGATAATGGCATTCCCCCGAGTGGCCTGAGAGAGTCTCGATTTCGAGGGCTCAAAGGAAAGGTCTATGAGAATGGGATTCGTGTCCCTGGCGTGATCGAGTGGCCAGCAGGCATTCCTAAGCCGCGTGTGTCGACAGTGAGCTCAGTCACATCCGATATGCTTCCGACCTTGTGTGGACTGGCCGGCATGGAGACCCCCAAGGTTCCTCTAGATGGGATCAACCTCGTGCCACTTCTGCAAGGTGACATGGAGAAGCGATCAAAGCCGATCGTGTTCTGGAATTTTCCCGTTGGAAAACATCCAGCCACCAAGCCTTACATTGACCCCTTTCTCCAGAGGGGCACCACACCTCTGGTCAAACAATCGCAAGGGCTGTTCACCCGCAATTTCCGGAACGACCACCACCTTGAGAGCACCGAAAATGATTTCCATGGCGCGCGCGCGATCATTTCAGGCGACTACAAGCTAGTCATCGACGGCGACAACAACACAGGGGTTGAGCTCTTTGACCTGAAGAACGATCCTGCTGAGCGTGACAATTGCGCCGATCGCCAACCGGACCTTGTAAAGGGGCTGCAACAGCAAATGCACGACTGGCAGACTTCCGTCGTCAATAGCCTGATGGAGGCCGACTACAAGGCAGAACAAGACGGCGCTGACCAACCCGCTACCGCTCCGGAGTCGAAACCGGAGGATGATTCGAAGCCACAACCAGAATCGAAGGCGCGCCGCCGGTAGCCGGTGCCAGACCTTAGACGTTCGTTTAACGGATTGCTATGATGATAGTATCTGAAGACTCTTCGGTTCACAAGATCCCAATTGGTTTCGCACTCGCAAATTGTTCGAACGTGCCGACTGACAAGGTATTCGAGTTTATCGCTGAGCATTGGGAAAATGCACAGCTTTATACGCTTCGCCCTGGCTCAGGCCGAAAGGCTGCGATCGATGTATTCACGGTGATTAGCCTTAGTGATGCAGGATCGATCACGTCTATTGCGGGAATTCTCTGGATGGCATACGACAAGTTCATCCAACCCAGAAAGAATGGC
>JAACDM010000506.1 GCA_009936795.1 Verrucomicrobiaceae bacterium | reverse complement strand
TTGATTACGATGGCGGGAACTTTGATTACGACGTCGAGATGGACGGCCTGACAATCGGCTTAGGCTATTCATTCTAAGACAACCCTATTTCCCTTTCCCGAAATAACTGAAACTAACAAACGACGATCGCTCCTGAATCGCCTCTCACCGACATTCACCTATGAAGCTAAATCACGCTCCAATCACGACGCTTGGCGTCCTCATGCTCGCATCGGTCATCAGTGCGTTTGGCCAAGCGGCCAAAGATAGTGAAGACCAGAAGGCTCTCGACGGCCTCGACTGGCCACAAGTGTATCAAGCACCTGGCTACGAAGTCGCTATCTTCCAACCACAGATTCACGAATGGGAGGACTATCGCAAGGCGACGGCTCGCATGGCTGTCGCTGTGAAGCCAGAGGGTACTGAAGATGTGCACTATGGCGCCATGACCATGGAGGCGGAGACCATTGCCGATATGGAAACACGGACGGTGACTTTCAAGGAGCGCACGGTGAAGGAATTGCGCTTTCCTGATGCGAAGGACGCCGCCGAATCCAAGCGATTGAGGCTGGTTACGGAGAGTATTCTGACTCCCAAGAAGCCCTTATTGATGAACTTGGATCGTGTGCTCGCAAACGTCGAGAGAACGGCCGAGCAGGAGCGGCAGGTCGAGGTGAACCTGGATCCGCCGCCCATCTATTATAGCTCTGAGCCGTCCATCTTGGTCATGTTCATGGGCAAGCCTCGACTTCAAACTATCAAAGACACGAATCTGCTGTTTGCGATTAACACGAACTGGGACCTCTTCATGGAGCCTAGCTCTGGGAACTACTATCTTCTTAATGGCGATGGCTGGGTCGAAACGAAGGATCTAGCAAACGGTCCCTGGGTGAGCTCGGAGTCCTTGCCCAATGATCTGAGCAAGCTGCCCGACGACGATAATTGGAAAGATGTGAGGGCAAATTTGGAGCCAAAGGGCTCCGATACGGCTCCGCAGGTGATTGTCGTTGAACAGCCATCCGAATTGATCATCACGGAGGGACAGCCTTCTTACACTCCGATCACGGGCACTTTGCTGCTCTTCGTCGCCAATACAGACGCCGATTTGTTCATGATAGATGGACGGCATTATTTCCTGACTTCAGGACGTTGGTTCAGTGCAGAAACGTTGAATGGGCCGTGGGAGGCTGCGACCGAAACACTGCCAGAAGAGTTCCTCAAGATCCCCCAGGACCACGAGAAGGCCTATGTGTTGGCGTCTGTGCCAGGCACACCTGATGCCGAAGAAGCGATCATCATGGCGCAAATCCCTCAGACCGCAACGGTCAGCCGTGACGAGGCGACACTAGAAGTGAACTACGACGGCGACCCTCAGTTTAAGGAGATTGAGGGAACTGAGGTCTCGTATGCGTCAAACACACCTGATGATGTCTTTGGTTTCGATACACTCTTCTACGCCTGTAAGAGCGGTGTTTGGTTTCAGGCGAGCTCAGCCAACGGTCCCTGGGTTGTTTGTTCCAATGTACCGGACCAAATCTATACGATTCCAAGCTCAAGCCCGAAGCATAATGTGACCTACGTTCACGTGTATGATTCGACGCCGGACAAGGTCACCGTGGGCTACACCTCGGGCTATATGGGTTCCTATGTGATTGGCAGAGCTCTGGTCTTTGGCGCAGGACTATGGTTGGCCAGTGAGATTATCGACGATTGGGATGACAATCATTGGCATTACTGGCATTACCACCATCCACCACACTGGTATGGATATGGCTGCGGGGCGCATTACAATTGGTATACAGGAGGTTATTACCGCTCTGGTAGCGTTCATTATGGGCCCTACGGCGGTGCTGGCCGAGGCGCTGTCTATAATCCCTGGACAGGCACTTACGCACGAGGCGGGGCTGCCTATGGACCTCGTGGGAGTGCCTTTGCTAGAGAGGCTTATAACCCCTGGACGGATACCTATGCAGCCCGCGCGGGAGTAAACACGCCGTATGGGTCTTGGGGCCGTGCGGTCGTAAGCCGAGATGATGAGTGGGCCCGTGCTGGTCATCGGTCGAATTGGAAGGGCACCGCTTACGGATTCGAAACCTCGAAAGGTGCTGCAGGCGTCGGCGTGAATCGTCGTTATGGACCCGACACCTTCATTGGCAAATCAAAGAAGGATGACCTTTATGTCGGCAGGAATGGCAATCTCTACAAGCGCGATAACGATGGCGATTGGTCCAAACGTGGCAGAGGTGGATGGGACAATGCGAACATCCCTAACGCTCGGACCAAATCAAACACGACGGGGAACGTTGGAAATCGCCCGAGTGCAGGTAATTGGCAAGGTGCAGCTCGTCCGACCACACCGAAACGGCCAGCACAAACCCGGCCTTTGACTGCGCCTAGAACCCGACCGTCGACGCCACCCAAGCGGCCCGCTCAAACGACGCGCCCCTCAACTCCGAAGAGGCCAACGCAGGCGCGTCCTTCCACGCCGAGAAGTTCGACTCCCAAAGCACGTCCTTCTACCCACAGTAGCCGTCCCTCAGCCAGATCGAGCATCAAGCGTAGCACCTACAAGTCGAAGCGCAGCAGCTCAAGCCAGTTGAAGCGAGACTATCAAGCACGTCAACGTGGCAAATCCACTACCCAGCGAAGCCGGTCTGCTAGAAGCAACCGCTCTTCTTCATCTCGCTCAACTGGCCGCACGAAGAGACGTTGACAGAGAATATCAGAACCTTATTTTACCTTATCTTCTTATATGAACACTAACTCATTACAGAACCAGAAACCACATCGTTCTAGCAGTTCGGCAATGGAGTGGGCCGCAAGGTCTTGCTTGCTGCTGATGATGGTAGCCTTGGTAGGGTGTAAAGCGATGCCTGCTCCGCCAGCTGGCTTCATTGATTCTAGGGTTCCAATGGCGCAGCGTGCGGATCTGCCTTTTGACAAGGTTTGGGTGCGTCCGGGCGTGTCCTTGCAGGGATACGATAAGATCGCGATTCCCCCGATTGATACTCGCTATCTCATGCAACAGACGTGGTGGAAACAGATGGTCAATAATCAGACTATACAACGGGATGCTCGGAATCTAGCAAATTACTTCCACCGCTCACTGACAGGCGCATTCAGTTCTGATCCCAACAACAGGCTCCGTGTTGTCAGGAATCCACGAGGTCGGGGAACTCTGGTGCTTGAATTGGCTATCGTGGAGGTTACGCCCACGAAGGCGGTGCTCAATATTGCCAGCTACGCGGCTTCGTTCGCGGGCGCCGCCATTCGCACACAGACAAGTGGAACGATCGCCTTCGAAGCAAGAATCCGAGATGGAAGTAGTGGGAAAATTCTAGCGCAGTTCGCTGATCGTGAGTCGGGACAAGCGTCTCTTGTAAACTTGAAGAATTTCTCTTGGTACGGCCATGCTATCGATATTATCCACATGTGGTCGTGGCAAATGGTGCGCTCAGCAAACAAGAGACCTGGCGAGGTTGTTTATGATCGATCAGCATTTACGTTAAAGCCATGGTAAGCTTGCCACGCTCTTGCCAGTTTTCTCCAAAGCCAGTCCTATCATCCAAGCTTCAGCCGATCTTATGCTCATGAAACCAACGCTTATTCTCTCTACTCTTTGCCTGATCGTTCTCACGAGTTGTTCTACTTTTCAGGGGGGAGGAAGTGGGAACAACACGTCGCGGGCGCAGTTCCTCGATGAAGTTTGGGGCGCCCCCGAGATGCGAGGTAAGGCGCCTTCGCAGAGGTACACGTCCATCTACTTTGCTCCCGTGGGCGTGGCTAGGCTCAGAGAGCAGAGCTGGTGGGCCTCGCAGAGCAGCAAGACCCAGGGCCAGCTTCAGGCTGACGCACAGAAACTTGCCCGCTACATGCACAACTCGTTCGTGACAGCTTCGAGGAATCACCCTTGGGCTCGGCTCCGCGTTGTGGATCGGCCGGGGCCTGAGACTCTCGTCTTCGAATCAGCGATTACTGAATTGGTTCCTGCAAAGGCGTTCTGGAACACGGCCGCAACTGCTGCGGGCTTCGCTGTGCCAGGAGTTGGGTTGCTCAGCATGGCTGGCAAAGGTGCCATAGGTATCGAAGGCCGCTTGAGCGACGGCGGAACAGGCAGGGTATTCGCAGCCTTCCGCCACCGCGAGACAGATAAGATGGCTCTGTTGAATTTGGCTGCATACTCTTGGTATAGCGGCTCTGAGGCGAGCATCGATGAGATCGCCAAGAAGACGGCAGAGATTTTGAACACATCCTCTGATAAAGTGGTGAATCGCTCTGCTCCGATCAAGCTTGCGGCCTTCTAGTTAGCTCATGCTACCAACTGATTCCTCCAACGATCTTCTTTTGAAGATTCAGCCCACGAATGGACTGATTTCATCGTCAGTCGATCTTACCTGCTAGCGATGACCAAAAGCCCCGATAAACATCGCTCGATGATTGTATGGCTGTCGTACCTAGGGTGCATTGTCTCGCTTCTCGCCCAGTCGTCAGTCGCTCTTCTTATTCCAGAAGATCCTGGTGTGAGTGTCCAATTAGGCGACAACTCAGTGAGCCTTTCCTGGAGGGATCGTTCGGTCACGCTTGAGGAATCCACTCCGATTTATCCAAGATATGAGATTGAATCTAGCAAAGACTTAGCTGTTTGGTCGACCACTGGTGAGGTGGTTGACCTTCGTGTGAATGGTAGCTCTCAAAATCATACGCTCGCCTTTGACCGGGCAAGCCAAGCGATTTACTACCGCTTGAAGATGACCGTAGATCTTTCTGGGCGCGACCTGTCGGGAGTGGAGTTGGTTAGTGCAGACCTGAGTGACGAGGACTTATCGTCGACGGATCTGCAACGTGCCAATCTTTCGGGGGCGATACTAACCAATAGCGACCTTTCGAGAGCTAATCTCGAGAGAGCGGTTTTTGACAATGTTGTGATGGATTCGGCCGACCTAACCCGAGCGACTGGTGAGCGTAGTAGCTTTCGAGAGGCCAAACTTGATAGTGCAAATTTTTTTAGCGAGTTTATGACTGCCGACTTCACAATGGCGAACCTTTCTAGGGCCGTGCTTGAAGAGGGCGAATTTGTGGGTGCGCTCTTCACTGATGCCAGGCTTAAAGATGCTAGGTGCGAGAAGGCGAGTTTTGATATGGCAGATCTCCGCCGAGCCAACATGGGAAATGCGAAGATGGAACTGTGCACGTTTCGAGAGGCATTGATGCAGGAGTGCGAAATGGATGAAGGGGTGGAGGCCAGAGATGCTGTTTTCCGCACCGCGAATCTCTCTGAAGCTGTACTTCAAGAATCTGACTTCCGCGAAGCGACGTTGAACGGCACGTATATGGAACTTGGTGTGTTTGATTACTGCGGCTTTCGTGGTGCCGATCTCACAGGTGCTTATGTTTGGTGTGCGTCCTTCTTTGGTGCTGAGTTTTTGGGAGATCCTGACGGCAATTATGTCGTCAAAGAAGTGGACCCTGTCCTTCCTGGTATCGTTCGGACTTAGCGTGGCCCGATTACTCCCCAGGCGATCGTGGTTTGCATCGACTAGCAATGAACCTCTCACTCTCTATGAAGCTATATAAGATTCTTTATTTCGTTAGTTCCCTTTTGTGCTTGTCACTTGAAGTCAACAGTCAAGAGGCGGCGCAAGACTTTGAAGTTCCTCCCGTTTTTACCGCAGCTTCAGTGCTGAAGGATGAGTGGCTACGTAGCCGTAATCACGAGGTATTAGAAAGCGTGGCGACGCAGGGGGTCACCAATACCTATCTGATCAAATCGTCCTTTGGAAACTTCCAGGCAGATGGTGATTATCTACTTCGAATCCGGGTTCGCGAAATTCGTGCCATGGCCGCGATGCAATACATTGCCAAGTCCAAGCTTTATGGGGATGCTGCGAAGCAGGCGTTGAAAAGTCCTTTCAAGATGGCCGGGAACTTGATAGACAGTCCAGGCAGCACGGTACGAAGCGTGGGACGCGGAGCGATGCGCTATGTGCGTCGCGCAGGGGAAGCTGTTAAGCGCGGGAAGACGGGGGGAGGCAGTGTGAAGGATCTAATCGGATTGAATGGGGTGAAGCGTGAACTCGCCTTTGAACTGGGCGTGGATCCCTACAGCCGAAACCCCGCTCTTCATCGCGAATTGGATGAGTTGGCTTGGACAGCCTACGCCGGAAAGATGACGGTGAAGGCTGCCATTACAGTAATTCCTGCGGGGACAGCGGGCTCGATTGTGCAGGGAGTGAGCACTTCCTCAGAGATTAAAGACGCGCTCAAAAACAAAGCACCGCTTGATTTGCGGAGAGAGAATCGGGAAGTGCTAGAACGTATGGGAATCAATGGAGGCGAAGTGGCGACGTTTCTTGATCACCCGCAGTACACGCCGTCTTCTCAAACCATTATCACACGGCTGCTGGCCCAACTCAGTGGAGCGGTGGGCCGTGGAGACTTTCTGCGAATGGCCATTACGGCGCAGGATGAGGCTGACTCCTTGTTCTTCGTTCGGGTCTCCCAGCTCATGGCGAACTATCAAAAGAAGCAGGCCGAGATCCAACAGGTCATGAATTTTAATGGTTTGCCCATTTGTTTGGCTGCAAAGGGAGCCCTTGTTGTCCCCTTGGCCTGTGACTATGGGTCTTGGAGTGGAGAGACGGCGGCACTCACGGAAGCAATCGGCGACTTTCAGCCTCAGGGCTTTGAGGTCAAAGCCCGGCATCTTTACCTGACAGGAGAGCTAAGTAAGCTTGCGCGGCAAGAGATTCAGGGGAGCGGTTTTCAAGTCATTGAAAATGCCTTTGGCAAATTCTGGAAGTGATCCGTGTGACGGGGTGCTTTTGACTTGGTCTTGTAGGACTCGTTGCTAGCCTGCTTCATTCGTCCTGTGCCTTTCGAACACTCAGGCGCGAACTGGTCCAGCTGGATCAGATTGGCAACGTCCATGGCACGATTCAAAACGTTGATGGAAACCACCTCGTCTACGCTGCGGCCTGCGATCTTGGGCGAGACGGCTCCTAGGCTGGTTGACTTCCAGCTGGTGCCCGAAAGATCGCCCTATGTCTTCGCTCTACCAGCCCAGAGATTTCATGCCATCGCGGCGTTTCAAGATCGTAATGAAGACTGGCGTCGGAGTCGTGGGAAATCAGCCGCTTTTCGCTACTCTCCGCAGCTGGTTTCGTTAGGAAATAATCAGCGTTCCCTCACCGCTAATCTTTCCTTAGTTGATTGGCCTAACAATGGGTTCTTGTTGCAACTGCCTCGTATTCCGGGAAGCGCCCGTGGGAGTCTTGGTCAGGTTGCTAGTTTGATTGAGTCCCGCTTTTCATCGAAGGAAGGTGAGCGTGGGCTCTGGGAGCCGAATGCCTTCCTTCGTGATCATTTCGTGGGAACCTATTTTTTAGAGCCCTACGGGCCTACGAAGATTCCTGTGCTTTTCGTTCACGGAGCGGCTGGCTCTCCTCAAGACTTTCGGTATCTTATGAGTCAGCCGGACAGACGCTGGTTTCAGCCCTGGTTCTATCATTGCCCGTGAGGACATAGACTGGAGCGCAGCGCCGGAAGGGATAAGCGAGATCTTGAAAGTCATCCAGGAACGTCTCGGCTTTACTCAGATGCATGTGGTGATAGCATGGGAGGGCTTGTCGCCTGCCGTGCCTTGTTGCGTAACCCGTATGAGGATCGTCAGAATTTCTTGACCCTGAGCACGTCTTGGAATGGCCATGGCGCTGCCCAGATGGGCGCACGCCGTGCATCAACTGCTGTGGCATCATGGTGTGACGTCCAGACAAATAGCGACTTTATTCAAGGCTTGTTCAAGACTCGACTTCCCTCCTGGATGACTTATGGTTTTCCCCATGGGAACAAGAGTAGCCGATGGATCTGGTTGCCCACTGAGAATGATGGCAGCGTGGGAGCCGAGAGCGAACTCGATGTGCGCGCGCTGCAGGACGCCCGACGGGTGCTCGGATTGCCCTATGGTCATACAGAGATCCTAAATCGTCCTGAAGTCGCTCGCACCCTTAATAATTTTCTAACCACCTAACGCTAAATTTAACCAATCCCTATGAAATCAATCCTATCGACAATCTTTATCACAGGTCTTCTCGCTAGTTGCTCCACCATTGATCTACCTGACGGCAGTAGTAAAGGCTACTTGACCGCACGATTTGCGGTAACCCCAAACAGCAGTCCCTCAGGACCAGGCCTGGAGGATTCTCCTGAGGTCAACGGGGTGATTCAAGAAGCCATTGGAAAGCAATTTCAATCCCATGGAATTTCCTTCGGGTCATCTGAGACCCAACTCATCGTGGCCTACATGTTGATCCGTCAGGACAATGTTTCCACGACGATGAACAACGATTATTTCGGGTATGGTCGTGACTCGATTGCGATCTTGGACGAAGCTCATGAGCGTGGGGTCATCAAGAACAAACGCCCCGACGAATTCGAGGCAGGTGCGATTGTTATCGATATCTTGGATGCCAAGGATAACCAGTTGATTTACCGTCATTTTGCCAAACGTGACCTCCTTGATGGTGCTGATACAGCGACGAGGAATGCCCGCATTAATGAAGCGGTGGCCGAAGCCCTGGAGCCATTCTTTAGGTAGATTGGATGGGTGATTCATGAGCTTGCGAAACTGGGTGGTCCTTGTTTTATGGGTGATGGTCTCCCAAAAAGTTTGGGCGAATCAAGAATACCTCGCGGATGAGGTGCCGGCGCCAAAGTCCCTACAGGACGTGCCTAATTCATTCCGAGATTTCCGGCTCATCCCGAGGCTTCGCGAGGGCCGCCTCTTGAGGAACCTGATCGGCGAACACTTCCCGGGGCTGAGTCCGATGGTTCGTGAGGCTCAAGTCACGCTTGAGCCTCGCCTCTATGCGCGTTACCGAGACGAAGACAACGGGACACTGCGTGAATCCGTGGCCGGTGGCGGAGCCCTGCGGTTTCTCAGTGGTTGGTTGAGTGACAAGATTCGTGTAGGACTAACAGGGTACACATCGCAAGCGTTGGCTGGCGATTCTGATCGTGGGGGCACAGGGCTCGTGCGGGACGACCAGAGCGGTTATTGGGCTTTTGGGGAGGCTTACGTCGAGGCAAAGTTAGGCGATGCCTTCGCGACACGGCTGTTTCGCCAGGAAATGGATCTTCCCTATCTGAATCGCAACGATAGCCGAATGACTCCGAAGAGTTTCGAGAGCTATGTGTTCTGGTGGAAACCGGAAGAATCGTTGACCCTTGCGGCAGGCCATGTCGCGAAGATGCGGGATCGGACCGAATCGACTTTTATCTCAATGGCGGAGGCTGCTGGCGTGGAGGATGCCGAGGATGGGCTCAGCACTCTTGGGTTTCGATGGGACATGAGAGAGAATCTCACCCTTGGTGCGGTGAATCACTACAGTTGGAACACGTTCAACACCGTCTATACGGAACTGCGACTAGTCGATTCCTTCGGCGAGTCGGATTGGTCCTGGAAGGCCGCTTTGCAGTTCACTGATCAGCGCAGTGTCGGCGACGAGATGTTGGGCGACTTCGATATTCAGACTTTCGGTGGGCAATTGGGACTCGGGTGGAATAGTCTCATCGCTTCGGCTGCGATCACTCACACGGAGGCCGGTGAAGAATTGAGGAAACCTTTTGGCGGAACACCGGGTTTCACGTCACTCATGGTGAGTGACTTTGACCGTCCTGAAGAGACGGCGATTCGCGTAGGGCTATCTTATGATTTTGCAGATCTCGGTTTGGATGGTCTCAGCGCTTTTGCCAATTACGCCCACGGCGATGTTCCCCAAAAAGGTCGCTATGCGGGTGATAACCAAGATGAATGGAACGTGACGGTCGACTACCGGCCGGAGAAGACTTTGTTTAAAGACCTTTGGTTTAGAGTCCGTTTGGGCTGGAACGAGCGCGACGATCAGCGTCGGGAGGAGTATCGGTTCATTGTGAACTACTCGAGAACTTTTTGAGGGATAGTTGAGAAGCCTGGACGCCCTTCCCGGATACGCTTTGAGAACGCAGGATCCTCATGAGCTGATTGTATGATGTCATTTTTGAGCAAACGCTTTTTCATTTTAGTGAATGATAGTCCATTTATTTGACAAATGTTTTGCTCGTAGAGAAGTTCATCTAG
>JAACDM010000505.1 GCA_009936795.1 Verrucomicrobiaceae bacterium | reverse complement strand
GTTCGTTTCCAACGGCTATCTAGAGAAATGCATCACCGCCCTCAAAACGTTCATACCTACCATCGCCCTCGAAGTCGGGCCGATGGAAGCAGATGAATACGGGCGCATGGTCGACGCCGGCTGCGAAGGCCTCGTCGTTTATCAAGAAACCTACGACCGCGAGACCTACAAAGAACTCGACACCGCGGGTCCGAAAAAAAACTTTGATTGGCGTTTGCAGTGTCCCGAGCGGGCATATGAGGGTGGCTTCAGGCGCATCGGAATCGGCGCTCTCTTTGGACTAGCAGATTGGCGCATTGAAGCGATGGGCCTCGCCGCTCACCTCGAGTATCTTATGCGCACCTGTTGGAAGGCATCTTTCACCATCAGCTTCCCTCGCATGCGTCCCCATGCCGGTGAGTATCAACCGAAGTATCAACTCGATGATCCAGAATTTGTTCAGCTCGTAGCCGCCTTTCGTCTTTGTTTCGCGGAGGTCGGTATTGTTCTGAGCACTCGAGAACCAGCCGCACTCCGCGACGCCATCGCCCCGCTGGGCATCACCTCCATGAGTGCCGGTAGCCACACGGAACCCGGCGGCTACACCGGCCAGGGAACAGAAGACCTCCACCTGACCGTGCGCGGCCGCCGTGAGGAGCTTGAAGAAAGCCCTGGCAATGGTTGCGAACGTGCCACCGAGCAATTCGGCATCGCTGATGAGCGCACACCTGAAGAAGTTGCGAACATGCTCCGAGCTCAAGGCTTGGACCCCGTTTGGAAAGATTGGGACGAAGCGATACTAACACCCAACTAACAATGACTCTTAAACTGAATGGCGAGTCCAAAGAGTTCGACGCCTCGGAAATGGCGCTCACAGCACTCTTGAGCCAGCTAGGCTTTGGCGAACGCCCCGTTCTTGTCGAACACAATGGCATCGCTCTCCGTCAGCGTGAACATGCTGCCACCGTGGTAGCTGATGGTGATCAGTTAGAGATCATTCTTGTCGTCGCTGGCGGCTAACTCACGTCGGCATAGCGGAAGTCTCAAGATTTCCCTCACAACCATGGCCACCGCCTCACTGATCACCGGCTCGATCCCAAAGCACATCCGCAGCATCGCACTGCCGATGAGCATCGGATTCTTCTTCAACACGATGTACAACGTCGTGGACTCTTTTTACGCTGGCCAAGTGTCGACGACAGCATTGGCTGCCCTGGCACTCTCATTTCCGGTCTTCTTCATCATCATTGCCGTGAGCGAAGGCATCGCACGGGGCTCCTCTGCCTTAATAGCCAATGCCATCGGTGCCAAGGATCGTGAGGAAGAGATAGCCCTCTCCTCCCAAGTGTTCTCGCTAGGTTTCCTCTGCGCCATTGGTCTCACCGTTATCGGATTGACCGTTGCTCCGCCACTGTTCAAGGCCATGGGCGCGAGTGGTGCCTATCTTGACATCGCCAACCGCTACATTTCTCCTCTCTTCTGGGGAGCGATCTTCTTTCTTCTCAGTAGCATGAGCAATGCCGTTCTCCTAGCAAACGGCGATAGCAAGACCTTCGGACGGGTGTTAGTCGGCGGCTTCTTTCTTAATCTCGTGCTCGATCCATGGTTTCTCTACGGAGGCTTTGGCCTGCCCGCCTTCGGGATCGCGGGCATCGCCTGGGCCACCGTCGTCATTCAAGCGCTCGGAGGCTTATATCTCTTAACCACGGTTTGGCGCCGGGGCTACGTCAGGTTCACGGGACTCAACTGCCTCATGCCGCAGTGGAAGACCTACAGCATGATTCTCAAGCAAGGTGTTCCCACAAGCTTCAACATGATGTCTATCGCCTTAGGTTTCTTTGTTACCACCTACTTCTTGAAATACTACGGACAAGTGTCAGTAGCTGCCTTCGGCGTAGGCACACGCATCGAGCAAATTGCCTTGCTTCCCGCCATTGGTATCAGTGCCGCCATCGTCTCAGTCGTTGGCCAGAACAACGGTGCAGGTAAACTCGATCGCGTGCGCGAATGTGTCCAGCTCTGCGTATGCTATGGCATTGTTCTCATTGCAGTTGCTTCGGTCCTCATGTTCGCCTTCGCAGAGCCTCTCGTGCGCCTCTTCACCAAAGATTCCGAAGTCATCTCTATCGGCACCAATTATATCCGAGTCATGACATTCATTCAATGGGCATATGTCATGACCTTTGTTCATACCGGCTTTCTTCAGGCTGTGAAACGTCCCATGTATGGCTTCGTTGAATCAATAATCAGAAAGATCATTCTGCCTATTGGCGTCTTCTACACCGTGGTCCGGATTTACGAGTTTCAACTCCATGGCTTCTGGTACAGCATGGCCATCATCAACATTGCCATGACGATAGTCACCATCGTCTACGCACAAGGCGTCCTCAGACACCTAACCGAGACGGCACCAACGAGGCGACGACGTTAGTTTCACGTTCACGGAGTTCGATCCTATGAGGGCGGTATATCGGGTAAATCGAAGAGGGCTGTGTTCCCTACGGGTCAATACCGGCAAGGTATTCTTTGTGTTCCCACCTTCTTGCCGATGCCGGTTATCACGTCAGTTCAACTGATGGCTTTTGAGGTCTTTCTCATGAGTCATCGCAAAGAGTTAAATTATTTGAACATTTGGCCGAGTTTTGGTTGAAATCCCAATCAGCATCTCGCTTTTCCCGGCGCACTCCATCTGTAAGCCGTTGGGAATCAACCGATGATTACGATAGCCTCGCGCTACCACGCTTCCACAAACATCCGCTAGCCCATCGCCCCGGCTCGACAACAGCCGCCTTACATTACAGCTAAACAGGTAACTCTGATCAACGTGGGCTCTTCGGCAAAGTAGCCCCTAGCGCGGACCTGCAAGTAGTAGGTGAGAGGTCTAAAGCGAGTTTGCAATCACTTCTGTTTACCCAGCGAGGCAAGGTAGGCCACGAGATCGATGACTTCATCTTCTTTCAATGACTCCGTTAGTCCGGAGGGCATTAGCGATACTGGGCTGGTGTGGCGGGTCTTAATCGTACTCTTCGGGACTCTCGCCTCCTGACCGGTGATCGTTCGGAGGCGGACGACATTTTGATCTTCACTCACGATGGCACCGGAGAACACGTCACCGTTCTTCTTTGTCAAGAGCGTCATGCGATAACCCTCCTTAATCTTCTTGCTCGGCATGATAAGGGACTCAATGAGATAATCGACGGGCGCACTGGCACCAATGCTAGAAAGATCAGGCCCAATAATGCCTCCTTCACCATCAATGACATGACAGGTAACACAAGCGAGTTGGTCTCGATGATAGATCAACTTACCTCTTGACGCATTCCCAGAGTCAAGCTTGCCAAGCAAGCTTGACAGCATCCTGGGTGTGAGTTCCTCTGATAGAGATTGGAGGTTCCCAGCGATTGTCAAAGCCCTGACGAGGCTGGTGTGCGGACTACCAGAAGTCTCCACCAGTCTCATTGCTAGCACGGTTGCCTTCTTCGTCACGGTTTGATCTGTCAGAGCTTGCGCGAGTGCTTCGGCGCCGCCCTTTTTAGTAAGGACGGACGTAACAAGAGTGTTGATGGCGTCTTCTTCGAGCGGCTCTGCTAAGAGGTTTGTGATCGGCTCCACGCTAGCAGCAACATCCATCTGCGCGAGGGCTGAGGCGGCGGCCACCCGTGACGCTAGGGTCGCCGAATCGTCGTTTGTCAGGTGGATTAGCGGTGTCCCGAGGCCGAGAATGGCGAGGCCTTGGGCGGCAGCTTCTTGGATCACTGGCGATTTGGGATCGGTCAACCGAAACTCAAGTTCCGCCTGAAGGTCGTTTCGCTTCCAATGACCGGCGAGGCGACAGGCAGCGGCCACGATCATTGGGTCGTTGGCGCGGAGCAGCGTTAGGCAGGCGGACGACAGTCTGCTTGTTTGGGCCGGAAGAACACCTCGATCACGGGCAGCTTCGACAAGCGCTAGAACAGCATCCAACGTATTGAGCGAGAGTAGAGCGTTGAGATCTTTCGAGCTTCCAATCTTGCTGATCAGTCGCACAATGGCAGGATCTGCATGTTCAGGATCGTTCTCGACCAGTACAATCAGTGGGGCCAGCGCTTCGGGCTTTTCAATGGCTTTGAGCGCGAAGGCAAGGTGATCTACATTGTCTTTAAACGTCAGACCTTTTTCGTTAAAGGCGGCGAGCCAGTGTGGCTCAAGAAGCCGACAGGTACGCCAGAGGGCGAAGTCGAGGAAGATGTCCATGGGATGATTGAGCGCTTGAAGTGCGATGCGGGCGGCCTCGGCGGAACCTTTCTGACCCAACACGGTCACCGCCTCGCGTCGAACGCGCGGATGGGGATCGTTCACAGACTCTTCGAGCATACCGGCCTCAACCTGCGAGTGATAGAACGCACGCACGGCAGCCGCGCGTGCGCGCGGCTCTGGAGATCGTCTCATGACGTTGGCAAAGTCCGCGGCTTCGGCACTACAAATGGTCTGGTAAGACCAGAGGGCTTCAAGCCGGTAATGCTCATGGCGAGGATCGAGCGGATCGAGCGTAGCGAGCCAGGTTCGGATGGCAGTTTCGACATTACTCTGATCGTGTCGTTTGAGTGCTTGCTTGGCCTGACTGCGAACCCAGTCTGCAGTCGACTTGAGGCACTCTAACAGTTGCTCAACGCTGATGGAGCCATAATCGACCGGTTGACAAAGCGGTCGATTCTTCGCGGTGATACGCCAAATGCGGCCGTGCACCTGGTCACGTCGTTCATCACGGAAATCGACTTCGCCATGCTGGATGATGGGACTATACCAGTCGGCAATATAGACTGCTCCGTCGGGTCCCATGGTGATATCAATGGGGCGGAAGGAGACATGCGTTGATTGCAGAAGATCATCCTCAAGGTGAGAGAGAAATCCGCTAGCAGATTCCTCTAGAGAATAGCGATCAATGTTGTTGGCACGGAAATCATTGGCGAGCACACTACCATGCCAGGGCGCTGGGAAATGGTCGCCACTAATGATCTCGATGCCACAGAGCTTGGGACGGCCAGGATTGAGACCAGTGAGTGTCCGGTGTTCATGGGGAGAGGCTTTGAAGACACTGTCAGGGAAGGTGTAATTGATGCCCTCACCTCCGGCACCGTCCGTTTGGAAACTTTGGCCCCAGCGATCAAAGGCCACGCCCCATGGATTGACCAAGCCTCGACTGTAGATCTCCAGCCGACGTGTCTGCGTATCATACGACCAGAGTCCGCCCCCATTGAGGCGACGCGGACCATAGAGCGTCTCCACATGAGTGCCGATGTAGTAGCCTTGGAGCATGTAGAGAAGACCACCCGGCCCCCAGCTCAGTCGATGGAGGGTGTGGTGTGTGTCTTCCGTGCCGAATCCCGATAGCAAGACGGTCTTGGAATCTGCACTACCGTCATGATCGGTATCGTTTAGTTGAATCAATTCCTCAGCATGCGCGACGTAAGCACCACCTTGTCCATCTGGCAGGACACCACCGGGAATGACGAGCTTGTCGTAGAAAACCGAGGATTTGTCGGCGCTTCCATCTTGATCGGTGTCTTCAAGGATGAGAATGCGATCGTTAGGTTCCTGATTGACATTGAGCTGTGGATAGGTCTCGCTGCTCGCCACCCACAATCGCCCTTCATGATCGAAGCTGATCTGGGTAGGTTTGGCTAACAAAGGATCAGCCGCCCACAAGTTGACCTCAAAGCCCTTGGCAACCTTAAAAGAAGCTTGTTCAATGGCAGGATCCTGTGGCGGAATTTCTGTCAGGTTTTGTTGGCCCAAGAGAACTGAGCTTGTTAAGAGGAGCGCAAGGAGGCAGCGATTCATGACTTGGTCTGAAGAAGTTGGCGGACGACGGCTTCCTGTTTCGCAATGAAGGGCTCGAACTGCGCGGGCTCGGTCTGGGCGATCTTCTGTTCGTCTTTCCGTTCGCCAAAGACAAAGGCGTCGTTCCGTGGCCGCCACCGATGAAAGTAAAGCCGGTTCTTTCTAACAATGGCCGCGCGTATAGCCGTGGCATCCTCCGAATTCGGATCGATCTTGGCAGGTGGCAGTTTCAGTTGCTGGGTGAGTCTCTCGGCAACCAGCCGGTAACCTGGCCCCGCGAGATGAAGCCCATTCTCGGACGGCAAGGGTTGGTCGAACGTGGTGAGATCCACATAGACCTGTTTCTCGGAGGCCGCTGCCTCTGCAATGACCTGACTGTAGCGTGTGAGCATCTCGTTCCGCTGAGCGATGTAGGTCGAGTCCGCACCAAAGCCTTCCTGAAAAAGCGTAGGAGAAAGCAGAATCACTCGTGTTCTGATGGAGGCAATCTCCTTCAAGAGACGTCTCAAACCTTCGCGAAAAGGGGTGAGTCCCGCATCGTCGTCGAAAGACTCGTTCAATCCATACGCGAGGAAGATCACCGAGGGCTCTAGCAAACGCACCTCACCCATCATCCTAGCAAAGCCTTCCTCAGGGTCGCCAAATACCGTACGGCGTCGGCCACCTGCGCGAGCGTGCCCATAGACTGTATCGCCATCCCAGCCGAGATTGCGAAAGGTCACGTTCCGCTCTGGCCACCGCAACGCGAGTGCCGTTTCCATATATCCGTGGTCAAGCGCCCGCTCAAAGAAGGCATTTCCCAGAAAGACAACCCGATCACCCTCGCGCAAATCGAAAGGTTCAGGTCCACCATGCGCACCGATCAGGAGCGCACAGAGTAAGAAGCTAAGAACATGAAAGCGCTGCATGCCACGATATTCTATGGCTCCGCAAGATTTGGCAATCCTCCAAGCAAATTTACGGCGGGTCTTGGAATACTAAGGCCCTCGTCATGATCCACCGAACTCAGAAGGAGGGTTCAGGGGAAACCATTCAGACCCTGAAGCTCGACCGCAACAAGGTTGATCAACCACTTACCCATGAACGTCACGAAAGCGCTCTTATCGGGACCACACTTACCGAATCCGAGTTGGGCATCGCTGAACAGCCTTATCGTAGCGAGACTTTCTTCAAATGAGCAGCGGTGGAAACTTCGACGCCACGCGGTGGTCCTTGGTAAGGCAAGCTCAGGGAGATTCAGAAAGGAGTCGAGAGGCCCTCGGGGATCTTTGTCAGGCCTACTGGGAACCCGTGTTTCGATTTCTCCGATGCGAAGGCCGCTCAGAAGACGACGCACGTGAACTGGCACAAGCCTTCTTTGCCAAGCTGTTGGAAGGGAACGCCATCGCTGGCGCCGATCCCGACCGCGGTAGATTTCGCTCCTACGTCCTTGGCGCGGTAAAACATTTCCTAGCAGATCGTCGCAAGGCGGCTCAGCGCGAAAAGCGTGGGGGCGGGCAACAGCACGTGCCGCTTGACGTGGCGCGAGACTCTTCTTCGGGTTTGCAGGTTCCCGATGAGAGCGCTCTTCATGACGATACCTACTTCGATCGAGAATGGGCGAACACCGTCCTTGCTCGAGCGTTGACGGCTCTGGAGGAAACTTGGCAAGCGAATGGGAAAGTAGAAGAGTTTGCGGTGATGATAACCTGGCTTCCCGGTGTCAGTGGGCGTCCGGACCAAGAACACGCTGCCAACGAATTGGGAATGGCCGTGGGAGCCTTCAAAGTGGCCATTCATCGCCTCAGAAAGGACTTTCGCGACGCCGTTCGTGCCGAGATCGCCCAGACGGTGGAGGGCGAAGCTGCCGTTGGAGAGGAGTTGCGCTATTTGTTAGCAATCGTTTCTCGTTAGTGTCTTCAGTGACCCTGTGAGTCCGATGCAACGAAGGCGGGAGCCGAAGCCCCCGCCTTCGCGACTCACCTTCTTCCCAATGTGATTCTTTATTGCTTGGCCCGGTAGTAGCCGGCTGGTGCCGCCATGCGGGCAGCGTCGGTTTCTTCAGCAGAGCCTGTGATGCCTGTAGCGATGACTTCCCAGTCGATGAGGTCCGTCGAGTACTCGATGTCAGCAGTCATACCGTCAGGAACGGTGATCCCGAAAGCTCCACTGGCTTGGATTCCTATATTGGTTAGGCTTGGCAAAGGACCTTCAGGTCCAGGACCACCTGCGGTGAGGGTTTGGCCGTTTAATCCTCGGTTATAGACATCGGTCACCTCACCTGTAGACAGGGCACGGTTGAAGATCGCGACTTCGTCGAACTTGCCGCTGAAGATTTCGTCCCCGTTTTGACCGCCGAAATAGAGTGGCTGCGCATTCGCTGGCGCAGCCGTGATCTCGCTGGTGGCGATTTCTGTCCCGTCACGATAATAGCTGAGTGTGGTACCCGTCTTCACCACCAAGTTGTGGGCCCATTCGCCAACGATAAACATGGAATTCTCTCCTGGAACGTTCTGCCCTCCGGCATCGACGTGCTATTCAAAGACGCGAGGTGTGAACTTGATGAACTCGCGAGGATCGAAATCGACGCCGTCTGGTCCCCATCGATTTCCAAAGACAATGTTATTGTTGTCAGTCTCATCAGCGTTCACCCAGAACGACCAAGTGAAGTCGGTGTCCAGTCCGATGACTGGCAATGTACCTAACTCGATGAACGAATCGTTGCCCGACTGGTAGACGCTGCGTCCGCCATCATCGACCCAAACGCCGTCAGCATTGATGACATTGCCATCCACGCCTTTGCCGCTGGCATCGGCGGCCGAGCCATCGAGAGGCCAGTAGCCGATCACGCCTGGGATGTCTGGGAGTGTTGGTGGGTCGACGATGCCAGCAGCCCAAAGGATGGAGTTCACGAACAGCTCCTTTCCTGCATCTGTGAGACTATCAAAGGTCGCATCTGTCATGGGGAAGGAGACCCGTCTTGCAGGGGAGACATTGTCCACAACTCCAGAACCTTCACCCACAGCGCCACCGGTGTCCGTGACAAAGAGCATGGCCAAACCATCAACCGCGCCGCCGGTTCCTGTACCTACCGCAACGGTATCTGCAGAAAGCTCACTGGATCCTAACGTTTCAGCACCCACGGCCGTGAGATAATCGATGGTAGTGCCAGCCAGAGCGCCTGCGATCGGATGATCGCCAAGTGCCATCTGTGTGGTGTCGGTTGACTTGGTCATCGCCGCCAAGCTTTGACCGAACTCTCCATCGCCACTGTCCATGACGGCTTCCTCCCAGTTGAGGATCGGTACGGCGGAGTTGTAGAACTTGCCTCTGACAGAGCCCGAACCGAAGGTGGAAGACATGACGATGACATCGGCAGTCTCGGAGCCATCGGTTGCGCCGGAGTTCATGTAGCGTACGGTCGTAAATTCCGCCTCGAGGAACGCCATGACATTGGCATCCGCTCCCGCATCAGCAGCGTCATTTGCCCCTAATAGAAGGATGTCTACTGGATCGCGTACGGGTGGAGGGGCGAACCCAGGAGCCGAGGTTTCGTAGTCCGCCAGAATGTCTTCGTCGGACAAGGCGCTATCAAAGACTCGGACATTGGCAACGGTGAGAGAGCCCTTCAAAGGGTCGGTCACATCGACGCCGTTATCTTCTCGCTGAGCCCCAACAAGGATACCCAAACCAGGATGCGTATTGAGAGCCGCGTCTTCCGAATTGGATAGTACCCCATTGGTGAAGACTTTGGTGAAGCTGCCCGTTTGAGTGTAAGAAATGTGCGTCCATACGCCCGCTTGCGCATCTCCTGGCACGCCCGGATCTTCATCTTCGACCATGGAATCGGGATTCCAACCAATGTCAGGGCCGCCGCCACCCCAGTGACCGACGGCTCCGAAATTGTTATGGAAGCCGTGGTTGAATGACATGTTTGTGCCATCTGGTCCGCCGCGTTTGCCCCAGGATATGACCGTCTCTTCAGAGGCTAATTCGGGATTGTAGATCCAAGCGATGATCGAGCGTGGGCTGTCGCCCTCAATGGCTGGTGTGGAAGCGGGGCCTTCGAGGTAGTCTCCATTACCGTCTAAGGTTACGCCGGTCACGCCGGCGATTACTTCAACGGTGGGATCGCCGAACGCTTGGAAGCTTCCTCCAAGATCGCCTGCGTTTTCCCAGGTAGCGATGGCACCTTCCGGCAATCCGCTAGCGTCGAGGTCGACTACCACAGCTCCATCCCCGCCCTCTCCAGGCGTTACGCCGCTAAGCGCCTTGCCAGGATTGTCCTTCAATGTCTGGACCTCCTCCGCCGTGAGGATACGATTGTAATACTGAAAGTCATCGATCAGGCCACTGAAGCCTAACGCTTGCGCAAACGAGCCTAGCCAGAAGGGGTCTTCTTCGAAGTCATCGAGAACGGTGGGGTCATCAAAAGAGCCTGCTTCCACACCGTCGATGAAGATGGCCGCGCGACGGGCGCCCTCAGTATTGTCATAGGTGGCTACCAAGTGATGGGCCGTCCCTGCTTGGATCAGATCACCTTCGGTCGCAAAGATTGGGCCGTCGTTGACGAAGAACGAAGCATTTGCTCCCGATTGGAGAACAGCGAAGATCGGCGCACCACCGGCTCCACGGGAAACGAGTGTTCCCTGCCCGGCCACATCGGCGACCTGGAACCATAGGGAAACCGAGAAACTGTCTAACAATCCGAAAGGCTTGCCCTCAAGTCTCGCCGAGCCGCCACCGGAGACCTCGATGGCCTTGCCTCCAGCAAGTGGGTTTTGATTCAGTGTGGCATTACCGCCACCAGGTTCCAACCTGCCGCCCCGGCCATTGCCGGAACTATCAGCGAGCACGGTGCCATCGGGTTCGTCAAGTTGGAGATGGGTCAGTGGACCTGCCGGATCCACAACGGATAAAGAGATCGCCACTTGCCGTGTTTGGTCTTCCGGTTCGGCATCATCGTTGGTGACTTCTAGGACAGCCTCGTAAGGGCCGGTGATGCCTTGACTATCAAAGTTCAACACAATGTCGCCACCAGCTTTCGCGTCCAAGCTGTTCGGGAAACTCACGACGGTGAAGCGGTCTCCGTGCGTACCACTCACCGTGACATCCGTGATCGCGAGCGGATTGGTAATGCCGGTGTTGCGCACGGGAATAGTCAATTCCTGCACTGTAGGCGGAATGTCTAGCTGGCCGAAGTTCACCTTTGTGCGCAGAGAAATATTTGGGCCAGGCTTGTTGTTCAGTGGATTGTCAGTCACGAACTCCAACGCCGCCCACGTGCCTGCGTGGAACAAGGCTGCTGGTGGATCCTCATCTGCCTCGCAGGTCACGGTCGATTGCTGCCCCCAGGTGATCCAACTCTTGTTGGCGCCACCGGGCCCATCGTCAGTATCGAAGTCATTCCAAAACTGCGTGTACTTCATCACATTGTCAGAGGTGAACTCAGGAATAAAGCCGAATGGAATCCGTTGCTCGATGACATAGCCGCCGTCCGTTTTACTAGCCGCAATGTTAGGGCCATCGAGAGCATCGAGCGCGTCTCGGAACAACCCGCCAGGGCCATTCTTCGTGCCACCGTCTGAGTTAACCAAGAGCGGATTTCCACCGCGCTCAAGTCCCTGCCGGACCCCTAACTGATCGGCATCGGCGCCCTCTGGAAGGAAATTATCGTTGAGGGCAACCGTGATCTGCATGTCATCACGATTGGGATCCTCATCTTCGAACGTGGCACCCATCGCGACGCAATCATCGCTGTCTCCGGCTGCATCAAAGAAGAACTCAAAGCCATCATTGAGAAATCCCTGGTTCCCCTCGTCGGACATGTCTCGATCTCCTCGGACGGATTCGTCGGTGACCACGTTGAGAATATAGAAGAACTCCGAGTCGTATGCGAAGTAGGTCGACGCGCCAAAGTCTCCCTCACCACCGTCACTCAAGTGAGCCGCTTCGGTGCCATTGAAGAAACCGACCTGATCAATGTTAAAGACCAAATGGTCTCCCTGGACATCCACCGTCTCAGCCTCAAGAGCTTCCGGAGTGGGTGGTAGTTCGAGAGTGGTTTCAAAGTTCTCTATGGGCCAGTCCGAGAGGTCGCCATCAATCGTCACAGCATCGAGTTCGCGTACGAGAATGGTGCCTTGTGGACCAGCTTGAGCGACGGACATGGCGAGACCAAAGGCCAGCAGTCCAGAGATGGCAGGGGGTGTTTGTTTCATAGTTGGGCGGTGGTCAGATTGTTGGCTGATCGGGAGAGTGTAGTGGTTTAGACTGGTCGAAGCCATAACGAGAGGGCACCAACACATAGTCTGAATCCACATGCGGGGGAGGTGGAGAACCTTGACTTTCTGCCGCTGATTCCTCACAACTCAAGCCCATGAGGTTGGCTGCTGCATCAGACTTTCGCGTGGTCCACAAGGACTGGGGGGAAGAGACGCGTACGTTGATCGTGCGAGCCAATGATAGTGATCAGCGCGATTGGGTTGCAGAATCGCCATTGGTCGGCCAGCTGGCTTCCAGGAACATTGCCAACGTCGGCATCACGTGGGCAAAGCCATCCTTTGAAATGCTGCGCGAGAATCCAGATGGCCCCTTCTTCATGGCCTGCTTTAACGGCAGTGGAGAGGTGATTCACAGTGGAACCCCAACCACAGTGGCGGAGGGCACCGCTTGCCTGTTGCCTCGGCAGGTCGCGAATCATTTGCAGATGGGCGAGAGTTCGCAATGGACGTATGTGTTCGTGCGTTATCGAGAGCCCTGGGAAGGAGTGTCCACGTTGAAATCGGAAGCCCCCAAGATCGCTAAATATGATGCGCTTCCGCTTGTTGAGGCGATTCGGGGACTGCATGCAGAAGCGAACGGAGCTGTCTCCGCATTAGCGCTCCAGCTATGGGTGGAACTGATTCATAGCTACGTGCTGCAATTCGGGCGACCGGGTCAGTTGGATTCTCGGGTGATGCACGCTTGGGACGTTGTCGTATCGCGGTTAGGGCGCGACTGGACATTAAAACAAATCGCCGTTGAAGCGTCGATGAGCACCGAACACTTTAGACGCCTGTGTTTGGAGACGATAGGCTGTAGCCCGATGAAGTATCTCGGCCGTTTGCGCATGCGACGTGGCTCTGAGTTACTGATGACTACGGATTTGACCATCGAAGCCATATCCTCTGAAGTTGGCTATGAATTTGCTTCCACATTTTCGAACGCCTTTCAAAAGTGGAGCGGGCAGCGGCCATCCGAATTTCGTCGATCACATTAAGGAGTTGATTTAGTCAGCTTTACTTCTGTATCTGTCATCGGTCTCAACCCGGTAGGGCCGGTAGGGCCGGTAGTCATTGAGAACTTCACGTTATGAATAAGATTAACTCTGTTTCCGTAAGCCATGTGAACCGTTCAATCTGGGGGCATCTGGCAGAAAGGGAGAAGACGCTTCCGTTAGTGACGCCGCTAGATATCTACCCTCAGTTCCAAGAGACGCGCGGGTCTTGGTTCTGGGAATCGGGCATGGCCGTGGTGGAGATCGAGACGGTAGACGGGATCATCGGTCATGGTTGGTGTGAGGATGGTTGTGATGCGACTGCTAGAATCATCGACAATCATCTGTCTCGCTTGTTGGTCGGTCAGGATGCGGCGGAGATTGAAGGGCTTTGGGATCGGCTGTTTCGAGCCTCGCTGCCGTATGGACGCAAAGGCAGTGCCTTACATGCCATCAGTGCCATCGATATCGCCTTGTGGGACATTGCTGGGAAATCTGTTGGCAAGCCAGTCTACGAACTGTTCGGCGGTCCCGTGCGAGAGACCATCCCTGTCTACGCCTCGGCTTTGCATCCCGTTGGGCATGAGAAGGTTGCGGCTGAAGCTAAGGCCTACGTCGCTGACGGCTATCAGGCCATGAAGATGCGATTCCCCTTTGGTCCCGGCGATGGGATTGATGGCATGCGAGAGAATGAGCGCCACGTGGCAAACGTCCGTGACGCCGTGGGCGATGACATCGAGATCATGGCGGACGCCTACATGGGGTGGGATTTCGCTTACGCTAAGAAGATGGTGCGCCTGCTAGAACCCTACCGACTCGCTTGGCTTGAGGAAGCCTTCCTACCCGATGATCTGAACAGCTATGCCAAGCTGCGGCAAGAGACGAACATCCCCATCTCTGGAGGAGAGCATGAGTACACGCACTTTGGGTTTCAGCAGATCATCGAGAAAGGCGCGATGGACATTCTTCAACCTGATCTCAGGCGTTGTGGTGGTTTTACTGTAGCGCGTAAGATTGCGGCACTTGCAGCAGCTGCGGGACTCAACGTCATTCCGCATGCTTATGGCCCCGTGCACTTGCACTTTGCCCAAGGGCATACGAATGTGCCGATGATCGAGCACTTCCCGGTGCCGTGTTGGGACGAACTCCCAGATGTAGACCGCGAACCCATTTTTCATGGAGAGCCGCAGCCAAGTGGTGGGTATGTCACGATGTCCAGGGAGCCCGGATTGGGTGTCACAGTGAATGACAAAATCTTTACCTAACGGATTCCTAAATGACGCTTCTCGACTGGCTGATCGTCGTCGTTCTCAATGGCTCGGTCATTGTTTACGCGCTAGTCCGCAGTCGCGATACCCACTCCAGCGGCGATTGGTTCTTGGCGGGGCGCTCCTTGCCTTTCTGGATTGTTGGGATGTCTCTCTATGCGACGTTGATCGATTCAGCGGATTTGGTAGCCGACACCGGGGGCGCTTACAGTCTTGGTGTTCGTCTGTTTGTCCCCAACCTTGTCGGTGTGATCGGTGGCTGGCTGCTCCTGGCGCATGTCATTGCCATTCCGATGTATCGGCGGGGAATGTACACCAATGCTGAGTATCTCGAAGCGCGCTTTGGCGTTGGTGCTCGGGTAATTAGCGTGTTGGTGCAAGTGCTGTATCGAACGGTGATGATTGGAATGATCAGCACCGCGATCTTCCTAACGTTAACCGTTGTGTGTGGTTGGGGAGACTCGCAAGCCTGGCTCTGTGTCGTTGCCGTGGCGTTGATTGCAACGATTTACACCATGACGGGTGGCTTGCGATCAGTCGCTATTACGGATGCGCTTCAAGCCTTGGTGATTCTCGTCGCGGCCATCGTCATCTTCGGTACGGTCTCGAAAGAAGTTGGCGGTTGGAGCGGGCTTGAAGCAAAGATTGCAGAAACAGATTCGGCACTGGCGAACCAGACCATGCACATTGGGAGTGATCGCACTGAATCTGTGGATGCTAGTGAATTCTCTGAGGATATCATGCAGCGTCATCTTAAGATCGGTGGTACCTATGATCCCGAGCTACGAGAAATCACGCGGACAACGCCCGCTTGGCTAATTGTATTGAGTTTTTCGATCGTCGGGTTTGCCTATTCAATCGTCAATCACACGCAATCCATGCGTTTGCTAGGCTCCAGAAGCGAATGGCACCTGAAGATGGCCATTGTTCCAGCTGGACTGCTCTTGATCTTAGCCACGTACCTATCGCTCGGCCTTGGCGTGATGGGCAGAGGCTTATTTCCAGATCTCTCGTCACTGCCTGATGGGCACGCTGATAACATCTTCCCTTACGTTCTTCAACAGTATGGGGGACCCGGTCTGACCGGCTTGGTTGTTGCTGGCATCTTCGCGGCTGCATTCTCAACGTTCGACTCGATTGGATCGACGCTTTCGGCCCTGATTACACGTGACGTCTATGGACGACTTTTGGTGAAAGATCGCGATGACAACCACTACCTGTCAGTGGGGCGTTGGCTCACTCCGACAATCATCTTCGGGTCATTTATTTATGTGCCGGCCCTGCTAGCTCAGGGGATGATCTTTACCTATCTTTCAGTAGTTGGTGCCTTTGTTGTTCCATTGCTAGTCGTCTATGTCCTGGGAGCCTTCACCCGCGTCCACCGTTCGTCCGCGTTGCCAGGCCTGGTTGTCGGTGTGCTCTTTGGCGTCATTGCATTAGTAGCTCCTGGCTTAGCCGTGAATTCTGACATCTGGCTAATGCCTTCAGGGTTGATGAATAGTTATGCGACCGCTCCGCTCGGTTGTCTGGTGACTGCGGTGACGATGCTTGTAGTGACGCTGATTCGAGGTTGGACACCGAAAGAGGACTTGCTCGTTCAGGCTGACCAGACGGAGGGCTGGCTGGCGCGAAGTCAGAAGGAAATTGTTAGCCAGATTGAGGGTGGCGGCAGTGTGGATCAACGTTCGGGAGCCAAGCTACCGCTCATCCTCGGCCTGATTGTGTGGGTAATCGCCTTGGCGCTGATCTTCGTTGTCTTCTGGTGATCAAGACTTCGCCAAGATTCGGTGTTAATGAAACTTTGCCTAAGTTCACCCCGTCTAAGATATCCCCATGATCTCCCGAAAGCTCGCTCACTTCACCCGTTACTTCGGAGGGCTCGTTGCGATCGCGCTTACCCTTTCACAATCAATCCACGCAGAGACGAACTCGTTTGATCATATCGAGTATTTGAGAGAGCTGGGGTCGGCTCAATTCGAACGGGGCGAACGGCTTTACCAAGGGCTTTGCCTGAATTGCCATGGGGCTGATGGCAACACCCCGTCTTTGCCTCTGGCACCGGCCTTCACCACAGGGACGATGAAATTCGGGCTCGATGCCTATGCGATGTTCAAGACCCTGACTCATGGAAACGGACTCATGGCACCGCAGCAGTGGATGTCGCCCGAGGAACGTTATGATGTCATTCACTACATTCGAGAAACCTTTCTCAAGAGCCGCGCTGATCACGTGCCCCTCGATGAGGCCTACTTTGGCAAGCTCCAAGCAATGGCACTGGAAGACGAGACCCCAATCACGGATCGCTCAAGTGCCGAACGCGACTTCGGAACGGCCATCGCGTCGCAACTTGGTAAGGATCACGTTAGCGTACTCACGGTCAAGTTGGCAGACGATCATGCGATGGCCTATGATCTCCATTCCATGGACATGGTGGGCTTGTGGAAGGGCGGCTTCCTCGATCTCTCGGAGACCCAGCACGAACGATTGCGTGGCGAAGGCAACCCCAAACCCGCTGGCACCCCCATCTCTGGGTTGCAGATCTGGCAATGGGCGCATGATGGACTGCTAGGCTACCCCAAAGAGAATCTCCTCCCTCGCGGGCCGATGCCCGAGACTTGGTTGGACTATCAGGGGCACTATGTGCATGGCGACCAAGTCGTCTTGTCCTATGCCATCGACGGCCGCTCGATCTTGGAAATGCCGGGGAAACAACGCGGAGCTGAGGCTGTAACGCAGACCTTGCGTGTCGAGCGGTCTGACAAAGACTTAAAGGTGGCCGTGGCTGAGTTGCCGACGCCCCACGTGATCGAGCCCGGATTGGCGATTCTTGGTGATCCAGACGCCTTTGTCGGCATTGGCTTGGTGGGAGACACGGCTCCGGTTCGCCTGGAGCCGGACGCCCAGGGTAACCGATTGGTTCTCCATATCCCGGCCTCTGAAGACGCGCTGAGATTTCAGATCGTTCGAACGACGGGCTCGGGTCAGCCAGCCTTGGATTCGTTTCGCGGTTTGTTGCAATGGAAGAGTCAGGAAGAAATGCTACCAGACCTGCGCGCACTCACGAACGGGGGACTACTTCGCTGGCCGGAGAACTTGGTCACGCAAGGGCTCTCAGGAGGCGATGCCGACGCCTACGTGATCGATACCTTGCCTGTCCCTGAAAAGACCCCTTGGAATACGTGGTTTCGGACTTCCGCGCTGGCTTTTGATGATGACGGCCTCCTCTACGTCTCGACTCATGGAGGAGATATCTGGACGGTGCGAGGGCTCGAACGTGGGACCGATCACTTGGAGTGGAAGCGCTTCGCGGCGGGATTGTTTGAGCCCTTTGGCCTGCAAGTCGTGGGTCAGGACGTCTTCGCGACGTGCCGGGATCGATTGGTGCGTTTGCGAGATCTAAACGCGGACGGCGAGGCGGATTTCTACGAATCCTTCTCCGCCGATGAGGACGTCTCCACATTCTTCCATGCCTACAACTTCGATCTCATGCGCGATCGCGCGGGCAACTTCTACTACGTCAAAGCTGGCCAGTACACAAGCCACGCTTTCCCTGGCGGTTTAATTAAAGTGTCAGCCGATGGAGCGAGTCGTGAGATGATTGCTACTGGTTTCCGTACGCCTAACGGGATGGGGATTCTGCCAGACGATCGGCTTACGGTCAGTGACAATCAGGGAAACTGGATACCCGCGTCCAAAGTCAGTCTTATCAAGCCCGGCGGTTACTATGGCTACGCGCAAACGCACGCTCGGCCAGGCTCCTGGGCCCCGGACGGCGGGCGGATCGACCACCGCGAGGAAGCCCTGCCTCAGGACTTCGATCAGCCGTTGATCTGGTTGCCCCAACACGTTGACAATTCCTCAGGTGGCCAACTTTGGGTCGAAGATGGTCGCTGGGGACCTTTGTCAGGACGTTTCTTGCACACCAGCTTTGGGAAAGGCTGGCTCTACTACTTTCTCCTTCAGGAATTCGGCGACGTGTCGCAGGCCGCTGTCGTGCGGCTCCCGATGGACTTCGAGACCGGGATCATGCGCGCTCGTGTGAATCCATTGGACGGGCAAGTCTACACCGTTGGGTTGAATGGCTGGAATGGAAATGGCCGCAAGGGGCTGGGCGAGGGTGGCCTTTTCCGCGTGCGCTACACGGGGAAGCCACTCTCCATGGTGACTCAAGCAGCCGTGCGCGACGACGGGTTGGAGTTGGGATTCAACTTTGCTCTCGACCCTGACAGTGTGACTCAATTGGAGAATTACACCATCGAGCAATGGAATTACCGATGGCTGCCTCGCTACGGCTCGGAGAATTGGTCAGTCAAAGAGCCGAACGAGAAGGGCAAAGACACCGTCGTCGTCACGTCGGCCGAACGCACGGCGGACGGGCGAGGTGTAGTGCTCCATATTCCTGACCTGCAACCCGCCAATCAGCTGCATCTGAGATTGCGTCTCAAGCCGAAATTCAGCGCTGAGGTGTTTGAAGAAGAACTTTACTGGACGATCAATGGGGTTCCCGATGGCCGACGGTGGCAGCAAACGGCACCCGTTCACGATCAGAACGCGAAGAAGAAAGGCAAGTCAGGGGAATGGATTCGGCTCTTCGATGGAGGGACCCTAACAGGTTGGCAGGCGCGTACTGCGGGCGATGTTTCCGTTTACAACGGTGAAATCCAACTGCGAGCGAAGAAGAATCTTTGGCTGGCCCACGACCGCGTCTTCGACAATTTCATCCTGGAAGCCGAGGTTAAGCTGCCGCCTTCCGCCGAGGGAAATGAAGGAATCAATTCCGGCATTGCCTACCGTTGCCAAGGTGCAAAGGGCAAACCCAAAGGGTATCAATTTGAGATCGATGGGACGGACCGACGCCTAACAGGTGGGCTCTACGCCATCGGGGCAGGCGGCTGGATCTGGCCCACGAAGCGTGATCCTGAAAGTGCAGGTCAGTTTCTTGAAATGACCAAAGGAAGTTTCCGCCGCGATGACTGGAATCGGATTCGCATCGAATGCCGTGGGGCCACCATTCGCCACTATGTGAACGGCATTCCGACGGCTGAGATCGAGGATGATCGTTTCAAGCAAGGCTACATCGCGCTCCAGCACCATGGGCGTGGCGGTGCCTACCGATTTCGCTCAGTCCGCGTGAAACGGTTAGAACCCTGACCTGCATTGAGTATCCCTGTACTTGGCAATGCTGACCGGTCTGCACCGACGTTTGCTACGATTCTACTAATGCTGTTAACCCCGTCGAACAACCGGGCTCTTGAGGCAACTGATAGGCTCCATCCAGGACTTCGGCAGGTGATGTAAAGTGTTCACGAAGGTGCGGGATGTATTCGAGGAACTGCTTCTCATGTCCCAGGGCAATGTGGTTGAAGAAGACCAGGTGATGATGGATCTGACCCATGTCGCCCACGTGGGGAATGACCTTAACCGGGTATTTGGTCGCTAAGATCGTCACCGCCAGGTACTCGCTAATGCCGGCCAGTCGGGTGCAATCCGCTTGGACGACACCGACAGCGCCCGCCTCTAGGAAATTCTTCCACAGCACGCGATTGGACACCGTTTCCCCAATCGCCACAGGAACGGGCGCGATGGCATGTGCAATGGTTTGATGGCCTAACACATCATCGGGCTGAGTAGGCTCTTCCACCCAACCTGGATTGATCTCTGCAAGCTGGGCACAAACATCGAGGGCCATGGGCACGCTCCACGCTTGGTTGGCGTCGGTCATGATGTTCACGCTTGGACCCACGGCTTCACGCACGAGTCGCGCTCGTCTCACATCGTCGGCGGGATCGGGCGATCCCACTTTCAACTTCATGGCGGTGAATCCCGCATCCACCGCACGCTTAGCGTTCTCGATCAGCTTGGCATCGCTGTAGGCGAACCAACCGACAGAGGTATCGTAGCCAGGATAGCCTTGTTTCAAGATCTCATCTCTATCTGGTCTTGAGGTTAGCTTTTCCGCAAGGATCTCGATCGCCTCATTGGTCGTCAGGACGTCTTCTAAGTAACTAAAGTCGATCAAGCGAGCCAATTCGTTTGGTGTCAAATCTAACAAGAGCTTCCACAGGGGCACTTGGCGTGATTTCGCCCAGAGGTCAAAGCAGGCGTTGGTAATCGAAGCCAGAGCCAGATGAATGACACCTTTGTGAGGACCGAGCCAGCGGAGCTGATGATGCTCCGCGATCGATTTCTGCACCTTACCAAAGTCGGCCATGAGCTCCTCAATCTCTCGCCCCACCAGCGGCTCCGAGAGCAATTCAATGGCCTGTGCCACCAAGTTGGTCCCTCCTCCCAAGGTGTAGGCGATTCCCGTTCCCTGCGTCTTGCTCTCACTTAGCAGTTGGGTGGCAGCATAGCCATACTGGGGATCGGTGTGCACAGCGTCACTCCCCGCACCATCGTGGAGGTCAAATCTCAGGTCGTGCGCTCGAATCTTACGGATGACAAGTCCCATGCGGTGACGCTGGCAGATTCCTCGACGCAGGGAAAACTAAATTAGCGAAACGACTCCAAACGGCACCGCTGTCCACCGTTGGAATCGAAATTGTCGGGAGCTAACCACTTTTCAAACGCCGTGCTGAGCCCCGACAAGTCTTGGTCCATGATGGAATACCAAGCCGTGTCCCGGTTTCGCCCATTGTAAATGATCGCCTGCCTAAAGATGCCCTCGAACTGAAATCCAAGCCGTTCTGCCGCTCTTCTTGAAGGTGTATTCAGCGCATCACACTTCCATTCATAGCGACGGTAGCCTAACTCATCAAAGACCCGCTTCATCATGAGAAACATGGCCTTGGTAGCCGCGGGTGTCCTTTGCAAGAAGGGCGAGAAATGAAGGTGCCCGACTTCGATCACGCCAACGGTTGGTTCGATTCTGAGACAGGAGGCAAGTTCTACCGGAAGCTGAGAGACGTTATCGATGATAGTATGAAATAAGGGATCTGCTGCTGTGCACCTGGCCCTCATCCAACGAGTGAAACTGTCAATATTCTCAATCGGACCATAAGGCAGGTAGGTCCAGTTGCTGTGATCTCGGTCTTCCGTGAAAGCTGCAAACAAGTTGGCAGCGTGTTCAAGATCAGTAGGCACCAGATGGCAGAACCGGCCGACCATCGGTTCTGTCGGTGGGAGGTCGCGAGCGGTCCACGCGGGAAGAGTGGCTCCGATTGGCTGGGTCATAGTCGAATGGTCCCTTCACCGACTTGCACACACTCGCCGCTGACGGAGACATCGGTGATCTCCCCATCCACGGATTCAATACCTACGACCAACTTGCTAGGCCGACCCATGGCATAGCCTTGCTCGCTCACAATGTGTTTACCGTCGGACAGGCCATGGCGAACGAGATAGGATCCCAATGGACCATGGGCGCCGCCTGTCGCTGGATCTTCAGGCACACCAAGCCGAGGCGCAAACATTCGACAGTGGATATCGGATTCGCGATTCACCGTCTCTTGGGTGAAGACAAGCAACTCTTGGCTTTCGAGATGCCCGAGTTTTGATTCCAAGAGATCGAGTCGAACCTTCGCACGGCGCACGGCATCCAACGAACGCGCTGGCGCGAGGATGAACGGAAAGCCGCATGAGACGATTTGCACTGGTAGGTTTGGCTCGAGGTCGTATTCGTTCAATGACAGCGCGTTCGCGACCAAAGCATGATCGAGTGGCTCGAAGAATTGTGGAGGCCGCTGGTGCATGACAAGCTTGCATGGTTTGTCTTCGCAGTGTTCGAAATCGACTCTTACCGGACCCACCCCTTCATCGAAGATCAAATGCGTCGGTTGCCCAGGATTCAGCAGGCTGTTTGCGAGCACGGCATAGGCTGTCCCAATGGTAGGATGACCTGCCATTGGAATCTCGCTCTGTGGGGTAAAGATGCGCACGGTGCAGTCGCTGCCCTCGGCGCGGGCCTTCTGAATGAAGGTCGTTTCTGAAAGATTCAGTTCATTGGCGATCTTCTGCATGAGTTCGTCTGGCACGTCATCTGCATCTGGGAAGACGGCCAAGGGATTTCCTCCAAACGGTTCGTTGGTAAAGACGTCTAACAGAAAGTAGGGAAGGGATCTCATGGGAAGAGGAGTTCGTAGATGACCGGGGAGATAGAGGAAACTAGCAAGAGTGCCATCACGAGATTGAACTCTTTCAGATGCTTAGGCTTCTTCAGCAATCTCCGCAAACCGACGCCTCCCATGAGCCATAGGAGGCAACTTGGGGTGCCCACGGTGATGAAGACGACGGCCACGAGCAGCACTTGTGAGTAGATGCTCGATGACGACGATGTGAACGTGGCAATCGCACCTGATATCATGACCCAAGCCTTCGGATTGACCCATTGGAACAGCGCGGCTTGCATCACGGTGAGCGGCTTGGCGACCGATTGAGTCTCATTCATGTTCGGTGTCGTGGCAATCAACCAGGCCAGGTAGAGTAGGTAAAGAATACCCAACACCTTGATCAAATTGTGCAAGGCGGGAACGGCTTCAAAGATCGCGCCGAGCCCGAAGCCGATGCCAAGGACCATGAGGAAGAAGCCGACGTTGATGCCTGCAAAGTGGGGAAGGCTTTTCCGGACGCCGTGATTCACCCCTGAAGCCATGATCATGGCGTTGTTAGGCCCAGGAGTGATCGACGCTGTCAGGGCAAAGAGAGCAAGAGATGGAAGCATGCTCATGGCAGTGAAACGGTAGGCAGTTTCTCGTAGTCACGCACATAATCCGGCACAGGAACTTCTTGCCCAGCGGTATCCGTGATCGGCGCCTGCGTGCAAAGCTTGATCGGCATCACCCCAGCCCAAATAGGCAATTCGCGGTCCGCGTCCGTGTTGATCGGAGGGCCGTTGCGGACTTTGGCCGAGGCTTTATTGATAGGAAAGGCAATGACCATGGTGGCATTCAGCTTTTGTAGGGTCGGCTGACGGGAATCCTCCCATCGCCCCGGAACGATCTGCTCTACAAGCGCCTCTAAGACGCGCCATTCTTCCTCTCGATCTTCAACTTTCTCACCATTCGCAAACAAGACCACGGTTCGGTAGTTCATGGAATGATGAAGCCCAGAATGCGCCAACACCAGGCCATTGAGGATCGTGATCGAGATACAAGCCTTCGCCCCTTCTGCAATCTTCCTGTAGAGTCGATTCTGGTTTGAGCCATGCAGGTAGAGCGTGTCTCCAATCCGCGTGTGGATTGTCAGAAGAACGAAAGGCTCTCCATCGATGGCCACGGCCAAGTGACCGAGCATGGCCTCGTCTAGAACTTCGTAGATCACCTCTCGATCATACACGGCACGGCCCGGATTTCGTTTCACCTGGGTGCGGTCCGTGAGAGAAAAAGATTGAGTTGTCATTTCTATTGTTCTAGTACATAAAGAAATCCATAATGATACAAATGTGTGTATCTGGTACGACGCGTGTCAAGCTCGCTGAGTCCATTGAGCGCGGAATTCGCAATGACCAGCTCGCGCCGGGCGAGAAATTGCCATCAATCCGCGCGCTGGCCGAGTCTCTCGGCCTTAGTCCCGCGACCGTGGCAGGAGCCTACCGCCAGTTGCAACAGCGTGGCTTTCTTGTGTCGCAGGGGCGGCGTGGCACCGTGGTGAGTTCACGTCCTCCTCTCCCTGTTGCCAGTCCGATGCAGGCTGCAGATGGCGTCACAGATTGCGCAACTGGCAATCCAGATCCGAAACTCCTACCGAAGCTAGCCCCGGCCTTGGCTGCCATTCGTAAAGAGCAGACGCTCTACGACGAAGATCCGAATTCACCCGGACTCGTGCAGGTGGGCCTGTCCTTGTTCCAGGCTGACGGCGTTCCGACTACTGGCATTTGTACCGTCAACGGTTCCTTCGATGGCATTGAGCGCGCTCTGGCAGAACACCTGTTTCCTGGGGATCGCATTGCCGTTGAAGATCCTTGCTTCACAGGGGTTCTAGACCTCATTCGTTCACGCGGCTTGGTGCCTGTGCCGGTTGCCTTGGATCAGTCTGGGATTCTTCCTGAATCCCTAACGGAAGCTCTCAAGCTCAAGCCCAAGGCGCTGATCGTCACGCCACGAGGCCAGAACCCGACGGGGGCGGCCTTTACCCTATCAAGAGCCCGCGCCTTGAAGAAGGTGCTGGCGAAAGCTCCCGATTTGTTTGTGATCGAGGATGATTATGAAGGCACGATTTCCGGAGCTGAATATGTTGGCCTTTGCGATGGTAAACGGGCTCGCTGGACCGTCGTCCGGTCGCTCTGCAAGTCATTCAGCCCTGATCGTCGGATTGCCCTCCAAGCAGGTGATCCCGATACACTAGCGCACATTCAAGGGCGGCAAGTTCTAGGCATTCGCTGGGTGAGTCACTTGCTTCAGGACATGGCTGTCTACTACCTCAAGGACAAGAAGACGGCACAATTGATCGAAACGGCGGAATGCACCTATACGGACAGACGCACTGCGTTCATCGAGGCGTTGAAGCAAGAAGGCGTTCAATCTTTCGGAAAGTCTGGATTCAATGTGTGGGTCCCCGTACCCGATGAAGCTTCTGTGGCCCAGAGGCTCATGCAGGCAGGCTGGCTTGTCACTCCAGGATATCGCTACCGCTTGCAAACTCCTCCTGCGATTCGGGTCACGGTGTCGTCTCTTCCCGCAGCGGAAGCAAAGAAGCTTGCTCGGGAAATTGGCAGATGTTTGCGTGGGGGTGCGTTCGTTTCGAGCGCTGTCTGAGTTCAAAAGTGGCAAACGGAGATTGGCATGCCCATTCAATCTTGTGCATACTGGTGGTGTTGTGCTTTCTCAGAATAGATAGAACATTGCTATGTTTGGCATGCTTGTTGGACTCACTTTCGTGGTGTGGTGATGGCTGCGGACAGACTCACGGCTAAGGGTATTGGAGGAGCAACTCCTATCACAGCGCGTTGATCTGATATCCGGGGATTCAGAATTGAGTGTGGTGTCAGATAGCGGTTCGTTGACGCATGCTTCACCTGCTAGCCTTCAAGCGTTGACGACGACGACAGCCCAGCTACGCCAACAAGTTCGGAATCTTCAGACGGAGTTGGCATCGCTGAAACAGGTGATTGCTAACAATACACTAGAACCTCAACGGGTGTCGGGTGCTGTGTCGCCACCATTCGGCCGACGAGTGGACCACTGGACGGGCGGAAACAAACGCGACTGGGGCCATGAGCAAGCGGCTGGAGCACCCGATACCGGTAGGGCCGGAGATGTTCCCTCTGCGTGAGCGCCGAAGGACCAGAACGGAGGCGAAGAGTGTCTCCAACTGGACTACCATCAACCGATGGATTTGAGTTAGATCAACGTCGTCGAAAGCCACAATACCGGCGCCATTAGTAAAGTGATAAAATAGGCACAGAAGGGGAGGAATTCCTGGTTTGGGAAGGGCAGATGGATCCCTCTGAAACCGATGAACTCATCACGAGCGAGTTTCCTGTAGACGATCCCGTCAGCGCGAAGCAACTGAAGGTCTACCTAGACATCACCCGCGTCTCCGGTTGGAACGAGATCGGCCCAATACAGATGGTTGGCGAAGATGGCAAGAAGCACTGGGTCAGTGGCTCGTCTGACAGCAGTCGCTTTGCGGATTGATGGTCACGAAATTGAGTGCTAGGCTTCTGGGTATGCGCGCAGCCTTGGTCGTCTCTTTCTTCGTATTGGTCAATTTTGCGTCTGCGGAGGGGCCTACACAGTACGCGTTTGGAAAGATCGCGATTCCAGCGGCGTCTGAAGACGAGCCAACGCGAGAGTTCTCGGCAGAGGCAGCATTCGATTACCTTGAGAAGGGAACGGTCGCGTGGACCGAGAAGCGTGGCTGTGTGAGTTGCCACACCAATGGGACCTATCTACTCACGGCGCCTTCACTAGCGGAACACGGTGGGAACGTTGGTGCGGAAATGCGCCGCTTCTTCGTGGAAGAGCTTGAGAAGGACGAGAGCGAATCCGACGTCGAGAAACTGTGCCATGGATTGCGCCCAACCAAGATTGCCTACATCGCTGCTGGGTTGGCGGAGTGGGATCGGCATCGTTCGAAAGCGCGTTCAAAGGAAATAGAGCGCGCGTTGACAGTCATGTTTCGAGCTCAGGCAGACGATGGCTCTTACAGTAACCTTGATTGCTGGCCGCCCTTAGAGTCGAGTGCCTACCATGGCGCGACCGTCGCCATGATGGCGGTTGCTGCCGCTCCTGGATGGGTGGAGAGCGCAGGTCCTGAAGTAGGTGCGAAGTTTGAAGAACTTGTGGCTTACCTCCGCACGGCGACCCCAGCCAATGACTACCAGCGCACCTTGCTACTCTGGGCTGCCAGCCGTTACCCAGATCTGTTAGAGAAAGATCGAATAGAAGCCTTGCAAGCCATGATCCGAAGCCATCAGCGAGAAGATGGTGGGTGGTCGATTCGTCGCTTTGCCAGTCCGGAGACTTGGGGCAGTGGCAATCGCGCCGAGAAATTGCGAGCTGAACCGGAGTTTGGCGAACCTCCAAGCGACGGGCACATGACAGGTTTGGCCATCATCGTCTTGCGAGAAGCAGGCGCCCCAGTCGACGACCCGCAGATTACGAAAGCGATCCGTTGGCTCAAAGCGAACCAACGGGAATCAGGGCGCTGGTGGACCCGATCACTCAATACGGACAAGCATCATCTCATCACCTATAGTGGCACAGCTTATCCCATGCTGGCCTTATCGCTCTGCGGGGAACTGACCCAGCCTACGGCAGACTGAGGCTTGTCAGCCCGTGTATTTATGGGCAATCTGGTCGGCATGCGCACCCTTACATTGTTCGTGTCTTATTGGATGGTGGTCGTTTCGATGGCTGCCGATCTGTCGGTGACCAAAGATGCGGAGACTGGCTGGGACATCTATGTGCTCTCTCAAGGGGACACTGTCGCTACCTTCGTGCCGGCTGCCGGAGCCAATGTGCAATCCGTCAAGCGTCGCGGAATAGAGTACTTTCATCAGCCCGAGGAACTTTCGAAGCTACCGGGTGTCCGGTGTGGCAATCCTGTTCTCTATCCGACGCCCAATCGAATCAAAGGGGGAAGCTTTGAGTTTGAAGACAAAAAGTACGTCTTTCGGGAAGGGCCTGGCAATCACATTCATGGGCTGGTGAACAGCGCAGAGTTTACTGGCGAATCCACTGAAGTAACGTCCGAATCCGTCTCCGTGACGGCTGCCATTCGATTTGATGATCAGAGCGAACGCGGGAAGCTCTTTCCTTGGGCACATACTTTTCGTATCAAAGTCACTGTTCGTGAGGGCAGTGTTCGGTGGGAGTACGAAGTAGATAACGATGCCAGCGAGCAGGTTCTTCCTTTCGGTGTCGCCTTCCACCCCTATCTCAAGTACCAAGGCACTCGGCAGGATGCCTTCTTGCACGTCCCTGCGCAGTCGCTCATGGCCTCGGTGAAACAACTTCCCACGGGCAAACTGCTAGATCTTGAAGGCCATGCGCTTGATGCACGCAAGCCCGTCTCGCTCGCGGGTTACGATTCCGACGATGTCTTCTTCGGCATGGTCCCGGGGAAACCGGCATGCCTTGAGTTCCGCGACGTGGGACGAAGCGTGACCTTCAAAGCGTCCAAAGAGTTCACGCACCTCGTTGTCTGGACGCCTGGCAGGCCCTTCCTAGGCATTGAGAACCAGACGTGCTCGACGGACGCCCACAACTTAGCCGCCCAAGGTCTGAACGAAATCGCTCACCTACAACTCTGCCCTCCTGGAGAGAAACGCCAAGGCTGGGTAGAGTATGTGTTTGAATAAGACAGCGTATCCATCCTATTCACTGAGAATCATGAGAGCCTGTCTTTGTCTCCTCTTCACGGCAGCAAGCTTGCTAGCAAAAGCGCCTACGTCTTACAACGAGCCTCACCGGCCTCAATTCCATTTCACCCCAGCCAAGAACTGGATGAATGATCCCAATGGATTGGTCTACTACGAAGGCGAGTACCATCTCTTCTATCAGTACAATCCCTTTGGCGACAAATGGGGCCACATGAGTTGGGGGCACGCCGCGAGTCCGGATCTGGTTCATTGGAAACACCTTCCTCTGGCATTGGCAGAAGAGAACAATGTGATGATTTTTTCAGGCAGTGCCGTGATCGATTGGAAGAACACGAGTGGTTTCGGAAAAGATGGCAAGCCTCCGATGATTGCCATTTACACAGGGCATCACACGGATAAGAAACGCCAAGACCAGCGGATTGCTTACAGCACGGACAAGGGCCGTACCTGGACTAAGTATGCGAAGAATCCTGTCATTGATATCGAATACGCGGATTTCCGAGATCCCAAAGTGTTCTGGCATGAGCCGTCGAGCCAGTGGGTGATGATCGTCACGCTTTCGAGCGAGAAGAAGCTTCGTCTCTACGGTTCACCAAACTGGAAGGACTGGACGAAGCTCAGCGACTTTGGGCCTCATGGCTCCACGAATGGCGTGTGGGAATGCCCAGACCTATTCCCGCTTCCCGTCGAAGGGACCAGTGAACCAAAGTGGGTCATCATCCTCAACATCGGTGGCGGTGCGCCCGCAGGCGGCTCTGGCTGCCAGTATTTCGTTGGCGACTTTGACGGCAAGACCTTCACGCTTCACGAACCCTCTCAGCCAAATCCACAACCTGCCTTCGTCCCCACGGGCGAGGTCTTCGCCGACTTCGAGAATGGGTTTGGAGACTGGACCGTAGAAGGGGAGGCCTTTGGGACTGCTCCCGCCATAGGTGCCGTCAACGGCCAGCAGCCCGTGACCGGATTTGCAGGCAAGGCTTTCGCCAACTCCTTCCACGGTGGCGACAAGACGATAGGGAAACTGAGTTCTCGAGAGTTTGAGATCGAGCACGATGCGATAAGCTTTCTGATACGCGGGGGAGCTCATCACACGAATACCTGTATGAATCTCATCGTCGATGGAGCGGCCGTGCGAACCGCGAAAGGTAGCGAAGACGAGCAACTGAAATGGAAGGGCTGGGAGGTTGCCGACTTGAATGGAAAGAAGGCCCGCCTTGAAATCCTTGATCGCTGGACGAGCGGGTGGGGGCACATCAATGTGGATCAAATCCTATTCTCCGATCAGCTAGCAAGAGCCTCGAAGACTCCGGCACTTTGGGCTGACTTCGGACGTGACTTCTACGCGGCCGTCTCCTGGTCTGACATTCCTAAAGAAGACGGACGCCGAATCTGGCTCGGATGGATGAGCAATTGGCAGTATGCTCAAGACGTCCCCACCTCTCCGTGGCGTAGTGCGATGACCGTGGCACGGACACTATCGCTTCGGCAAATCGACGGTGCTTATCGACTGTTGCAGAAACCGGTAAGAGAGTTGAAC
>JAACDM010000504.1 GCA_009936795.1 Verrucomicrobiaceae bacterium | reverse complement strand
GCTCGACGCCTGAGAAATCCAAGGCTTCGGGGAAAGAGCTGCTCATCGCCGATGACCGCTGCTACGGCACATTTGAGGACATGCTGAATGCGGAAGCTGCCCTTCCTGCAGATCAGCGCATCGATTTCATTTCGATCGTCACGCCAAACCACATGCACTTTCCGCCTGCCAAGATGGCCTTGGAGAAGGGGTTTCACGTGCTCTCTGACAAACCAGCTTGTTTTGATCTTCAACAGTCGAAGGATCTCAAGGGCATCATTGATGCAACCGGTAAGCTCTACGGTTTAACGCATAACTACACGGGCTACCCTATGGTCAAACAGGCTCGGGACATGGTGGCTGCTGGCGATCTCGGCGAGATTCGTAAGATCGTCGTGGAATACCCTCAAGGCTGGCTCGCGACTCGGTTAGAGGCTGAGGGCGCCAAGCAAGCCGAGTGGCGAACCGATCCGAAGCGTTCCGGTGCGGCCGGTTGCATGGGCGACATTGGTACCCACGCTGAAAACCTAGCAGAGTATATCACGGGCTTGAAGATAAAGGAGCTGCTCGCTGACCTCACCGCCTTCGTTGATGGTCGATTGTTAGACGATGATGGCAACGTCCTTCTTCGTTTTGAGAATGGAGCCAAAGGCGTCCTCCACGCTTCTCAGATTTCTGTTGGCGTAGAGAACAATCTCAGCATTCGCATCTACGGAGAGAAAGGCGGCGTCGAGTGGCACCAAGTAGAGCCGAACACGCTCACTGTGACTCGGCTTGAAGGCCCGGCCGAAACCTGGCGTGCTGGCCAAGGCTACCTCAGCGCCAATGCGACTAACGCTTGCCGCACCCCTCCAGGTCACCCCGAGGGCTACCTCGAAGCCTTTGCTAACATTTACAAAAACTTTGCCTCACACATCCTCGCAGTCGAGGCTGGCGAGACACCTTGCGATCAGGTCACGGACTATCCGAAGATCGACGATGGCATCCGCGGCATGGCCTTCATCGAGGCAGTGGTCCATTCTTCAGCTCAAGGTGCCGCTTGGACTCCGCTCGGCGTTTAACTAAATACACTTTCCCCAAACCAACGAATAATCGAAAAACTATCATGGCTAGACCTGTAACACTATTCACCGGCCAGTGGGCCGACCTTCCTCTTGAAACGATGCTAGAAAAGGCCAAGGCCTTTGGTTACGATGGCGTCGAACTCGCCTGCTGGGGCGACCACTTCGAAGTGGATAAGGCGGACGCGGCCTATTGCAAAGCCAAGCGCGAGCAAGTCGAAGCGGCTGGCCTGAAGCTCTTCTCGATTTCTACCCACCTTGTGGGCCAGGCTGTCTGTGATAACATCGACGAGCGTCACAAAGCTATCCTCCCAGACTACATCTACGGCGACGGCGAGCCTGAAGGGGTCCGTCAGCGTGCTGCTGAAGAACTTATCAAGACGGGCAAGGCGGCGAAAGATCTCGGCGTGAAAGTGGTCAATGGCTTCACCGGAAGTTCCATCTGGCACCTCATCTACTCGTTCCCTCCCGTCATGCCTGGTCAGATCGAAGCTGGCTTCGAAGACTTCGCTAAGCGCTGGACGCCCATTCTCGACTCGTTCAAGGAGAACGGCATTAAGTTCGGTCTCGAAGTGCACCCAACGGAGATCGCCTTCGACATCGCTTCTGCAGAGCGTGCCATTGAAGCTCTCGACGGCCATGAGTGCTTTGGCTTTAACTACGACCCAAGCCACTTTGGGTATCAGGGCGTCGACTACGTCGAGTTCATTTACCGCTTTGCCGATCGCATCAATCACGTTCACATGAAAGACGTGGCTTGGTCGGACACGCCAACCGACGCCGGCGTCTTCGGTGGTCATGTTGACTTCCACGACCGCCGTCGGTTCTGGGACTTTAAATCAGTGGGACGTGGTGACATTGACTTCGAGAAGATCATCCGCGCACTCAACGACATCCAATATGTCGGTCCGCTCTCCGTTGAGTGGGAAGACGGCGGCATGGATCGGGAGCACGGCGCCACCGAGTCTTGCGCTTTCGTCAAGAGCCTCGACTTCCCGGCATCGAACATCGTCTTCGACGCGCAGTTTGCGGAAAGTTAGTCCGTCTAACATCGACACTCTTCGAGCGGCTCAACCCGAAACGGTTGGGCCGTTCTTGCGTTGACGGCGACATCGCGGCCGTTGATGTCAGAGGTCTCTTCAATCTTCGTTGATACACTAAGACCTGGGAAGCCTGGTCTCTCCAGGGCTCACCGTGACACTCTCGCCTTCTAGAACGACCTTGGTCAGCGTTCCATTGGCTGCAAGCGCCCCAATTCCACACAAGGTGGAACCCGGGGCGACGTCCGATCCTGGCGCAAGCACATCGGCGACAAAGGCAACCTGACCGAAGATATTCATTCGCAGTGATCCGAAACAAGTGAAGACCATGCTGCCTGATCCTATTACCATCGTTCCGGTTTGAGCGACGAGACGGAGGTGGCTCATCTCGCCCCCCGTCCAGTTACGGTGATCACTGTCCAAAGCATCCTTGAGTACGGCTCGAAAAGCCAACTGACCGCGCTCATTTATCTTCGGATTGTAAAAGTAGTCGAACTTCTTGCCCGAATTGTGTGCCGGACTTTTTGACAAAGAGTGATTCAGGGCTGCCTGCCTTGACCTTGCCGGCCCACCAGCCAAGATCTCCCTTCGGTTTCCTGCGAGCCCAGAGACGTCTTAGATAGAGGAACTCCCCCCCCGTGCCAGCGAGCAATTCAAGGGCATTGGGAGTTCCCGTCCACAGCCCCAAGTTTGTGAGTGAGTCCGGATCGGTCACCCAGGCAATGAAGGCAGCAATGTCAGCGTCATTAATCATTGCGGCTTCGAAAGCTGAAAAGTCGTTTGGCGTGCCCGGGGCATGCTTGCCACTATACCGTAACAATTACTGAAAGTTGTCAGCGGTCGTCTGGATCGAGGGGCGTGCCATCTGGCACGCTCCCGTTTCGCCGTTGTAGGTGGACAGTGGTCAACTCTTGAGATCGGCGGTGAAACTGAGAACTCCATTTGAACTAATACGAGCATAATGATGCCTGTCGTAGAGAGGTGGACCGTCTACCCATTCAATAAGACTACCACCGGGATCAATGGATGCCCGGTCGTTTTCACGTGTCATCAGCTAAAGTTCTTCTGGACTATTTTCTGACATCCAGATGACTTGATCTGTCAAGTTTGAGTAAGGATTTGGTCGGCCGCCAGTCGCCTGATAAACGCAACGTTCTCTGTAGCATCTAACATAGGTTCTCCGGCGCGAGCGAAGAAATGCTCCGCCCCAGCAAAGACGGTTGCCGACTCCAATGCGTGGACTACTTTCTCCAATGAACCGCCATCGAGCTTTCTCCACAAGCTGCTGTTATTGGGTGCAATGACGGGCGAGCGCTTCGCGGTGAGACTACCACTTCCTCAGACTAGGGCTAATCCATTAATTCAGATTTTCACCCAAGTGCTTATAGCCCAGAGGTTTAGAAACGATTCGAAGTGAGAAGCTTT
>JAACDM010000503.1 GCA_009936795.1 Verrucomicrobiaceae bacterium | reverse complement strand
CTGACCGGGCGCGCACATCTCTGCGCTGGCCTCTCCTTCCCTGGCGCAACCACGATACAAGACACGCGAGTGCCGACCTCCCACAGCGTGCGTTTGACCCCTCCAATCCCTAGCAATGCGGCGAATCTTACCCCATAGACGAAAAGCAATTTCCTTGCAGTACAAGCCGTATGACCATTGGATGGCGTATCTCCAGCTTGCCACTGCCTCAGCAAGCTTGACAGCCGGAAGAATTTCCTGAAGTCTACGTGCTGATGGAGACCGTTTCCTCCTGAACCCCCTCCAATCCCTGGCAATGCGGAGAATCTGACCCCATGGAAGAAAAGCAATTTACTTGCAGTAAGCAATTGCCTTTGTTCTCCAGCTATGGTGAATACACTCTGTAGAACAGTTAAACAGTTACCGAGTGATCGAGTCCGCTTTTGCCAAACTTCAACCATTATCGCGGGATACTTGGCAATCGGAACTCAGCATTCGCGATGATTTAAACGAGGCGCAAAAACAGGAACTTGCCGAGTTGCTGACGGCCCATCAGAGTATGCCAACGGCGTTCATGGACGTGGAGCGAATCCGTGAAAGGCGGAACAGGGCCACTGCTGGCAGTGAGATGGTCTGCAAGGATCTTGAAGCCGGCGATGTCGTTGGCTCCTATGTTTAGGAGGCTATCCTGGGAGAGGGAGGCTTTGGGATTGGTTGGCGAGCCAAGCAGACTGAGCCTGTGGTGCGGGAAGTGGCGCTCAAGATTCTCAAGCTGGGCATGGATTCCGTAGAGATTCTAAAGCGGTTCATGGCAGAGCAGCAGATGCTGGCCATGATGGGGCATCCCAACATTGCGACGTTGATCGAGGCAGGTATCACTGAGGACGGGCGTCCCTTTTTTGCAATGGAGCTCGTCAAAGGCTCCCCGATCACAAAATATTGTGATGAAAGGAGGCTGAGCATCCAGGAGCGGTTGGAGGTCTTCGTGGATGTCTGTCTGGCTGTCAATCATGCGCATCAGAAGGGAGCCATTCATCGAGATCTTAAGCTATCTAACATCCTCGTTTTTGACGATGCGTCTGGTCCCATCGCTAAGGTTATCGATTTTGGCATATCGCAGGCGACGAAGAAGCTAGAGCTTCGGTATACTAAGGTTGTCACCGCCCGAGGAGAAATCATCGGGACACCTGCATACATGGCCCCAGAACAATTCTCTTCGGGTAATCCGATAGATACCCGTGCAGATATCTATGCGCTGGGAGCAATTCTACACGAGTTGCTGGTCGGAACGCCTCCAGATAGCCAACACCGCCCGATCAAGTCCACCGGATCAAAAGAGCCAGTTATGGCCGCAGATCGTGATGTTGCAACGCTGTCTACCGTCCTTCGTTTTCTTGATGCGGAAGACCGCACTGCCATTGCCCAGAGGCGGAGTATTCCAAAGTCAAAACTGCAGACTCTCGTGAGCGGCGACTTGAAATGGATCGCAATGAAGGCTCTTGAGAGAGAGCCAGCAAGACGTTATGCGACCGTCGTAGGCTTGGTGAATGACATTAGAAAGTCGCAGGCCGATGAACCCATTGCGGCGAGACCTTCCAGCCGACTCTACATATTTAAAAAGTACATCCGTCGAAACCGAAGTGCGGTCTTGGCCGGATGCTTTATCATGTTGGCGTTATTTTTCGCTGCCTTCTTCGGTATGCACCAGGCTTGGAGTTCGCGGAAGATAGCAGCATTCGCTGATCGGGCGCGATTGGTAGAAAAGGAAATGCGAGAGCGCTCAGAATTCGCGGCCAGACTCGCCGAGAGAGCGGAAAAGAAAGCTATTGAGCAGCGTGAGAGGACCAGGCGGCACGCCTATGCCGCTAACATGTTGCTGGCCTTCCAGAGTTACCGAATGAACGATCTCCGCAAGACTAACCGCTTGCTGCACCAGTATCAGCCGGTAGAGAACGCCCAGGATTTGCGAGGTTGGGAGTGGCGGTATCTCTTTAAGCAGACTCAAAGCAGAAGAGCACTTGACGTGGGCCTACACTCCGAGCGTGTTCTCAGTGCCCTCTTTTCCGCCAGTGGCGAGAACCTCATCACCTTAGAGGATCACGGGCGCATTGCTCTCCGGAATTTGTCTGAAGATTTTTCCGAGTTTGTTTTGTCGGAGGACAGCGAAGGTAGCAGACTGTCGTCCTCTGGCGGGTTTCTCACTGTCAGTACGTCCAGGACGATGGTTGCTGGTCTGCATTTCAGCGAGATCACGGATGATTACGTAATCAAGATCTGGAGCGATCTGATGACTAGTCCGATTCGCTCGTTAAATGTGGGGCAGCGCCGTCCAACCGGGTTGGCTCTGTCTCCTGATGGGAACCTGGTAGCCTTTTTCATTCCCGCGGAAGGTCATGCCTTGATCCTTGACGTGATTTCTGGGGCTGTTGTACACCGGGAAAAACTAAATCATGGAAATATCGGCCGCCTTGACCAGGAGGGAGCCTGCTCATTTTCCGCGGATGGAGAACTTCTCGCGATCGGAGGAAATCATGGACGAATCGTTATCGTCCAGGCGCCTAATTGGAGCCGTTGGCCCGGCCAGTTACAAGCAGTAGGACGAGTCACGACTCTTGCCTTTTCTCCTGATCGCAGGCAATTGGCCGCGGGCAGTCTTTTCCAGGACCCACGGGTTTCCGTTTTTGATTTGACGGGAGAGGCGAAGGATAGACAGCTCACCGGACATTCCGGATTTATTGCCAAGGTTGCCTTTTCACCGGATGGAAGCCTGCTGGCTTCCGCTAGCGCAGACCAGAATATCAAGCTTTGGAGAACGAGTGACTGGAGTGAGGCGGCAAATCTCTCTGGACACCAGGACGAGGTATGGTCCGTGGACTTTGCCCCAGGAGGTCGAAGACTCGTAAGTGCGGGCAAAGACCGCAGTGTGAAACTTTGGTACATCGATGACTGGCTGGACCAAGAGAAAGCAACGTTTGTCGTGGAAAAGCCTGTCCAACACGCGTCCCTGGCCCCGGCAGGAACTGGGGCGCTTACCGTACAAGACGGTACGGTTTCGTTCCATGGCAACTTTGGGGAGGTGCCAAAGCTTAAAAACGCTGATATCTCCCAAGCATATTGGATCTCGGCAGACCGGCTTGTGTGTGGATCGACTGCTCGACCGGAAATCACGATTCGAAACCTGGCGGGGCGTGTTGAGCAACGACTCGAGTTACCCGAGGGCGTTGTGAACCACCGGTGTGAATATCTTGGCGAAAGCGGTATCCTAGTGGTAGCCATGGAATTCCCAGGATCCGAACGAGTCCGCTTCGATCGGTATGACATCACCTCTTTGGAACTGCTCTCCTCTTCCAGCCTGGAAGTCCCGGATACAGTATGGAAGATGTTAGGCCACGACCACCGCGAAATTTGTTCGTTTTCCCATGACGGCAAGCAGGTAGCCCTGAAGAGCGGTTGGTGTTCTGTTAGTGTTTATGATCTTTTGACCGGCGAGACCGTAGCGGCTGTGGCCTGCGACACATCAGGTATCCAAGGGATATGCCTGTCCCCCGATGGTAAGACGCTGGCCTACGCGGTTAGGAAGCGTCCGATAATCGAGATTCACGACATCGCAACTGGTCGCAGCTGCGTCCGTTTGGCCGGTCACAACCTGGTGATCAGGAAGCTCTCCTTTTCACCGGATGGAGAGCGTCTTGTATCCACTGGGATTGGGAGTGAGCAGATCCTTCTCTGGGACACCACAGAATGGAGGCAGGTGGCTTCTTTCGATCCAACCCCAGGTTTTGCCATGGCTCATGCCTTGTTTCTGCCTTCGGGAGACGGCTTAGTCATTCGTGAAACGGCCTTGGGAAATGCTTCGCATCAGTTTCGGTGTCTTATGGCATCTCCGAGCCCACTCATCAATAAACATGAAGAGAAGAGACGATGAGTGAGATCACAGCTGCGTTGCAATCGAGGGTAGAGAATGGAGCCTCAGATGAACAGCTGATGGCCGCTGTCTACGAAGAGTTGAGGGCCATGGCAAAAAAACGCATGGCGAATGAACCGGAGGGTCACACACTGCAGGCTACCGCGCTTGTGCATGAGGTCTGGATGAGGATTAGCGACCAGCAATTTGAAAATCGGCGTCATTTTTTCTTTGCTGCCTCTGAGGCTATGAGACGGATCTTGGTTGACTGCGCCCGCCGGAAGAAGGCAGCTTGCAGGGGCGGGGGATTACAGCGAATAGATGTCAATGAGATCGATGCTCTTGAATGGGAACAGGATGACGACGAAGTGCTGGCTATTCATGATGTGCTTGAGCGCCTTGAGGAACGGGAGCCGCGGAAGGCTGAGCTGGTAAAGCTGCGCTATTTCGTTGGGATGACGGGTGAGGAGGTTGCCGCTGCGCTGGATATCTCGCTTGCCACCGTGAACCGGGATTGGGCCTTTGCCCGGGCCTGGCTCTTTCGCGAGATCAGCCTTGGGTAAAGCCTGAGGCGGCCAGTGACGGAACACGGCCTCTCGATAAGTCTGCCTGGTGTGCCATTGAACAATGGCAACACGAACACTGAAAATTAG
>JAACDM010000502.1 GCA_009936795.1 Verrucomicrobiaceae bacterium | reverse complement strand
CTCAAACAAAGGATCCAGCTTACTTAGATCAGAAAGATCATTGTGACAATTCTTCGTCCATGCATGCGCTGACTCTAACTATTTAACGAGAGAGTCCCAACGCATTCTCATGCACCACATCCTTTCGCCATTCAGCAGCGCCACCGGAGTCACGCCCAAGAAGTGTAATAGTGGATCGAACCCATCTCCGGAAGATTGATTTCCAGCATGAGCCTATTCGATTTCTTTTTCCCAGAATGGGCGAAGGCCAGTCATCTCCGTCGAATCGCTGTTAATGCTGATCTGCAAGAGCGGCGTCAACGGGTAGCGCACTATCGCGACCGCCACACCCGACTGGCGGAAAAATCGACCATGAGAAAAGTCGAAAAGCTCGAAGATGAACTGGGCCAATCGACTCTCGTGATCGAGGCATTGATTGAACTCCTCGAGGAGTCAGGAACTATGAACAACAGTGCTATCGCCACACGTGTCCATGAACTCGATGCGCTCGATGGCGTGGTCGACGAACGGGTCACCCCGGAGGCCAGCAAACGTTTCAAACCCAATCGCAAATGGGATGATCATACCAACGAGTAATGACTGACGATGGCTTGCCCTAACAGTCCACGCGACAACCTCGGGCGGCTGTCCAAGGGCTCGGTATCGCCCCAAACCCTTATTTGACAGACTTAGGCTCTCGGCTACCCTTCCGACCCTTATTTCTAGGAGGATCCACCTATTTTACATGGTCCCTAGAATGGGCTAAACCAAGCTAGATCTACGAACTAACTACCCAACATCATGGCAAAGAAATCGGCAAAGAAAGCCGCTCCTAAGAAGAAGGCTGCACGCAAGAAAGCTGCACGTGGTCTCAAGAAATCCGTTTACTTCTTCGGTGGCAGTAAAGCCGACGGTGACGGCTCCCAGAAAGCTCTCCTCGGCGGCAAAGGTGCAAACCTTTCCGAGATGTCACTCATCGGTCTCCCTGTGCCTGCGGGCATGACGATCACGACTGAGGTCTGCACTTACTACTACGATAACAAGAAGACGTATCCCAAGACCTTGGATGCAGAGATCAAAGCCAACATTGCCAAGATCGAGAAGGTCATGGGCAAGAAGTTCGGCGATCTCAAGAACCCACTTCTCCTTTCTGTCCGGTCCGGTGCTCGCGAATCAATGCCCGGCATGATGGACACCATCCTCAACCTCGGCATCAACGACACCGTCGTGGAGGCCCTCTCCGCCAAGACCGGCAACGCCAAGTTCGCTTGGGATAGCTACCGCCGTTTCTTGCAAATGTATGGTTCCGTCGTTATGGGCGTGGAAGCGCACGAAGGTGAGCACCACGACCCTTACGAAGTCATTCTCGATAAAGCCAAGGCCAAGGCCAAGGTCGACGACGACTCCGGTCTCGAAGAAAAGGACCTCCGTTGGGTCGTTGCTGAGTTCAAGAAGCTCATCAAGAAGCGCAGCGGCAAGACCTTCCCAGAGGATCCCATGGATCAGCTCTACGGTTCCATCAACGCTGTCTTCAATTCCTGGCAGAACGACCGCGCCAAGGTTTACCGTCAGAAATATGGCATCCCTGCCGAGTGGGGCACGGCCGTGAACGTCCAAGCCATGGTCTTCGGAAACACCGGTCCTGCTTCAGGAACGGGGGTCGCCTTCACACGCGACCCTGCCACGGGTGAGAACGTGTTCTACGGTGAGTATCTCATCGACGCCCAGGGCGAAGACGTCGTCGCCGGTGTCCGCACTCCGAAGCAAGTGGCTGAGATGGCCAAGGACTTGCCCAAGTCGCACAAGGAACTCCTCAAGGTGCGCAAGCAGCTCGAGAAGCACTTCCGCGATGTCCAGGACGTCGAGTTCACCATTGAAGAAGGCAAACTCTGGATGCTCCAGACGCGCAATGGCAAGCGGACCGGTTTCGCTGCGGTGAACATTGCTCTCGACATGGTCAAAGAGCGTCTGATCACGAAGGAGGAGGCCATTCTCCGGATCCCCGCAGACGATCTCAGCCACCTCCTCGCACCAATCTTCGACGCCGCCTCTGAAAAGAAGGCAAAGAACATGGGCACAGGGCTACCCGCCGGTCCTGGGGCTGCTAGCGGTCAGATCTACTTCACAGCTGAAGCTGCCGTAGCGGCTGCCGCCAAGGGACAGAAAGTGATCCTCACACGCCAAGAGACGTCTCCTGAAGACTTGCGTGGCATGATTGCAGCTGAAGGTATCCTCACGACACGTGGCGGCGCCTCTTCACACGCCGCGCTCGTGGCTCGTCAGATGGGCAAGATCTGCGTGTGTGGTGCTCACAACATGG
>JAACDM010000501.1 GCA_009936795.1 Verrucomicrobiaceae bacterium | reverse complement strand
GGAAAGCGTTTTGACAAGAGCGGGCCAGCCGACTTAGATGAGAAGCACCGTCAGCCAAATCTCCTATGAAAAGTGTCCACCGAATTCTCCCTCTTAGCCTCCTTGGAGGTCTTCTCGTTTCCACTCTTTGGTTAGGCCAAGCTGCCAAGGACGATGCCGCTGCCAAAGTGCAGAAAGTCCTGCTAGTCGATGGGCAGAATAATCACAAATGGCAAGCGACCACGCCCGTTCTGAAACATGCGCTTGAGAGCAGCGGGCGTTTCACCGTAGATATCTCCACCAGCCCTAGCAAAGGATCGAAAGATGGGTGGGATAATTGGCGTCCTCAGTTTGCCGACTACGACGTGGTGGTGAGCAACTACAACGGCGAACTTTGGCCGAAGGAGGTTCAGGATTCGTTTGAGACTTATGTAAAAGGTGGCGGTGGATTCGTAACTGTGCATGCGGCCGATAATGCCTTCCCTCAGTGGCGTGAATACAACGAAATGATCGGTCTCGGAGGATGGGGAGCTCGGAACGAGGTGAGCGGACCCTACGTTTACTACAAGGAAGGCAAGATGATTCGCGACACCTCGCCTGGTCGTGGAGGGTCCCATGGCAAGCAGTGGGAGTTCAACGTGGATACGGTGAACGCAGAGCATCCGATTATGAAAGGCTTGCCGAAGTCATGGAAGCATGCCAAGGATGAACTCTACTCGGAGCTCCGTGGTCCCGCTACGAACATGACGGTTCTAGCAACGTCTCCCAGTAAGAAGAGCAAGCGCGACGAACCCATGCTGATGGTGATGGACTATGGCAAAGGCCGTGTCTTCCACACGACGTTGGGACACGCGGACTATTCCATGAGGTGCCAGGGATTCTACACGACGTTGCAGCGTGGGACGGAGTGGGCAGGATCCGGACAAGTCACGATTCCTGTTCCTGACAATTTCCCGAAGGCAGACGCGTTGTCTCCTCTGGAGACGCCTTAAGGTGCTTATGCTTCGTCTATTGCTATTCGCGTCATTGCTTGGACTCACGATGTCTGAGGCGCGTCCTCGGATTGCCGTTCTAACAGATGGCTCCCGTGAGCAACGCTGCTCCCTCGTGCGACTGCTGCTCTACCTGGATGGACTCAAACTGGAGTCTCTATTTCATCAGGGGGACGTCGCTTGGATCGAGGAGAAGCTGAGCTTTTACGCGCAGTGTCAGCTCCGGTTGCAGGAGAATGCGCCGACGTTTCCCGAGGCGGGAGAGCTTCGTGGAGCAGTGCGACCCGCAACGGTACCGGCGATCGTGACGCAGTTGCTGCAGCCCTCGAAGGAGAAACTCCATTTCTTGGTGTGGTCAGGTGCGGACGAGGTGCTCGATGCGCTTTCACAGATTGAAAAGCAGCATGCGGACCTGAAAGCATACGTCGCCAAGCGGACATCAATCCACGTCCTTGGAGCATTAAGTGAGAGTGCGCTTGCTGTCCTGAAACAGTGGCCAGAGATGGAAGTTATCATGACGGACGAGCAGGGGACTGTTGTTGGCGAGGACTGGAAGAGCCATGTCGAAGGTGGCTATGCTGATGTTTTGAAGAGCCATTGGATGGTAACAAACATCCTGCAAAAGCATGGTCCGCTTTGTGCAAGCTATGAGGCCCACAAAGCCGATGCCGTGACTCCTTACATGACTGGTGATTTCTATGCGGAGTCCTCGTCGCTCACCTTCCTGAGGCTTGTGCCCAATGGTCTCGGAAGTCATATTAATCCGAGCTACGGGGGGTGGGGAGGCCGATATGTGCGGCTTCCAGGTTTCGTGAATGTATGGGAGGACGCCCGTGACGAGGAGTCTCCCGGCAAGTCGGTCTGGCGTTGGTTAACGCATATACAAGGGGATTGGAGTGCAAGAGCGGACTGGTGTGTGCGCGGTAAGAAGCAGGCGAACCATCCTCCCGTCGCCGCAGTAAACGGTAATGTTGGGAGCTCTGTCCTCCGGGCTAACGCCAAAGCAGGTCAGAAATTGGCGCTTGATGCGAGTGCTAGCAAAGATCCCGATGAGCAACGCATCGGGAAAGCGTGGTGGCACTACACTGAAGCCAGTACCTATGCCGATGTGGTGGACATGGATCGCTCGCTCAAAGATAAGATCGAGTTCACGGTTCCTTTCGACACAAAGCCCCAGACTCATCATGTCATGGTGACTGTCCGGGACGGCGGCACACCGTCGCTGTTTGCTTACAGGAGGTTGCTTGTTGAAGCGGAAGCAGGGAAGGATAGTACACCGCCCGCCACTGCTCCGGTAATCTCGGGGAAATCACTGGATGCTCGTACTATCTCTCTTTCATGGACGGCAGTGTCGGATACGGAGAGCGGGATTCGTCGATACCAGCTCTTTCGCAATGAGGTCTTACTGGCCGAGGATCTCACTGAAACGAAGTACATTGATGAGGCATTGCCGGAAGCAACGACCTTTCGTTATCATGTCGTGGCGCTCAACGGTGCTCTCTTGCCTAGTAGTGCGTCGAACTCGCTCAAATTAGCGACAATCGCGGATACGGTGGGGCCGGAACTGAATGCTGTGGGCGTGGCTTCTTCAGAACTAACACTGACATTTTCGGAAAAGCTTGAAAAACAAAGCGCTGAGATAGTAGCGAGTTATCAGTTGGATTCTGGAGCCTCCATTTCTGCTGCGAGTCTCAGTGAGGATGGGTTGACCGTTAAGCTGAAAACGTCGCCATTGCCGCTGAAGAAGAAGCCTTGTTTTCTTAAGGTCATCGGAGTGCGAGATTTGGCCATCACGCCTAACGCAGTTCCTGCAGGCACCTCGTATAGCTTCCTTTACGAGGACGGCCGGTAGAAGTGATTTCCAGTCGCCAAGCTCGAAAACCCTTCTAGCTTCTCGCCATGAGGACGTTGATTCAAAAGGTGCTCCAGCGGGAAGAACCGCTGGACGAGGTTCAAGTCGCGGGCTGGATACGGACACGCCGTGATTCCAAGACATTCTCCTTTCTTGAGCTGAATGACGGCAGTTGTTTGCAGAATATTCAGATCATTGCCGATGCCGACTTGGCTTCGTATGGTGATGTCGAGAAGCTCTCGACTGGAGCTTCTGCTGAGGTCACGGGAAAGCTGGTGCCCTCCCAGGGTAAGAATCAAAAATGGGAGCTATTGGCCACTGAGGTGCGCCTGTTAGGAACATGCCCAGATGACTATCCCTTGCAGAAGAAAGGGCATAGTCGCGAGTTTCTCCGGAGTATGGCGCATCTCCGTCCGCGTACAAACCTCTTCAGCGCCGTCTTTCGTGTTCGCAGCCGACTGGCCTATGCCGTGCACCAGTTCTTTCAGGAGCGCGGCTTTGTCTACGTCCACACGCCCATCATCACGGGAAGTGATTGCGAGGGAGCTGGTGAGATGTTTCGGGTTACCACTCTGGACCCGCACGCGATGAAGCCGCAGAAGGACGAGAACGATTTCTTCGGTACGCCTACCTACCTCACCGTGAGTGGTCAGCTAGAGGGTGAGACGTTTGCCTGTGCCCTATCAAACATCTACACCTTTGGGCCGACTTTTCGGGCCGAGAACTCCAACACGTCACGTCATGCCAGTGAGTTCTGGATGATTGAGCCCGAGATGGCTTTTTGTGATCTCCATGGAGACATGCAATTGGCCGAAGATATGGTGCAGTATCTACTTAGAGATACGCTAATACATTGCGAAGCGGACCTGAGTTTCTTCAATAGGTTTGTCGATAAGGGACTTCTTCAGCGCCTGCAGCATGTGCTCGACAACGAGTTTAAGCGGTTGCCCTACACCGAGGCTGTTGAGATTTTGACCAGGTCAAAGCAGAAATTTGATTATCCTGTGAAATACGGGCTCAACCTTCAATCAGAGCATGAACGTTACCTTACGGAGGAGTATTTTAAAACGCCGGTCACCGTGTGTGATTATCCCAAGGAGATCAAACCGTTCTACATGCGTCGCAACGACGATGATAAGACTGTTGCCGCTATGGATCTGTTAGTGCCGGGTATCGGTCAGCTCGTCGGCGGGAGTCAGCGTGAAGAGCGCATGGATGTGCTCGAGACAAATATGGCCCAACACGACCTCTCAATGGAGGATTACGGCTGGTATCACGATCTCCGCAGATACGGCAGTGTGCCGCATGCGGGGTTCGGTCTCGGTTTCGAGCGCCTGATCATGTTTGTCACGGGAGTCTCGAATATTCGTGACGTTATCGCCTTTCCGAGGACGCCGGGATCCGCCGGTTTTTAGGCTTCTTGGGCTCTTTATAGCTTGGGTCAAGGCGCCTTAGTATTACCCGCTTTAGTTTTGAGCGTACGCCTTGAGGCGGCCGTCGACTCCTTTCGGTAAGACGGCGTTGAGTTCCCGAAGTTCCTCTAGCCACGGAGCGATCTTTGTTCCCAGATTGTCGAGCGCGTTCCAAGCCCACAGATTCTCAAAGAGAGGCTGGTGATCTTGATTGCCAGCATCTAGCAGAGTGCCCACGGCCGGACCAAGATCTTCTGTTTTTCCAAATGTGGCGAGAGCATGCGCAGCCGTCAGCCGCGGATAGGCTGCCTCATCAGCGTACAAGGCTCTCGAGCAGCAGAAACGGCTTCTTCGCCTCGCATGGGTAGGCCCAACTCCGCCCAGTTACGCACCGCACTGTGAGAGTCAGTGAGCATTCCCCGCAGCGTGGAAATGGATCTGGGCCTCAACGATGAGGCGAGTTCTGCAGCCCCTAGGATGCTAGCGCTCTGGGTCTTGGGCCATTTCATAGGGTGTGTCGTCACCTGCTCGGCTGTGCACTTCGCCCTCGGGCAAGAAGCCCACATCTCGAATGCGCACGGCCCATTCTTGCTGGGCCCGTCGTAGCCGATTTAGGATTTCCCGGTGCTCTGGAGAATCTGCTAAGTTGTGAATCTCATCGCGATCCTTCTCGAGATCGAACAGCTTTTCGGCGAGTTTCTCTTCCCAGAAATGACGCTGCACGGCTGTCAATTCGCCCCTGTCGTCGAGTTCGCGCCAGACGCGAGTCGTGGGTGTCTGGAAAAGATACTCGATCTACTGTCCGAGAATCTTGTGCGGCATGTAGTTACGATTGTAGATGTAGCGCTCATCGCGCACGCAGCGGATGAGTTCATAACGCTCGTCCATACGACCACGGAAGCCGTAGAGGTAGGGTTGAGAGCCTGCATCGTAAGGGCCCATGAAGGCGTGTCCGTGAAAATTTGCCGGTGGCTTGATCCCAGTGATGGAAGGTAAGGTGGCTGGAAGATCGATGAAAGATACGATTCGATCGGAAGTGCCGTTCTCTTGATACTCAGGTGGGGCCAGGTGCGTGAACTTCTCTGGCACATGCACCACAAGCGGCACATGCAACCCTGAATTGTAAGGGCAACGCTTGCTTCGTGCGATTCCGGCTCCGTGGTCACCGTAGTAGAAGATGATGGTGTCATCTGTTAATCCCGCCTTTTCGAGCGCCTTCAGATTAGCACCCACTTTGGCGCCCATTTCGGTGATCTTGTCATAGTGCTGTGCCCAGTCTTGGCGCACTTCAGGCCGATCTGGGTGGTAAGCAGGCACACGCACTTTTCTAGGATCGTGCACCGCTTGGTGCGGCCGTTTCCTTATCTGGCTCTCGTGGCTGATCGTGTGATTGAAGATGGCAAAGAACGGCTGGTCTTCAGCGCGGTTCTTCCAATGGGCCTCTTTGCTAGACTCATCCCAAACCTTTCCCGGTTTGACCAAGTTGTAATCCTCTTTGGAATTGTTCGTGCAGTAGTAGCCGGCTGCTTGCAATAACCGTGGATAGAATTGGAAGCCAACCGGCAACCGTGTTTGGCTACGCACGTATTCGGATCCCGTGCTTGGTGGATACATGCCGGATATCAAGGTTGTCCTGGCAGGAGCACGCACAGGAGCATTCGATCACGCTTTGGTGTAACGCAGGCCGCGCTTGGCCAAGGCGTCAATGTATGGTGTTGTTGAGTAGTCGTCGCCATAGCCGCCGAGCTCCGGGCCATTGTCTTCACTGGTGATCCAGACAAAGTTGGGACGAACGGTTGCCCCGAACCCAGCGGTCGAGAGCAGGAGTGCACAAAGGAAGGCAAGAACGGAGAATCTCATAAATGACCCTCTCGCCTCCGTCGTTACATTCTGACAAGGCTTTTCCCATCGTCAGGTCTCTCGTCGTGGTTATTCTTTGGCAACTTAAATTGAATCCACACCGTTCCTCCCACGTCTCTCCTGAGACCGAAACCATGCTTAATCAAGAATACGCTTACGCTCACACCCCCAACGAACTCCCTGCCGTTGCGGATTGGCAGGACTTTGCCTCATGGTGCCGCCAGGAAGGCTGCCAAGGGCTTCCGGCCAGCGACGAGACGCTCATGCGTTACGCCGCGGCCAAGGCGGAACGGGATCAAGCGTCTCTTGGAGATTCTCAAAAACTCGGTTGGTTCGCGTTGGCCATCTCCGTAGCCGCTCTTGTTCTCCCCATACTCGCCTATGTCGTGGTGTCCGCATTGACCATGGACCCGGAGTTAAGTGAGAAAGGTGCTCTCCTTCTGTTCTTGGGACTTCATTTGGTTGCCCTGAGCTGCGCGTGGTTCAGCCGCGAAACGATCGAAGGTCGGGCTGCTTGGCGCACTGCGTGCCTCGCGTCCATCGTAGCGCTTCTCGCGACCTATGCGGTTCGCGATGCCAGTGCCTTGCAAGTGATTAAGAGCTTGGTCAGCAATTAGGGATTGGGGTATGTATTGCGGGCTTCCAGCCAGTGACCCCGGCAGGATGATGGGGCTAATCTAGATTTGCCTTCTAGAAAATCTTTCCTGGATTGAGCAATCCGTCGGGATCGAGTGCTGCTTTGACGCGTTTCATCAGCGCGTAACTGGCATCGCCTAACTGCTCTTTGAGGAACGGCTTCTTCGCGAGCCCAACGCCGTGTTCGCCGGTGATGGTGCCTTTAAATGCGAGTGCTTGTCTGACAATGTCCTCGATGGCATGTTCGACACGCTCCATCTCTTCATGATCGCGCTCATCTGTCAGTATCGTCGGATGAAGATTGCCGTCTCCCATGTGCCCGAAAGTCGCGATCTCGAGCCTATGCTTGTCGCCCGTCTCGGTAATGAAACGCACCATCTCGGCAAGGTGCGTGCGTGGTACTGTGACGTCTTCAAGGATGGTGGTTGGCTTGATCCGTGCTAAAGCGGAGAAGGCACTGCGTCGTGCTGCCGCCAGACGCGCCGCTTCGGCATCATCGGCAGCAATGACGATGTCGGTGGCGCCGTTCTCACGGGCCAAGGCCATCATGCGTTCGCACTCCTCGGCCACGACGGCTTCAGGCCCATCAGTTTCCATGAGCACCAGCGACTCGGCTTCTACCGGCAGCCCCGCTTTGGAGAAATCCTCCACACAACGGATCGTGGTGTTGTCGAGAAACTCCAGGGTGCAGGGAATGATCTTTGCCGCAATGATATCAGAAACGGTTTGGGCGCCTTGATCCAACTGATTAAAGGTGGCTAACAACGTGCGACGCGCTGCCGGGCGCGGCAATAGTTTGAGCAGCACTTTGGTAATGATACCCAGCGTGCCTTCGGAGCCAATGAAGAGGTCTTTCATCGAGTAGCCGGCCACGTCTTTCACGCACTGGTTGCCTAACCAAACGACCTCACCGTCGGCCAAGACGACTTCCAGGCCCATGACATAGTCCCGCGTCACGCCATACTTCAGCCCGCGTAGCCCGCCCGAGTTCTCAGCCACGTTTCCGCCAATGGTAGCGATCTTGAGCGAGCCCGGATCTGGCGGGTAGAAGAGCCCGTGCTTGGCGGCTTCTTCGTCGATCTTCTGAGTGATTAAGCCGGTCTCCACCAGCATGGTCAGATTCTTGTCATCGACTTCGAGGATCTGGTCTAACTGATTCAACCCAAGGACCAGACACCCTTCGACGGGGACGCTGCCGCCACTCAGGCCAGTACCTGACCCCCGTGCGACGATGGGAATGCCATGCCCGTGGGCCAAGGCGACGATGGGCCCGACATCCTCCGTGGATCGAGCCAGCGCGACTACCCCTGGACGTTCTTTCAACGTGGCTGTGCCATCGAAGCCGTAGGGAATGAGATCGATGGGCTCGGTCAGCACTTGCTCGGCTCCAAGCAAGTCCACGAGTTCTCGACTCAGTGCAGCCCGGGCATCCTGCCCGGGACACGGCCAAGATGGCCGGGCCACCTTGGTGGTATCGGATTTCATTTTAGGATCCTACTTTCTCCACGATAGGGGACCTGCTGGCAAGTCGCGAAACGCTGTTTCGCTTGCGACTTTCCGCAGCATCGCTCATCCTAACACCTAATGTTAAGGAAATGATAGAAAGTTTCAATCGCCGACAGGTGGTGAAAGCGGTGGTGGCTGTGATTTGCAGTATCGTGGCTTTGGTTTGCACGGTGGCGTTCTTTTACTGGGGCCCGTTGATTGTCATGTACAACATGGGCATCGAAAATCGATCGCAGTATGCCTGGGGATGTGTTGCTGTGGGATTGTTGACTGTTCTCGTTGTGGGGTATCGGCGCTGGAAGATCGGCCAGGGGCATTATGGTTTCGAAGATTCAGGAATCCATGTGCAGTTGGAGCCCTTGAGTGGAGGTGCGTTCGTGACTCAGATCTACGCGCAACGGGTCACGGCTCCGGCCTATCTCATTGGGCAGCTCTTTCTTTCCGCGCCCATGCAAGCGTTGAAAGCAAAGCAGTTGATCGCTGGCCGAATCCCAGTGGAACATGGGTTGGAGGACCGCCTCACCCTTTTGCTAGGCGATATGGTGCAAGTCGGTAAATGGCAGGAAGCGAAGGTCTATGAGGATCGGTGGGCCGAGCTACGTTATCTGATCCACATAGGAAAGGTGGAATACAGTCAAAAGAAAGAGCGTGTCCGCTCGGCGCGAGATTTCTAGGTCTATTTTGTTCAAGAGTGTCGCTCCTTGGCGGCATGGTCACTGCCAACGGCGTTTTTTAGACAGAATTGCAGAATTTGAAGAATTTATAGAAGGCATTGGGTGAGGAATCGAATGGTTGGGGTGGCTTCGCTCTCTGCTTCTGTAAATTTGTGTAATTCTGTAATTCTGTCTAAACTTCCATCTCTCTAGCATGTCCTTCAACTTCTCAATCGGTCGCCTCGCTCAGCTTGCTGCTTGCATCGCACTCTTCGTCACCCTCGGTGGTTTCTCCGACGTGGCCATGAACCAGCGTGCTTGGTTACGGCTCTTTCTTATCTTCGTTGCAGGGGGCGTCTCCTTTTCTATGGTCGATCACGGAGTCGGCCTGATGGACCGCACGAATTTACGCTTCGCTTATCTGCTAGGCGGTGGGGTATTGATGGTGGCTTCGATTGTTTGGCTGAGAGCGATTGCCTAGCTGGTCAAGACTGCCGCGAAGAAAGCGAGCTAGGGAGAGCGGCATCGTGGGCCCAGGTATTCGAAGGTTCCGGTAGTAGGTGTAGACAATGGCGTCTAGCAGCCAATCGATGGCACTTCGGTGAGGCATACTTTGTCTGCGGGTGGCTGGAAGTGTCCGGCATTGGGCAAGTAATAGAGTGCACGGAGACGTTCCGCGAGGTAGCGGAAGTCGACTGCACGGAGACGTTCCGCTGATGGCTCGCGTGTTCCTCGCTGAAGAAGTCGTATAACGGTTTCTTTTGAATCTCAAGTTGGCCATGCGGCTTTTGCAGGTTCTCCACATCGCGATCGGCGACCGTGTGGTCAATCCGATTCCTGAGGGTGTCTTGCCATGTTCCATCCGTAGGGCAGGACGGGGATAGCGGTCATGTCCAAGGTCTGCTCGGGATTGACCAAGCATACGTCCCCAGTAAGTGCATACAGGAAGATAATGGGTGGCTCGAAATTGGAGGCGGTGCGGATGGTTTCTATGGTAATGCCGGCCCCGCTTTTGGCTCCGGGATTAGCCATGGAGATGATCAAATCTGATTATCTCATAAGGAACTCGGACTGCGCACGATAGCCCTTTGATCTTCGTTTGGTGGTAATCGGCGTGTGAAGTTTCGGGTCCTCATAGACGCCATCCAGAGTGAGCACCCATACGCTCTTCGCTACCAGTGTGTCAAGAGTGGCCCGGTGATCGGCGTCGCTACTCTCACAGTATTGATCTAGGGGAAATGGCAGGACGCCGGCGTGTTCTGTCTTAAGGTTTTCGGATAGGTCCTTCGTCGATGCGGCTGCCTTGTCCAAGCCATCGTTAGTAAGCGTATCGGCCCCTTCCGCAAAGCCAGTGATAAGACGAAGCAGGGGCGGCTGGTCTTGGTCATAGTATTCCGTGATCCTGAGGGGCTCCGGTCCACAGGGCAGTGGGGTGCACGGAGCGATCTCGAATAGACGTTGGCCAATAGCCGGGAAGACTTTCTCAAGCGCGGGCACAATTTTCGATGAGGTGTTCGTTAGATCTCGGTTCCCAGCAAAGTCGACTCGTACGGCGAGGCGCGGGCGTTCAAAGTTGACATTGGCTCGGACGGCGTGGCAGACGACCTGGGTGTGCGATACTAGAAATCGAGAAATG
>JAACDM010000065.1 GCA_009936795.1 Verrucomicrobiaceae bacterium | reverse complement strand
GTCATGGCTTTGGCATGCGCGTCGCCTGCTTCAGCGCGTGCGGTCCAGGATAACCAGAAGTCGGCTTTGTCGCCGCCGGGGCGGGTGACGACGTTCTTGAACGGGGTTTCAGGATGGAGATTGCGGATGTAGCGGTAGCGCTTGGTAGCGCAGGAGCGGACGCCGTAGGCTTCGGAGCCACTGTTGATGCCACGGGTGGTGTGGAGACCGTAAGTGTAGCGTTTGTGTTCGTAGCGGTTTCCGAGGAGGACGGATAGGAACGAACTGCCGTCCATGGTATTGGGTGTCGTTAGGCTGGCCGTTTCGAGGAAGGTGGGCGTGATGTCGACATACTCGACGAGGGCATCGGAATGCGATCCAGGGGCGATCTTGCCTGGCCAGCGGGCGAGCATGCCGGAGGTGAGGCCGAGTTCGAAACAGGTCCATTTGGCGAAGGGAAAGCCGGAACCTTGTTCGGATACGATAATGACGAGGGTATTGGAAGCGACGTCGTGTTTGTCCAGCAGTTGCAGCAAAGCGCCGCACTGAGAATCGTAGTAGGTGATTTCAGCGAGGTATTTGGAAAAGTGATCTCGAGTTTCTGGCGTATCGACAAAGCTCGGAGGCAGTGTCAGAGACTCGGGTGGGTAAGCAGAGGCGTCGCCTTTGTCATAGGGCGTGTGCGGTTCGTTGGAGCAGGCCATGATGCAGAACGGCTTGTTGGCGGCTTTGGAATCGGTGATGAGCTTGTCTAGATTGGGGTAAGGACTGGCCGTTGCCGGGTCGGCCTTTTTAAACTCGTCGTCATACTCGAAGGGGAATGATGCTTTCGGCGCGATGTGCGTCTTGCCTGACAGAGCGACACGATAACCTACGTCTCTAAGATAGTGCGCAATGGATTTGGTGCCATCATAGACACGCGTGTGATTTGGCCAGGCTCCTGATTTCACAGGATAGATGCCGGTGTAGAGATTGTGTCGTGTGGGCGAGCACATGGGGGCCGCTTGGAAGCAGCGTGAGAACTGCATGCCCTCCTGAGCGAACTTGTTCAGATGGGGGGTCTTGGCCTGGCCTCCGTAGACTTCCATGTCCAGGTAAGTGCAGTCGTCGGCGATCATCAGGACGATGTTCGGTTGGGCTGCATGGTTGTGCAGGATCAGTGCGAGAAGAAAGAGGAGAGAGCGCATGACTGGGAGAGTGCCCATTAAGAAGAATGGGCGTCAAGCAGTTGCCGAAACTAGCTGGGGCTGAGATGCCGATCATGGCCGTTATCTGGGATCGCGCGCCGGTGGCCGTGCGAAAGGTCGTGGAGGTGGTGAATGCGGGAAGAAATGCCCCGGTTGCCCGTAACACCATACTCAAGCAGATGCAGCGGCTGGAGGAGAAGGGCTGGTTGCGCCGGGAAGGTGAGGAGAGACCCGCGTGCTATGTGGCGACGTTCGGCAGGGAGAGCGCAGAGCGTCGAATGGCGGCGACCCTGCGTGATTCCCTCTTTGGTGGGTCTCCGTTAGCACTGGTGCGTTCGTTGATAGGCCAAGAGAAGTTGTCAAAGGGCGAGATTGCCGAACTGAGAGAGCTCGTTTAAGAGGCAGCTGGAAAGTCGAGAGGCAAGCGATGAGTACCTTTAGCCTAGCATTGGGTTAGTGAGGTAGTGTTGTGATGCTGGTGGTGATCGGGCTGAGTGTGTTTAGAGTGTGTATGAGTGCCAGTGTGGTGGTAGTCGTTGAGGGACCAAGATGGCCTTGTGGGTGGACTTGGGTTCGAGGTGGTAAGAGTTAACTTGGTAGATCCGGAAAACTCGAAGAAGACCGTCAACACTGACAGTGATACGAGCTCTAGTAGCTCTTTGGCGCCGGTGGCTAACCAGTGGCCGTTTCCAGGCGAATCTGTGATTCAAGTGCGGATGACAGACTCTTGGGAGACGATCGACGGCAAGCCGCCGGCATTGCTGGATCGGTTCTATGGAAAGCCGACTCCAGGTAATGGTTGGTTTCGGCTAGAGGACATCTCGCCCTTGCCGATTCAGAAGCATGAAGAGGTGTGTCTTCAAGCCAGCCTTGTTGTTAGTGCGGTAAAGATGTCTCGACATCCGTGAGGCTAATCACTTTCCCTTTGATGTCCGTAATCGTAGCGTTCTCGGACAGGTTTAGTTTAATGCGATTAGGAGTTTCAGGGGCCTCCTGAGGTTTTGGAGTCATGGTTGGCTTCATACCCTTTTTTGGTCGTATGCTTCTGTGGCAATAGGCTCTCCTGCGGCGGGCTCTTCAGCGGGAGCGGGCTCGATAGCAGGAACAACGCCTGGGATTGTTGGCTCGTCTTGTCCGAGGAGGCCGAGGGTGGTGGTCCAAAGAAGTAGGGTAGCCAGCGAAAGCGTCATCATTTCCATGATTCCCCGGTAGGCCTGTTCCAAAGTCTGACCCGGTGAAATCAGGATCTGAAACTAGGGCCTTTAGAGGCTCCGTACGCCGAGCCCCGATAATTCATGGAGCGGCGATCCCTTAGGATCTATGATTGAGAGTTGGTCGCCTCAATGAGCGGGCGCTTTCTCGGCCTTTGGTTGGCCGATGGCCTCAAGCATTTCTCCGAACCAAGGCTCACTAATGTTGAAGGGCTTGTGGCCTTTGATTCGTGGGAAGTCGATGACGCTCATGACGCCTCCGTTGTCTTCGTCAAGACCGGCGACACCACTGATGCTCTCAAGGGCAGCCTTCGCAGCGACGACAGCGCTCTTTCGAATGAGTTCGATGTCGCGTTCGTTTGGTGCCGCAGATCTAGCGAAGTAGCCACTCTTCTGGACGAGGACCTTCTCGGCTTTGAGTCTGCCTTGAAGCTGCTGAGCGAACCACTGGCCGGGGTTCAACTTGTCAATGCGAGGGGGGCCAAAGGCGTCGCGGGGGACTTCTTCACCACGGGCTTCCATTTCCTTGATAATGGCATCAATGCCAGCGCCTTCACTGAGGAACAAGTGCACGCAGTCGTGCTCAGCCATACAGCCATTCAAACGATCCACTTCGGCATCGAGGTCGAGGGCCATTTCTGGCAACCAGACGGCATTCACGTCCCAACGCCCGTGGCTAAGGAGCATCTCGGGATAGAAATCCCAGCCTTTGATCAGTTTGCGGTAAGACAACGCGGTCGCAGCGGCAAGCCAACCACAGCTGCGTCCCATGACTTCATGAACGACGAGCTGGCGCATGCTCGTAGTATTCTCATTGGCCACGTTGGCGTAGAAGAGGGCACCCTGATCGGCGGCGGTCCACGCTCCTAGCGTCTGTACAATGGGGAAGACATCATTATCGACGGTCTTGGGCATACCGACTACTGTTAGAGGGTAGTTGTTAGACTCCAGGTAGGCTGCCAAGCTTGCGGCAGCTGTGTTCGTATCATCACCACCGATGGTGTGAAGGATATCGATCTTGTCCTTCGTCAATTGTTCGGCAGCGACGTGCAGAGGGTCTTGTCCGGGTTGCACAAGGCCACGCTCTTCACAGTCTTTAATATTCGTGAGCTTGACTCGGCTATTTCCAATCATACTGCCGCCGAATTTATGCAGTTTACTCGCTTTCTGCATGACGTCCTTGGGGAAGGCGATGCTCTTGCCGAGCAAGAGGCCTTGGTAACCATTGAGGTAACCTACGAGTTCGGCATCTGGGCAAATCTCAGCATACTGCTCGATCAAGGCTCCGATCGAAGAAGAGAGACAGGGCGCGAGGCCACCAGCGGTAAGAAAGGCAATCTTGGGCATGATTTGGTATGACTAAATTAACTGTAAAGGCGAGAAAGCTTTCGGGTCGAGAGCCCGGTATTTGGCGGGTTATTAACGTCCGATCTTCTGCTGTGCAAGCGTCAAGCTTGGTGCTCGCTTGACGGACTGACGATCTATGCTCTAGAGGGGGCGTCATGCCTATAGCAACACCCAAACAATTCGCCGCCATGTTGGATGCGGCTCAACAAGGGGACTACGCTTACCCAGCGATCAATTGTTCCAGTATGGTCACCCTTAATGCGGCGCTGAAGGGCTTCGCTGACCAGAAATCAGACGGAATCATACAGTTCTCTACGGGTGCTGGCCAATTTGCTTCCGGATTGAACCACAAGAATGCAGCTTTCGGCACGATCGCCCTAGCAGAGATGGCACACCGTCTGGCCGAGCAGTATGACGTGCTCATCGCTTTGAATACAGACCACTGTCAGCCTCAGGCAGCGGAAGGTTTCCTTGATCCACTTCTCGAAGCCACAGCGGCACGTCGCGCGAAGGGTGAGAACAATCTCTTTCAGAATCACATGCTCGACGCGTCCATCCTCCCGCTCGAGGAGAACATGGCGATCTCGAAGACGTATCTGAAGAAGTGTGCTGAGTTGGAAATCATTCTCGAAGTGGAAGCCGGCGTGGTTGGTGGTGAAGAGGATGGAGCAGCAGGTACCGAGGATACTCCTGAGGAGTCTCTTTATACGACTCCAGAAGACATGGTCGCCGTTCACGAAGCGCTTTCTGAGCTCGGCCGGTTCACCTTCGCCGCCACGTTCGGAAACGTTCACGGTCACTACAAGCCAGGTGCGGTGAAGCTCAAGCCCGAGATCCTCAAAGATGGTCAAGCTGCTGTGAAGGCCAAGTATGGAGACAGTGCTCAGTTTGATCTCGTCTTCCACGGTGGTTCTGGCAGCTTGCTAGAAGAGATTAGGGAAACGTTAGGCTATGGTGTCGTTAAGATGAACGTCGATACCGATACCCAGTATGCGTTTACACGTCCGATTGCTGCTCACATGTGTGAAAATGTCGAAGGCGTCTTCAAGATCGACGGCGAGATTGGAAACAAGAAAGTCTACGATCCCCGCTCCTACCAGAAGAAGGGTGAAGAGGCCATGGCGGCTCGCATCGGCCAAGCTTGCGAAGACCTCTTGTCTCCAGGCAAGACTCTCTTTGGTCAGGTCTAAGACTGCGACAGACAAAGCTTTATCAAAGCGCCCGGTCTCTCACGAGAGCGGGCGCTTTTGTGTTTAATGATTGGTGATTGATCGGTCCTCTGTCCGGTGGGAGTGTCCAGCAAGGCCAACCTCGCTTAAACCTCACGTCGTCGCTTTCTCAAGGCCACTGCGGCTTCGGCTGTGGCCTTCCCAACACTGATTCCTGCCACTGCAATTGGCAAAGGCGGCGGCCGGCGCCGTCTGAGCGGGTCAATGTGGCCTTGATTGGTTTCGGGACGATTGCGCAGGCCACCGCCCAGGGCTTTCTTTCTGACAAAAGCACCCAAGTAGTCGCGGTGGCGGATCCGGCGAAGGAACTGACGCACTATGGCTACGCCGGCGAACTCATCGGAGGACGGGATGCGCTGAAGCCTTATATTGCTAAGTTTTAGGCGGATCGCGGGGATGGAGCTGAGGCCGCGAAGGACTACAAGGCCTACGAAGATTATCGTGAACTGCTAGAAAAAGAGGATGTAGATGCCTTGAACATCTCCACACCGGATCATTGGCATGCCAAGATTTGTTTGAATGGCGCGGCCAAGGGCAAAAACATGTATGGCAGAAATCACTAGCACTCATGCTGAAGCAAGGGCGTTTGATGTCGGATGTCGGATG
>JAACDM010000500.1 GCA_009936795.1 Verrucomicrobiaceae bacterium | reverse complement strand
GGAGGCACGCCGACTGGTGGAGGCACGCCGACTGGTGGAGGCACGCCGACTGGTGGAGGCACGCCGACTGGTGGAGGCACGCCGACTACTGGTCCGTCTCCAACGGACGGTGGCGTTGTCATCATAGGCCCCGGCGGTGAAGTGACCACGGGATCTGACAGCGGTACGCCGTCAGGCGGCGGCACCACGACCGGTGGTGGAACCCCTACAACCGGTCCATCTCCTTCCGGAGGAGGCTCATCGACAGGAGGCCCAACCACTGGCCCAAGTCCCGGAGGGGGCAGCGGTGGTGTGATTATTGGCCCTGGTGGTGAAGTTGTCGATGGCTCAGGAACAAGCCCGGACTCGGGTGGCGATACCACCACTGGCAGTGGGCGGCCGACAGGCGGTGATAGTCCTGCTTCGGACGGAGGCGGCGTAGTTGGTCCTAGCGGCGAGACTAGCGGTAATCCTTCTCCTGGTGAGACGACCTCTGGCGGGACGACCTCTGGCGGGACGACCTCTGGTGGAGGGAATGATAGTCCCAGCCCAACCGATCAGCCAACTGACGGAAGTAGCTCAGACGACAGTAGTGGAAACACAGGCGGTCCCTCCCCAGGTTCTGTGCAACCTTCGTAAGTTTGGTCGAGACTTTCTCTCTACAGGGAAACTGGCTCTTTAGGCTCAGGCGCTTCAGCGGTCGCCATACTAAAGAGACGCTTAATGTCGTCGAGAATCAGGTAATTGATCGGCACCAGCAGGAGGGTGATGAACGTCGCAAAGAGCACACCGTAACCTAACGAAACGGCCATTGGGATTAGAAACTGAGCCTGCGTACTCTTAAGAGTAATGAGCGGGTAGAGTCCCGCAAAGGTGGTGAAGCTGGTGAGGATAATGGCGCGGAAACGTGCGCCTCCTCCATGAAATGCCGCCTTGAACGTCGGCATTCCTTCAGCCACGCGTCGATTGATATAGTCGACCAACACAAGACTATCATTCACGACAACGCCTGAGAGCGCGAGCATGCCAAAGAAGCTGAGCATACTGAGGGACATTCCGTGAATCATGTGGCCCAGGACCGCTCCAATGAGCCCGAATGGGATGACCGACATCACGATCAAGGGCTGAATATACGAGCGGAACGGAATGGCTAGCATGGTGTAGATACCAAAGATAAGAAGAATGCCGCCCACGATAGTGGTTTGACTATTCTCTCTCGCTTCTTTCGCCTCGCCTTCGAACGTGTAACTGATGCCAGGATACTCGGTGAGCATATCGTCGAGGTATTCGGTGATGGATGTGGTGATGGTAGGAATGTCAGCTTTGTCTTTGTCCGCATCTGCTCGCACATTGATCGCGCGATTGCGGTCGATTCGTTGGATGCGGGGGAAGCTCTTTGCGTTGATGGCCTCGGCCACTGCCGTGAACGGAACCTCTTGACCATCTGGTGTGCGGACGCGCATGCTTTCTAGGCTCGCGAGGGTCTTACGTTCACGTTGAGGATAGCGAAGCATCACGCGGATGTCATCGCGCCCACGTTGAAAGCGTTGGATTTCTTCGCCATAGAAGGCCTGTCGAACCTGGCGTGCCAGCGCGGCTTCGGTTAGGCCGAAGTTCTCGGCTTCCGGGCGGATCTTGAGTCGGAGTTCATCATTGGTGTCATCGACACTATCGCTGATATCAAACAAGTCCGCATACTCGCCGAGGTGTGCCTTGATCTTGGCAGATACTTCCGTCAGCGATTCAATGCTAGGACCGTGCAATTCAATATCGATGGGATCACCACCTCGTCCGATCTCTGCTCGGAAATTCAGCTCCTTCGCTCCAAGAATCGCTCCAATCCGTTTACGCCACTCGTTTGCCAGGTCAGAGGTGGAAATAGTCGACGTGCGATCCTCCGGCGCGACGACGTGGAAGGTGACCTCGCCCAAATGGTCCTCGCCGGTCGAAGAACGGCGACGTGAAGAAGACACCCCTTGGCCCCCAACCGCACTGAGGATGTCTCGGATAATCGGCGAACCATCGACGTCTTGATACTCGACCTTCATCCCTTCCGCGATGGATTGGATGCGATCGATGTGTTCTTTCGTGACCGCATAGGGCGTGCCTTCCTGCATGGAAAGTGTGGCCGTCGCGCGCTCACTTTGCACCCGTGGGAATCCGCGATACTTGACGTGCCCACTCTTCATCATGCCAATCACGATGGCAAAAACTGCCACGAAGACGGCGATCGTCACATAGCGATAGTCCAGTGCGACACGCAAGAGAGGTTGGTAGACACGCTTGACGAACCATTCCAAGCCATTGGCAATCGTTTGCTGGAAGCGACTCACATTGCTGTACATCCGAGAACAAAGAGCGACGAGCGCGCCGGGCATGAAGAAGGAGGCGATGCGTTTGATTAAGTGGCGTAAGCTATGGCTGAGGTGAGATGGTAGGATGAGTTTGGACTCAATGAGTGAGAACATCAGCACCGGAATCACGATCAACGCAATGTGGGCTTGGGCCCGACCGTGGAAGCCCGTGCCGAACATGAGCGGGACAAAGGCAAGAACCGTGGTGAGCACTCCGAAGATCACGGGACGAGCCACCTCTTTAGTCCCCACGACGGAGGCCTCGTAGGGCGAGAGTCCCAACTTCTGTTTCGTATAAATATTCTCGCCCGTGACGATGGCATCATCCACTACCACGCCTAACACAAGAATAAAACCGAACAAACTCATGATATTGATCGTCACTCCTAGTGGCGGCATGAGGGCAATCGCTCCCAGAAAACATACGGGAATGCCAATTACGACCCAAACCGCGAGGCTTGGTCGGAGAAAGAGTGTTAGGACGAGAAAGACGAGCAGGAGGCTCTTTGAGGCGCTGTCAATGAGGGTGTCTAGGCGACCTTTGACGATCTTGGATGAGTCACTCCAGTAATCGAGTCCCACGCCCGAAGGGAGAAGAGGTGCTTGTGCTTCCATGTATTCTTTTACCTTCTCTGAGATCTTAATGGCGTTTTGATTCCCTTCACGAGAGACCATGATGAGCACGCAGCGGCGACCATTAAAGCGGGAGAGAAACGGGCTCTCAATAAATCCATCATTTACTCTAGCGATATCTCCAAGCTTTACCCGCGTGCCGTCGGCAGCAGTGAGAACAATGATATCTTTAAACTCTTTGCCCGTGTAGGCGCGCCCCTTGGTGCGTAGAACCACTTGGCCAGAATCCGTCTTGAGAGTGCCAGCAGGGACGTCGATCGACGATGCCCGTAGAGCCGTTGCGATATCATTGAAGCTGAGCTGGTAGCGTTGTAAGGTCGGTTCGTCGATCTCGATAGCGATTTCGTAGGGGCGGGTGCCCTGTAGATCTGCCGCAGAGACATCCGGGAGATTGGCAATATCGTCGCGGACTTGCTTGCCGAGCTCTTTGAGATCGCGCTCTGAAAGATCGCCGTAGAGCACAACGCTGATCACAGATCTCCAGCCTTGTGCTAGGGATATTCGGGGTTTCTCTGCTTCTGCAGGGAAAGTGGAAATGGCATCTACGCGGTTCTTAACGTCGTCTAATACATCTCGACGATCGTAACTGTCTTCAACTTCGATACTGACATTGGCACCGCTCTCGCTGGCGAACCCGATGATCTTCTCGATGCCTTCGACATCGTTAATAGATTCCTCGATGCGTGTGAGGATAGATTCCTCTACTTCCTCAGGAGTTGCCCCGCGATAGGGGACTTGGATGGAAATCTGATTGATTTCAAACTCTGGGGAGACCTCGACGGGGATCCTTCCCAAGATCAAGGTGCCAATACCTGAAATCACGATGGCGAACATCAAGAGATTGGCGGCGACACCGTTGCGAGCGAACCAGGCGATCATGGGCGTAATGCGGTTAAGTTAGGGTCTTTTGCCCTGGCGT
>JAACDM010000499.1 GCA_009936795.1 Verrucomicrobiaceae bacterium | reverse complement strand
GACAGAAATCGAAGAAGACCTAAGCAAATCAACACAAATCCGGGAGAGACCGAAGATCGACCCGAAATAGCCGAATTCTAACACGGCCATAATTACGGGCCGCTTTTCACGAAGTCCGACAGACTCCTAGCTTTGGAAGTAGTGTCTAGGCGGGAAACTGAAAGTAAGTCTTGGCGTTCTGATAGCAAATATCCTCCACCATCTTGCCCAGCAATTCCATATCTCTCGGAATCAGACCGTCCTCAATGTCATTGCCCAGGATGTTGCATAGGATTCGTCGGAAGTACTCGTGTCTTGGATAAGAGAGGAACGACCGGGAATCGGTGAGCATGCCGACAAATCGGGAAAGAAGACCGATATTCGATAGCGCATTGATCTGCCACTCCATGGCTTCTTTCTGGTCTAGGTACCACCAGCCAGAACCGAACTGCATTTTACCGGCAACGCTACCATCTTGGAAGTTGCCTGTCATAGAGGCGAAGAGGTAGTTGTCTCGCGGATTCAGGTTGTAGATGATTGTTTTGGGCAAGGTGTCTTCTTGATCCAGATGGTCAAGATAGGCACGAAGTGTCTCTGCTTGCATGGTATCTGCGATGGAATCGAAACCAGTATCGCGTCCAAGCTGTTTGAACTTGCGTGTGTTCGTGTTGCGCAGGGCACCCACGTGAAGCTGCTTTACCCATCCCTTGGCGGCATCGAGCTGGCCGCTGAGAACCATGATTGCTGTGGCAAACTGTTCCTTCTCTTCGGCCGACGCGGCTTTACCTGCTCGTGCTCGATCGAAGATACTTGAGACAGTGGCCTCGCTTGCGAATGTGGCATGGCAGGCACTTAGACCATGATCCGATAGGCGGGACCCAAGTGCATGGAAGTAATCGTGCCGTTTGTGGAGAGCTTCGCAGAACCCACGGTAGGTTCCCGTATCCTGATCGGCGGCAAGTCCCAACCGATCTGCATAGGCGTTGAACGTAGTGGGATCGTCGACAACGAGAGCAGCGTCGGGCCGGTAGGCGGGATAGACTCGTGTCGCCATATCCGATGCCTTCATTTTCTTGTGATAGGCAAGATCATCGGCTGGATCATCCGTTGTTCCGATGGCCTCAACTTTGAAACGCTCGGTGATCCCGTGAGGGCGAAGCCGATCTTCCTGTAATTTGGCATTGCACGCTTCCCATATGGCAGGTGCGCTTTGCTCATTGAGTAGGTCGTCTATGTCAAAGTAGCGCTTCAGCTCAAGATGGGTCCAGTGATAGAGCGGGTTTCGGATGGTCTGTGGAACGGTGCGGGCCCAGGCAAGGAACTTGTCATATGGGGTCGCGTCGCCTGTGCAGTAGTGCTCGGCCACGCCATTGGCTCGCATGGCTCTCCACTTGTAGTGATCACCTTTAAGCCAGATCTCCGTCAGATTCTCAAACTGTCGATTCTCGGCTAAATCTTCTGGCGGAAGGTGGCAGTGATAGTCTATAATCGGCTGATCTTTGGCATGACTATGGTAGAGAATTTTGGCGGTTTCCGTTTGTAGGACGAAGTCGTCGTGAATGAAGTTAGGTGACATGAGATGAGGAGTGGAGAAACGCTGTCGTTTTTGGCGTCAGCGGCTGAGGTCTTCCTGGCAGAGTATCTTAAATCCTTGCTTTTCTAAAAGCGATACCGCGAATTCGGTGTCCTCGAGGTGAAAGGCGACAAGGGGATGGTCGCGATCTGAGCGGACCAAGAGAGAGTAAAACGAGTGGATGTTAGTCTCTGCCTGAAGGAGGACACTGAGGCAGCTGGGAAGAGACGAGACCCCGTCTTTCAACTCCACGACGACAATCTCAAGCATACAGTGTGGTATACCTCGTTCTAAGAACTGTTGCATCACAATGTCTGGATCGGTCACGACAATGCGGGCCAGCGTGACATCGGAAGACTCCGCCAATTTCACTCCGAGCACCTCAGCATGGCATTCCTGAATGAGTTTGACGACGCCATTCAGAGCTCCTACGCGGCTCTCTAGCATGACGGTGAATTGTAGGACGGGAGAGCCCTTCTTCAATGATGGATCAGGCGACATGGCGGTGAGGGCTTGAGAATGAACTCTATTACTTATTGTTCATCCATGCTTCAGTGGCTTTGTTCAAGTAAGAATGATTGCGATACAACTCCATAGCCCCCGAGAACTTAAGAGAATCGACGTCGTGGACCCAGGGAATCCGAGGTCGGGAGAAATCCGAGTGAATGTGAAACGCATTGGTGTGTGCGGTACAGATTGGCAATCATTCGCTGGCAATCAGCCGTTCTTTGAATATCCGAGAATTCTTGGGCACGAACTTGGAGTTGAGATCGCTGCCATTGGTCCTGACACAGAGACAGATCTCCGGGTCGGAGATCATTGTTCGGTGGAGCCTTATCTGAATGATCTTCAAAGTCCTGCCTCACGTCAGGGGAAGACGAATTGTTGCGAGTCTCTCCGAGTGCTCGGCGTCCACATGGATGGAGGTATGTGTCCCCATCTTGTCCTCCCAGCTCACAAATTGCACCGCTCCGAGTCGTTGGAACTCGATGCCCTAGCTCTTGTCGAGACCCTGTGCATTGGTGCCCATGGATGTGAGCGCGCCAGACTCAACCGTGAAGACAGTGTGCTCGTCATCGGGGCTGGGCCAATTGGGCTCAGCGCCTACCAGTTCGCAAAGCTAGAGGCTGACAATGTAACGCTCGCAGATGTGTCAGAGGCTCGATTGCAGTTCTGTCAGAAGCAGTTAGGCATTGACCAGGCGTTACTTTTACAGCCGGGCGAAGTGGAGGCTCAACTGGATGAGAGGTTCTCAGGTCGACCGACCGTGATCATGGACGCCACCGGGCATCCAGGGTCGATGGAGCAAGTATTCAAGTTGAGCGGGCACGGGGGACGGATTGTGTTCTTAGGAATTGTGCAAGGAAACTTGAGCTTCAGCGATCCCGAGTTTCATCGGAAAGAACTAACGTTGCTGGCAAGCCGTAACGCGCCTGCGACGACATTCCACAATGTCATCGCCCAGCTAGAGTCGGGGCGAGTGGATGCTCGGCCATGGATCACCCATCGGTTAGGCCTTGAAGAGGTGCCTGAGCAACTGCCTTCGCTTGAAGGCAGTGAAGGGCTGCTTAAGGCGATGGTTGAGATAGACTAGCAGATTGTAATGAAAACGGGGTGAGCCGAAGCCCACCCCGTGATTCAACGCACCAGAAATTGTTCGAATGGTCTCAGGGAATAATGAGCTCCTGACCGGAATGGATCGTGGTATTTGAGAGGCCATTCGCTCGGATGATCTCTTGCATCGACACACCGTACTTCTTGCCGATCCGATATAAATTGTCGCCCTTTTGCACGGAGTAAGTGCGTCCCGAACCGTCTGAGCTGGGTGATGGACTGCCATACCCGCCGTAGTTAGGTGCTCCACCTCCGGAGTCGCCAGGGTAGGTAACGACGTCGCCTGATTCGGAGCCATAGTCACTTGTCTGACCACCACCGTAGCCACTCTGGGCAGGCTGTTGGCGGTAGTCGTAGCCTCCATAATTACTTTGCTGAGAATCTCCGTAGGCTTCTCCCTGCTGCTGATAAGGATCACCGTAGCCGTTGGCGCTGTAGTCATCATAAGAGCAGCTGTTGAGTAGGACAGCAACAGCACCGCTGAAGACGATATGCTTAGAACGGTTCATATTTAAGGAAAGTTAACTATTGTGTGCTGTAAATCAAGCACTTTCCGCCATGCGCCATCCGCTAGCGCGGCTGAATGATGGACGACGGTTTTTCCTCGTCTTGTGCTGAGCCCCTATGTGATGGCAGGGAGATGATGGAATCGCGTTCATCGCCATAAGTGGGCTGAGATTCTTCGATGGGGAACTCTCGTTTTGTCTGCTGCTCGAGGATGAGCACTTTCTGCCAGATCTTGCGGGACAGACCCGTGGTCAGGTCCTCAATTTCATTCACCGCCGCGATGACGACGCTGTCGCTAAACTCTTGCACGTATACCGCAGCGACCTTGCCGCAGAGTGAAAGCATTTCACTGCAATAGTCCAGGTAGCGACTGAGCTCAAACGGTGTCATGGGCCGGTCCGATTCTCGACTATGAACCCTCCCTTCGGTCACCACGTATAGGGGATCCTTAGTCAACTGATGCATGTCAATAATGTGGGCGATCGATCGCAGCTCGTGAATGGCTTCTAAGGCCCGATTGCGTTTGGCACGAACCTCCAGTGTAACAACAAAGAAGATAGCCGCACCTATTAGAACCACATCATTCATTCCAGCTTCCAGAACTTGAATGAATTCTAGGAGCTCTAACTCTGCCGTGTCGTTTCTCAGGGCTGTGATAACAGCGCCTGTGCCAATGAGGATGCCGATGACAAAGGCGGCCGAAAGAATCCTTAGCGCAATGAGCGGCTTGCGGAACTCATCGGCTCGTTGTTGTGCTAGACGACTCACGATGACGAGGTCGTCACATAGTTTGGTCAAACTTGCTTTGGGGAAACGCTTCTCCAGCCGTTGTTTTAGCTTCACGACAGTATCGATGATACAATCTGTGCGCAGGTGCTTGAACTCGGTTCTTCGTTTCATCTTCCTAAGCGATACTAGCATATCGCCTGGATTCCGCCGTTACAATCGGCAGGAAGAATTCCTCTAGGCCTCTACCGGGAACTCGGTGATAAGATGACCTGCTTGTCGCGCGGTTTCGAGCCCGGACGTACTACCGTCAGGGTAACCTCGTCGCCCACTTTAAAGCGATCTAGGACGCGATAGAGGCTATTCTGATCGGAGACGTCCTGGCCTTCGATTCCCGTGATGACATCGCCAATCATGGTGTTTCCCCGACGATCTGCCCAAAGCCCTTCAAGACCTGCGTCAGCAGCACCTGAGCCTGGAGCAACGTCTCTAATGATAATACCGTTGATACGCTGCTGGCGCGCCATGGCATCTGAAAGAAGCTGAATCCCAAGTACGGGTTTGATCGCTCGGCCATACTTGATGATCTGCGGGACGATTCGGTTCACGGCGTCTACGGGTACGGCAAAGCCGATTCCTGCCGAGGAACCCGAAGGGCTATAGATTGCGGTGTTCACACCGATCAGTCGACCGGAACTGTCCAATAAAGGACCTCCAGAGTTACCAGGATTGATTGCGGCGTCCGTTTGAATCACATCCTGGATGGGGCGTTGGGTAACGGACTCGATCTCGCGACCGAGACCGCTGATCACGCCAGTGGTTAGGGTCTGGTCGAGACCGAAAGGATTGCCGATGGCAAGGACACTTTGGCCTACCCGGAGATCGGAAGAAAGGCCTAACTGAAGTGGACGGAGAGAACTCTTGGGCGCGTCGATCTTGAGAACAGCGATGTCCTTGTCTGGTTCGGCGCCGACCACTTTTGCGTCCCAGACGGTTTGATCACTCAAGGTGACCTGGGCTTCACTGGCCCCCTGAATCACGTGGAAGTTGGTCACGACGTGGCCTTGATCATTCCAAATGAAACCGGTGCCTGTGCCACTGGGGATCTTGTGAATGTTCAGCCCGCCGAAGAATGACCGTGTGCGTTCGAGTCGGACGCTCGTGATATAGACAACTGATGGTGAGGCCTCTTCAAATCGCGCGATCGTTGCTTGCTCATTCATCGCGAGATCCGCCCGTGGGGCGACAGGCCGCTCTTGATGGGTTGCCTGTTTTTCAAGCCAATAGTCTTTCGCCAGCATCAATCCGAGGATTGCACATAGCAGGATCAACCAGCCATTGGCGGAGGAGCGACGACGAGATTCAGCATAACTCATTGCCTAATAGCAAAGAGCAATTGCGCGCTGAGGCAAGGAGGTTTGCGGGGCTACGCCACTTCATCTTGGCTCTCGATCCACCTACGGAATCTCGTGTAGAGGAATCCCACGCCGAGAAGGACCAGGGCGACGACAGCGAAGGCGATGATCCGATAGAAGGTGTCATCGATATCCACTGCGAACATGCGAGCGATACAGGTGATTAGTCCTAACAAGCCGATCATCCGATAGGCACGCAATCCGCCGAACAGCCCACCAATGAATAAAGCGATACTGGTCAGGCCCCACCAGGCGGTAGCCATCTGGATCGATCCCAAGCTCGGTACGAGTAGGCTTATCTGTAAGAGCATCAACGCGCTGGCACCGTGTGCCCAAGTCCGCAGCGCGTCGCGCCATATAGGAAGGGCACTCGAAAGGCTCTTCAACAACCAGCCTTGAGTGGCTGTTCCAATGCAAGTCCAGACGATCCATGCCAATCCGATGGTGGCGCTACCCAGGACGACAGTGGCAAAGGCAATGACGACACTGATGGATTGGACCACGATGGCGACCTTTCCTGCATCGTGCTCATTCTGATAGCGGAAGAGGAACGCATAGCCAAGAGCCATGGTCGTAAGCGCCCCGGACAGTGTAGCGCCATCGAACGTAAGAAACGCGGTGACGACGAGAGATGCGGCACTCACACTGATCGCGAGAACGTTCGATGGCTGAGTGGCACGCCATGCCAGGACGAGGATAGCGCTGCCTATCCAATAGAGTAGAGTTGGTGCAGCCGTTGTGAAGCCAGTGACTATTTCTCGGCTTATGAGCAAGATCGGTAGCAGCCAAGCAATCCAGGGGAGCGTCGGGAATGGGAGTCTTTTCGCAGCCAGTGCGAGCCCGCAGGTGGTGGCGCACATCAGGAGCCAATGCATCGGGCCCCCGACGTGCCGCTCGGCGCCGCAGAAGAGAATGAGCAGCGTTGCAACATGCATGAGTCCGTCCATCCAAAGGGATTTCCGATGAGTAGAATTGCTCAATTCCTGACTAAACCACCAAGCGCCAAGAGTGAAACCAAGCATCATGACAACTCCCAGGGTGAGATCGTTTGTGATGGGCCAAGGAGTTCCTTGAGGACCGACGAGGTAAACGAGCGTGCTTAACGTAGCGGGAGCGACAATGACAGCCGACAGCAATTTGTCTTTGAGAGATTTAGTTATCGCGAGAATCAAGCCGACTGTGAGCACAAGGCTCCACGGAAGAACGATCGCTTCGAGCGTGAACATGGCGTAGACGGCGACCGAGCAACCGACAGTCGCGAGCAGAATCAATCGGTATGCGTGAGCGGTGCGCTTGGCTAGCAAGCCTGCACTGCCGATTGAGGCTAATATACTGGCTGCAACGAAGGCGAGAACCCCGCCGATTTCGTAGCTGAGGTTGTCGAGGTAGACGCCGCAGACGGCACCTGAGATCAACAGGGCACCCATCCAAACGGGGGTGATGACGGCATCGAGCCACTCTGGTTCGGTGTTGCCAATCCGAATCGCACGATGGGAAATGGCATAGCCTAAACCTCCCAAGACCAAAGCTAGCATTATCGGAATCCACCAAGGTAACGGACTGAAAGCCAGCTGCCAGAAATGGAGATGAGTTCCAACGGCAAGGAGTCCTCCGGCGATCAGGGGGAGTCGTGATCGCTGCCACCAGGAGAGCCCGAGCATTAGCGAGGCGACGCAGGTCAAGGCGCACGTGCTTGCGGTAGAGTTTGGAAGCGTTTGGAAGCTCAGGAAACTACCGATGCCCACGGCCATTGCCATCGCGATACTCGCTGGCTGGTGTCTATGAGAAGGCTTGGATTGGGCACCTGCTGATTTGTGGTAAAGCGTCGCTAGAAGCATGGCGACGAGAAGGTAGGACCACGATACGAGATGTTGGGTGTCGAAGATTGCGAGCTTCAGCGCTTGCGCATCGAAGACGTCGTTCCAGTAGAAAGCGAAAGAAGCTACCCAAAGTGCTAGGAAGGGAATCTCCATCCAGCGTGGGCGCGGATCCTTTCCACGCATGGCCCAGAGGATGCCGAATCTTTGCGCAATGAGGCCTAACCAACGCGTAGGTCCATCGAATTCGGCCACCACAAAGAGAGCTAGAAAGGTCAGCGCTTTTACTGTCCACACAGGAAACAGTGCCGGTAGGAAGCGGCCGCTCCAGCTAAGCGCTGTATGAATGGCGAACGCTATAAACAAGAGTAGGTAAGCGTTAGAAAGGGTGCTCGGGCCGAGTATTAAGCTGCTGCCGATCACCGCGATACTTGCCCCAGAGGCCTGCCCAATGGCCGCGCGTCGTGGCCACGACTCTTGTTTTGAGTTGCGGGATATCCACCAAAGGCCCGCAGTGAAACTGAAGAGTAAGGTGGTCGCAGTGATAAATATCTGCTGGGGAATCACAACATTTCCTAGACTTAATGTAAGGAGGAAGAGGCCAGTATAGCTCCCAACTGCTGAAACTAGGAACGGCAAGCGCCATTGGCACCGAGCCAAGAGAACACTCCCTACGACACCTAACAAGACCAGACCACCCAGCGTCATCCAGGCAAGGCCGTGCCCGGCTGCAAACGTACAACTGACGTAGCCTAACCCGATGCCTGCAGAGGCAAGGTTGGAGTCCCGTTTATGAAGGCTCCACGCCAGCATGAAGCCCAGAGCGACGACTTGAAAACTAGTCCCGAGCCACGCTTGGCTGGTGATCTGAACAGCAGCGACGCCATGGGAAGCGTAAGCCGTAAAGAAGAGCATGGCTAGTCCGCCAGAGCTGACGATGTCACCAAACCGCCCCAGTCGTTTCTGAAGCCAATGACCTGCGGCGAAGACACCTACGGAAATGCTAAGGAGTTCGCATAACCGAATCCACGGTGCGGTTACACGGTTTACATACACACCAAGGAAGACGACAGCGATGACGCCCAAGAGGATTCCGATGCGTGTCGTCCACCAAGCGGCGAGGCCGACTTCGCCACTGGCTTCCTTCTCCGGTGGGCAAAGGTGCAATCGTCTTAGCCAGGAGCGCCAATCAATTCCGATACCGAAGCTTTCTTGGGTGGGATTTGGCTGTAGTTCTGAAGGTCTCAACGGTGGCAGCGGTGGCAGCGGTGGCAACGGTGGCAGCGGTGGCAACGGTGGTGTGACCGTCTTCGATGGTGCCGGTTTATGAATAGGTAGGGGAGGTGGTAGTACCTCTGCTGCAGGTTGAGTCTGTGTGACTACAGGTGGCTCGGGCGGCGTCGCTTTAGCCGGGGTATCTCGTGTTGACGAGGTCCAACCTTCAAGTTCAAGGCGGCTGAGGTCGAGTTTAAGGGCTTCGAGCTGCGCTTCTAAACGATTGGCCTTGGCAAGAGCGTAGAGACCGAGAAATGGCCCGCAGGCAAGAAAGAGGATGAGGAGAATCAGTATGCCTTCCATGGATTCATACTCGATCGGAACTGACTATTGCGTGCATCGATACTCCAAGTTGAAGTATTGATGCCATCAATTTCACGGTGTGTTGGGAGATGTTGAAGTTGCCCTAAAGGTGGATCGTTCGACTTCGTAATGCTGCTCGGCTAGGCTTAGGGCTACGATATGACAAAAGCGATCATTTGAATGCTCTGCTTTGGGGCTGGCTTTGCCGGAAGTCGCTTCTTGGGGGCGGAGCTGGCTGCCATGAATGAGCGGCTATCTGATGCCAAGTCGATGAAGGCGGATTCCGAGTGGCTTTCTCGTGAGGCTAGCAAAGAAGAGTCTCCAGAAGAAACCCTTGCGGTCGCGAGAGCCATGTCGCCGGGGCCAGAACGCCGAACGCTCCTTGGGAAGGCGCTGAATGCCTATCCTGAAACGGATCCCAACAAACTCTTAATACTGGTTGAGGAAACTGGTGTCTGGGATTTGGACACGCGAATAAATTCGAAAGGGCACCGCTACAAGAATGAGGCTTTGGTGATGCCGAGCAAATCTCCAGGAACGATCAGTGCATGGAACACGGGAGTGAGTATTGGCGACACCTATGGATCACGAATTCG
>JAACDM010000498.1 GCA_009936795.1 Verrucomicrobiaceae bacterium | reverse complement strand
GGAAGCTGCTAGAAGAAGGAGAACAAGCCGCCAAACGTCTGCGAACAGCCGTTCAATCCGGAAAGCCCTCACGCATGGACGAAGCGCTGAAGCTCCTTCGCAAGAACTGTGTCTCGTGCCACAAGCAACACCGCAATTGACAGGATATGGATGCTTACCCGCGATCCTTTCACGGCCTTCATCCAACCTCACGCTGCGGAATGAAGCCTTTTCGATGTTCCGTATGCCGAGGCGATGGAGTTCATGGTCACTGATCACTGCTTGGTGTCGTGGCGTAATCCCAAAGGCCGGAAACGATCTTGCCATTCACGCTGATCTCCGCGTCTTCATGGTTGATGGTCACCCACTCGACGCGATCCGCCTCGAACTGGAACTTTAAAACCGTGGCACCAAGATCATCGCGAATCACGGTGATGCCGGAAGCGCCCGCAGTGGCTCCGAGATCGCCCTTGGCGTATTCTACTTTGGCGCCGGGTTGATTGGAGGAGACTCGGGCCTTGGTGGCTGCGTGAGGGTAATACACTTGAGTCGAATGTAAGCGTTGTCCAACCGTAGGGGTGCCTTCCCAAACGTAGCGTAGCTGGGCTGGCGTGACCGCCGTGCGCGGGTCTTCGGCCGTGCGATCGACGACTTGCATTCTCCAATTCGGTTGCGGGGAGAAATAGACGAGAAGATCTGCGGGCGGCGTGCGCATGGCGACTTTGCCATTGGAGGCGACGGGAGCGGTCATGAAGGTGTTCGCCCAATGATCTCCAATCTGTGGGCCGATGTTCTGTGTGTTCCAGAGCGCGGCGACTCTGGCATGGAAGGATTCCTCAAACACCACGGTTTCACGTCGCACGAGGAATCGATTCCTCACAGAAACATAATCCTGAATGATCCGCACGGGAAGCCCCATGGGGTTGCGCATCTCCGCGCGCGCGAAGCTGGCTTGATCGCTGTCTTCTGTTTTAAGGACGCGCGTCATCATGTCCTGCATCTTGCCGCGTTGCCAGTGCTCGTTGATGCGATCGGGATCAGGTAGATAACGGAGTTTTGCCTTTCCTGAGAGATCCGTGATGGCGATGCGGTTCTCGGTACTCTCACCTTTCGAAGTCACCAATTGCGTGAAGGGCGCTCCCCAACGATTCATGCCGACGATGCTGCCAGCGTTGTAGGGGAAACTGGTGGGCACGAGGTCCACGAGCACAAAGAAGTCACCCGGATCCCAACCGCTTCGAAGGATGAGTTTGTCAGGAACCATGCGCTCCGTGAAGGCCTGATTACAACACAAATTGGCTCTGTCAGGATGCGGATCCAAATGGGCGAGGAAACGGCCCACGATTTCTTTGTCTCTGTGAGGCATGCGAATATGCTCGCGGCGTTCGGTAGTGAGCACACCTGCCGCAGGTTCAACCGGCTGTATCGAGTCATCGGCCCTCAACCAGGCGAGCACGAGGTAAGGCGCTGTTTCCGAGTGCAGGAGGTAACCATCGCCCAAGGTGGCGTCGTTCTGATAGAGAAGGTAGTTCATGGCCTTGTGCGCGGCGAAGCGGTAAGTGCCCTTCTGTGCGGCTGACGCCACGGCCTCTAACACACCTACGCGCAACGCTGCCGTGCTGTTCCAGCCACCGTTGGGGCCGTAAGGATTGATCGCGCCGTCGGGCGTGATTTCCATCATCAACCTGTGCCAGATCTTCTGCATGTCGGCGTCTGACAAATAGCGATCATCTCCCAACAATTGACCACCGGAGAAGGCATACGCACGGATGGTGTCCTGGAAATAGCCGGTGTCATTCTGAAGCAAATCCTTCTTGCTCCAGAAATCCTCCCAGACCAGTTCGGCATAGTGTTTCCAATGCTCAGCCTCTGGGATGTCGGGATACCATTTGGAGGCTAACCCTTTTGCTAAGGCTTCGGGCATCGATCGATGACAGGGCCCTCGCCATTCGATCGGCTCGCTTCCCCACACGTGAAGATGGCGACAGTAATCGAGCCAAAGTTCGCGAAACCAGGCCTCATTTGGAGTGATCAGCCCGCCATCCAGAAGGTGTTTCCGGTAAACGGGAATGAACGCTGGAGGTTCGGCAAACTGCTCCACCCATCCCTTGGCTTCGATCTCGACCTTGAATGCGCGATGGTAGTCTTTGAGCATGGCAATGCAGGCTTGCCCCCAACGCGCGTCTTTGGTTTGCACATATTTGGCTAACACAGGGAGCAATAAGGTCGGGCCACCCATCCCTCGCTTGGGTTGATCGACGAAGTCTAACATGCCACTGTTATCGATCCACTCCATGTAAGTGGCCCGAGTCACCGGAGTCTTGGGGATCGGGTAATACGAAGGGTTGTTCATATCCGGGCTGCTAGAACGATAGCGTTCGACAGGCGGCGCGTAATAGCTTGGTGGGCCGATGCGTTCGACAGGGGCCTTGGCCTCATCGGCGGCGACGGGAGAAATTCCTAAGAGAGGTAACCATACCGCACCCAGGAACCTTGGAGTCAATAGGTCGAGTTTCACGAGTTCTACTTGATAAAACGGGAAATGTTAGAATTAGCGTTGACTGTTCTCACGGTCGTCCTCCACCGGCGTCTCTGTTCGTATCTTGTTGCCCTCCAACGTGACCTCGCCGGCTTCTTTGCCTATGCGGATGCCGGTGGCTTGGCGTCCTGCGCCGCTGTCTACGATAACATTGTTGCGGATGATCGTTCCATCCGTGGCACCGTCTACAAACAGGCCCCAGCCTTCGTTGTCGCGCACGGTGTTGGCTTCGAAGGTCACCCGATGGGCTGCCATCGGCTTGGTTTCGGCGCGCCAATAAACGCCGCCGCGTTGATTGCCGATGATCGTATTGTTGCGAACGAAATTATCACTGTCCTTGTGTCCGATGGACATACCGTGGCCACCATTGTTCTCCAGCCAATTGCCTTCGGCGAGACCGCCGCGAACACGCCAGCAGAAGAAGAACCCGTCCTCACCATTGGCGATTGCCCGGCAGTCTTTCACTGTCGGTCTTTGCGAACCACTACCGGGATGAAGTCCGAAACCGGCGCAACGTTCCACCACGCACTTCTCCACCCTGACATCGTTCGATTGCTGGAAACTGATGCCGTCGCCGCTGTAATCATGGACGGTGCAATGGGTGATGGTGCAACTGTCCCCACGGTAAAGAAAGATCCCGGCCGTGCGACAGCCATCGACCTTGGTCGGGTTCTCCTCGCGATTGCCATCCACAGTGAGATTCTCCACACGCGCATCTTCGAGGTGATAGCCACTGATGACAGGGAAGATCGTCGCGGCGAAGCCATCATCGGCCATCATGATATCGGCGTTCATCGAACGCGTGAGTGTGAAGTAGTTGTCGCGAGTATTGAGAATGGT
>JAACDM010000497.1 GCA_009936795.1 Verrucomicrobiaceae bacterium | reverse complement strand
TTCGATGAAGCCAGAGTAACCGACTGCTATCGCCGTGAACAAAGCGTTGTCCCGCAACAGGCCTTAGCGCTTACCAATAGCAAATTGATCCTCGATGCAGCGCCAAAGATAGCCGCTGAGTTGATGAGTGGAGAAATGCTGAGTGATGAGACCTTTGTGAGGAAGGCCTTTCAGAGGCTCTTGGGATTTACTCCCAGCGCTGAGGAAGTTTACAAGAGTTGCCAGGCATTGACTGAATGGAGGTTCTTGCCGGAAACGACGGCCGAGGCCGCTTGCGGACACTTCGTCTGGGCCTTGATCAACCACAACGATTTCGTTACCCTTCGCTAGAATGGCCCAACGCCACCTTCATCTTCCGTCACGCCGACGCTTCCTTGCTGATGCAGGCATGGGCTTTACCGGATTGGCGCTCGGGGCGATGTTACAACGAGAGGGGTATGCGCGTTCGGGCGTGTGGACACCGCCTAACGGAAAACCCCATTTCTCTCCCAAAGCCAAGAATGTGATCTGGCTCTTCATGAATGGTGGCGTGAGTCACATGGAGAGCTTTGATCCCAAGCCCATGCTGACCAAGTATGGGGGAAAGACGATTTCGGAAACACCCTTTGCTGACGCGCAAGATCCGAAGAAGCTCGCTCTTGAGCGTTTGGTCGTGCCCGATGCGAATGGCAATCAACGCAACGAGTTGTATCCGCTTCAAGTTGGGTTCAAGAAACATGGTCAAAGTGGTATTGAGGTCAGCGATTGGTTTCCTCACACCGCCAAACATGTGGATAAGTTGGCCATCGTGCGCTCGATGTGGACCACCGACAGCAATCATGGCGCGCAGACGCAGTTCCATTCTGGCAGACACCGCAATGATGGCGAATTCCCAACCCTGGGTGCGTGGGTTCATTATGGTCTTGGTTCGCTCAACGACAATCTACCCCAGTTCATCTCATTGGGGAAACGTGAGTATTGGAACAAACGTGATGGTCATTACTTAGGCCCGGCGCATGACGCCGTGCCGCTCAGGATTGATCCTAACCACCCGCTCGATTTCAACCAACCGGGAAGCCCCTTTGCCCCGGAATCGCAGGCGATTGGCAGGAATCTGATTCAAGATCTCAATACGTTGCGTGGCACCGAGTATCCCAAGGATGCCACCATGGCGGCAAGGATTGCATCGTATGAGTTGGCCTTTCGCATGCAGCAATCAATACCGGATATTGTCGATTTCTCCAAAGAGAGTGCCTCTACAAAGGCGAGTTACGGCTTGGACAAAGCCCATTCCAAGGACTTCGGCATGCAACTGTTAGCGGCACGGAGGTTCGTGGAGGAAGGTGTGCGTTTCGTGCAGATCCAGCACGGCGGTGGGGGGGCTGGAGCCTGGGATGCTCATGGCGGCCTGCGAGCCAATCACGCCAAGAACGCGCTCGCTGTCGATCAACCGATCGCTGGATTGTTAGAAGACCTAGAGCAACGTGGCCTGCTCGACGAAACCTTGGTCGTCTTCGCCACCGAGTTCGGCCGCACGCCGGGATCGCAGGGTGCCGACGGCCGTGATCATCATATCTTCGGCTTTAGTGTATGGATGGCTGGTGGCGGTTTGAAAGGTGGCATCGTTCATGGATCAACCGATGAGATTGGCTTTCATGCCGTCGAGAATCGTCACTATGTGACTGATATTCACGCTACCATTCTGCGTCAGCTGGGTCTCGATTCACACGCGCTCGAGGTGCCGGGACGCAAGCGTTTGGACATCGATCACGGTGACCCCATCACTCAGATCATCAGTTAGTATCAACTCAAAGAGTCAATAAACGTGCAAAGATTAATGAAAACCAACATGCGCCGTATGATGACAGTCCTCGCAGGATTACTATCCTGGTCTGAGATGCCAGCTAAAGATATCCCGGCTTTTCCTGGGGCCGAAGGACATGGCATGTACACCATCGGAGGCCGTGGTGGAATGGTGATCAAAGTGACCAACCTGAACGACAGCGGAGAAGGTAGTCTACGGGCTGCCGTGGAAGCCGATGGACCACGAATCGTCCTTTTTGAAGTGTCAGGCACTATCGCATTGGAAAGCAGACTCAGAATCCGAAACGGACATCTTACGATTGCCGGGCAAACTGCTCCTGGAGATGGCATCTGCCTTAAGAATCACGAGGTCTATCTCGACGCCACTGAGGAAGTGATCATTCGTTACCTGCGCTTTAGAATGGGTGATGAAGCCCGGCATCAAGCGGATGCCATTGGCGGTCAGAAGAACAGAGATGTCATCATTGACCATTGTTCGATGAGTTGGTCTACGGATGAATGCGCCTCATTCTATGCCAACGAAAACTTTACCATGCAGTGGTGCTTGATTGGAGAAAGTTTGCGCAACTCTGTCCACAAAAGTGGCAAGCACGGATATGGCGGCGTCTGGGGTGGCAAGAAGGCCTCGTTCCATCATAATCTGCTTGCACACCACGACGGCAGAAATCCGAGGCTTGGAGAGTTTGCGTCAGCTTATGCCCTATCCGATATCGTTGATATCAGAAACAATGTGGTCTACAACTGGCAAGGCAGCAGTTGCTATGGAGGCGAGGGAATGAATGTGAACATGGTGAGCAACTATTATAAAGCTGGACCCGCCACAACAAGGCATCCGGAAAGGATTGTTGCGATATGGAATCGGATTGAGACATGGGACCCCTTGTACAACGTTTGGGGTAAATTCTATATTGATGGCAATGTGCTAACAGAATCAGAGAGGGCGACGAATGACAACTGGGCTTATGGTGTTCAGTTTGATTCCAAATGGATCCACCTATCTGATGTTGAAAGAAAAGGATTGCGTCGGGAAAGTCCCGTGGAAACAGGCATGGTGACGACACATGCTGCTGAGGAAGCCTATGAAAAGGTGCTTCAGTTCGCGGGCGCAAGTCTAAAGCGAGACTCGGTCGACCAAAGGATATTGCATGATGTTGCTACTGGCACTGCCACTTGCATGGATGGCGGCAATGGCAGCACCAATGGCTTTATTGACACGCAAGAAGCGGTCGGGGGCTGGCCTGAGTTAAAGTCTCAGCCGGCCCCGGTTGACACAGATGACGACGGGATGCCTGATGAGTGGGCAGTCGCCAATGGATTAGACCCCAGAGATCCCAGCGATGGACGGGAGGACGCGAACCATGACGGCTACACCCATATCGAAGATTACCTGAATAGCCTAACGCTGCAGTATTATGACACGAAACCCAGCATTAATACCATCAGGCCCAAGAGGAATGCGTTATTAATCAATCCAACAGAAGCGACCGTGGAGGTTGAGGCCTACGCCAACGATTACCATGGCGGTTCAATAACGGAGCTGGAGCTCTATTTGGATGAGCAGCTCGTAAGAAAGGTGAGTCGTGCCAATCGGATCGCCGCGAGCCTAACGGGAGTCACTCATGGGAAGCATCGCATTATCGTGAAAGCCACTGACAATACAGGTAATATCAGCACGAATACGACAACGGTGTATGTGGGGAAAAGGAAGGTTAGGGTAAGCCTTGAAGAAGATGCACGATATGGACGCGTCGAGTTAGAGCCAGAGGGTGGGGCTTATTCAGAGGGAATCGAGGTGACGATTGAGGCGATTCCAGATGAGGGATACCATTTTCATGGTTGGATCAAGGATGTCAAAAGTGACCAGAATCCACTAAGCATTAAGACTTCTAATGATATCACTTTGAAGCCCGTCTTTGTGGCCAATGAAGATCCACTGGATAAATACAAGAAAGCGATTAAGATTAACTTTGGACCGTTAGAGGGGTTTTACACTCCGCTTGGCTACATGGTAGATGGAGGCAGTCCTTATTCAGAGAAACTGAATGGTTATACCTACGGTTGGCTCGGGGGATATAATCTGTCAGGCTCAAAGCATCCTACCGAAACAGAATTAGTCATAGCGACCCACAATGTTTTCGAAACAGACAGCAGTAGTTACTCCTGGGGCATTGACTTACCACGAGGATTTTATAACGTGAAATTGGGTCTGGGAGCCAAGCAATCGCAACGAGCTATCAAGGTGAATCTGGGCCAATCGCGTTCAGATATTCCTCCATTAGTGCTCAATGATGCTATAGATACGGACACGTATCAGGACTATCGGTTTGAAAATATTGAGATTAAGGATGGCGGCAGTAGTTATCCTGAGTCGCGATTGACGCTTAGCAGCGCCAATCAGACCGAAATCTGTTTTATTGAGATCGAACCGGTGAACGTCGGTGGGGGCAGAAAGTTGAAGGTCATCAACGGCAGTGGCGGTGACACCTATTATGATATTTCCGGTCGAATCATGATCACAGCCAATCCGCCCGCCAAAGGCATGGTTTTTGATAAATGGATTGGTAGATCAGAGCCGCAGTATTTTGAGGGACTCGATCAATGGATTCGTAGTACGGGGTATATCGAAGATATCTATGACTCAACAACCTTTGTAACGCTATTAGATTTTATTACTTCCGTTAGGGCCACCTATAAAGAGAAATAGTGGTGGTCAACTTGTAATAGCCTGTGGAACGGATTTGGCAGACGGTTCTACCGTTGTACAATGGGCGAGTGGTTCAATGATGAACTACGGTCTACGCGAATTTCTCAACGGGAGTTCTCACCCTCACTAGATTGGGTGGCTGCGTGGATGTCTCGAATGTCCCGAGCGGTAAGCGCGCGGTCGAACAGTGCGAACTCGGCCAGGTAACCTTTAAGCGGGGCGAAGAAATCACTGCGGGCACCGAGATAGATTTCTTTTGAACCGCTTGTCGTCGGCACCATCTTTCCGTCGCTCTCCAGTTTGCCATTCAACCAGGCCCGCGCGCGTTCCTTGTCGCGGACGAATACTACGTGGTTCCAGGTGCCCGGCGGAATCAGCGTCTTCCCGATCAACACCTCGTCCGCTTCGTTGCCGTTGAACACGAGGAGTTTCCCAGGATAGCTGGCCCCGTAGTGCCCCCCGATCCCCAGGTGGTCGCCTGGTGCCTGCTTGTTGGCGTTCGGGCCACGCGAAAAGACGTATGCGGTGACGGGTCGGGCACGGTTCGGGAGGTCGTTGCGGAACCAGAAGGACACGGAGTAGGCAGCACCCAGGGATTCAGCCTTTCCGCGAGTCCGACCCGCCTCGAAGATGGCACGGGCACCCGGCGAAAAACGAACAGACTGTTCGGCTGCCATGCCCTCAGGTTTCGTGGCGAGTGGATCGTGACGCACGGGCACCATGTCTGTGATCACGGCATCGTACTCGGCAGGCCACTCCGGGGGATTGGCCCGTTCCTCGGCTTCTTGCTCCGCCCGCCTGCGCGTTGCTGCCTGCTTGGCCCGCCTTTCGGCCATGCCGGAATTCCTCCAGAGCGATTGCTGATCGGCCGCATCCAGGGCGCGATTCCACAAGGCGATCTCATCTAGCTTGCCTTCGAGTCCCTCACCGAATCGGACAGGCACCGGCTTTGCGTTCCCGGTCTCGATTCCCAGGCCGGGTTGGGTCCTACCATTGAGATAAACGTGCGTCCGGTTCGTCTCCTGCACTAACACGACAAGATTCCATTCATCCGCGCGTCGATGAGAGGTGCCTTCCTGGTCACCGAGGAACAACCGGCACCGGTGATCTATATCCTGGCGAACTGTTAGAGTCTGTCCTGACGGTAGTCGTATTAGGTTGCCCTCGCGCATGGACGCCCCGCTGTGTTCGCCTAGCCAGTACCACAATGCGACGGTGAATTCGGCCGGGAGATCGAGGTCGGTCTCGAGGTAGCCATCCACGAGATGCATGGAGCGGTTGATCTCTCCATCGGCTGCGAGCGGCGAGGCGGTCAAGGCTTCCTCACGATCAGAGCCCGAACCACTCCCAACTCCGGGCAGGTAGCGGGCAACCTTTCCAACGATACGAAGTGGTGTGTGTGTCAGTCCATGATTGGGGCTCGCCGTTTCACCGCCGAGGTCATCCAATGGCCAATGTGCTAGAACCCCCGCATCCTTGTAAGCAGCGCTCGTCACGAAGAATGGATTCCGTTTCTTTCCTGCGACCTCTTCTAGTCCTAGCAGAAGTTTATCCACGATCTGCGGTTCCGCCCTGATTTCAAGTCCAGCGGTACGCGCGGGCCAAGTCGTGTAGCCGCCGAGCGGGTGTTGTTCCGGAGGCGGGATGTAGCCTTCGGAGCCGTTGGCCAGCTCGATATTGAAATGACTTTCGAAGGGCGAATGCGCCTTCAATTTCAGACCGGTGATCGCGTAGACCTCGTTAGGTAAGGTCGCGATGCCGAGTCCGCCTATGCGTATGGCCTGCAGTTTGAGTTCTGCTTTAGGCTTCTCGTGCAGGATGGCAGCTTCCATCGCATAGATGTCCTGCTGCGAACGCGGCAACTCGCCGTTGAGAGCTTCCATTCGCGCCTGGGCCCATTCCAGTCGGTCTGTGTCAGGACGGCGCCAGTCGAGGAGTAGCTTTTTCTCCACCATCTCCAACAGCACGTGATCGTTCCACTTGAGTTGTTCGTAAGCGCGCATGGCGTAGTCCGCCACTTCTTCCGCGTACTGGTTTGTCGACCAGTTCTTTCGCTCCGCGCCGTAGTCCATCCACATCAGGTCGCCACTGGTGCCTTGCGACATCATCGCCACGAATGGCCCCTCGCTGGACGGCTGCTCCAAGCGCTTGGCCACGTGCCGGCAGAAGGCTCCGAAGTAATCTGCGGACAGCAGGCCCGAGCCGTAGTAATGCTGTGAATAGTTGGCGAACAAGGCGAGTGGTTTGCCCTTCTTCGTTTGCACGGCAAACAGACTCAACTCTGGATCCACGGGGCCGGATGGACCGATCACATTCCCGCTGAGGTGTCCCGGGTGCATGTTCGCATGCATGGTCTGGTCGCCAAAGGGATCTGTTAGGGTGCGGTCCAGCCGAAAGATCCAACGCCGGTTGTGGGTGTGCTCCCAATCGTCGATGGATGCCCAGCCGATACGGGCGGGTTGCAAGTTACCTAGCGCCTCGCTCATACTTTCCGCCAATTTACCGGGCAGCCATTTCACATAGTCCGGATCCATTCGGCTTCCCAGGCAACTCATGGCTGCGGGCGCACTGTGCGTGTGGGTGGCGGAAACCATCATGCGGCCAGTGGAGAGCCCAGTCTTCTTTTCCACCGTCTTCTTTGCCTCGTCGATCAGCTCGCGCGGCATCATGCAGGTGTCGACCACGCAGAACACGATCTTGGTCTTTCCGTCGTCGAGCGCCACGCTTCGCGCGTGGAGCGTATCAATCGCTCGGTCTGCCAAGCGCTCAGTAAACATCCCATTGACTCGCACAGGTAGTTTCGGGGGTGTGATGTCAACCGCCGCAACGCCTGCCTGGAACTCCGCTTTAGCCGATACGGCAACACCGAGAATCAACCAGACGAGGATAAGCCTTGTCATTGATTGTAGAGATAGAGCTCCCACAGCTTTGTTAGTCTTACTTTTCATGTTGTCGGACAACCTGTCAACCGAGGCTAGTGGCTCGGTTTGGCACGGTCAATCCCTCGACAGGTGCGATGAGACATTTGAGGCAAGAACCTTTGCCAGTGCGGTCATCGGTGGGGCAAGGCTCGCGGGGCGTCTTGAACAGCTTGGAGGAAAGCAGCCGATCCCTTGCCTTGTTTCCTACAACCTAGCCTTCATCCTGCCGGTGGGTCATCATCTTCGTCCTCGCCTTTGGTGGCACGCCCAATGAGGTCTACTTTCGTTTGCGAAAGAACCACAGCACCGGGGTGAAGTTTGTCATGGGAGGTCTCTTTCTGCTCTTGTTTCCCTTCTTGATCGGGACGCGACTGGTGTGGAGACCGCTGTTCCCTGTCGTAACATTGAGCTTAGTCCTTACCGATTTCCCATGGGACCTTTAATGTCGGAACCCGAAACCGGCGCTAACCGTTGAGTTCGATACGAACTTCTCGATGGAGCTTGCCCGTTCGGTCAATCCAATTCGCGTCGAGAATCGGTCGATCGCCAGTCGTATCGACGGCAACCGTTAGGAACATATTCTTAAGCGGCTCCCCCCATTGAAGATGCGGATGAGGAACGTTGAGCGATGGAATCACACTGTCATGGAGTGGACTAATGATGAACTGGTGAAGGTCGTATCCGATGCGATCTTTTGTCGGGTATTTCAGGTGCCGTGAAACGTGGATGTCACCACCTATGAGGACAACGCCTCCTATCTTGTTCTGACCGATAAAGTCGAAGAGGGCTTCCCGTTCATGTGCGTAAGTCTCCCAGTCATCTTTCTCGCCGTTTTTCTTATCGTCCCAAATCATACCCGTCGCCAGCAGTTTGAAAGGAGCCGTGGATTGTTTGAGTCCATCGCGCAGCCAATTCCATTGTGTTTTGCCGAGGCACGTCGGTTTCTCTGGATCCACTGGGCTTGGTTCGGATTGCGAAAAGTAACGGGGGTCTATCATGAACACTTCCACCGGACCTCGACGAAACTTCGTATAAACGCCGTGCTTTCCATCGCCAAATTCCTTTTGAGCTCGATATTCACAGAACGCCTGACGGATGATTTCTTTGTTCGAGATTTTTCCGTCGGTGTCGTTCCCTCCGAAGTCATGGTCATCCCAGGTGCCCCAAACGGGAGTGGAAGCTCCCAGTTCGTTCAGCGTCGGAATCGAGAGGAACTCTCGGTGTCGCATTCGGTTCACAGACAATTCACGGTTGTCGATGTAAGGCGTGTCACCAAGCAACATTAAACCGTCAATGTTGTTCGCCGCGATCTGAGTCCAAACGTCAAAGAACTTCGAACTTGAAGCGCACGATCCCATCCCAAGGACGGTTCGGGCCGGTTTATTGATAGGCGGGGAGGTCTTGATTTGTTGCGTGTTTGAATCTGCGATTGTTCGGCCCTGATAACTGATGGCGTAGGTGTATTCGCTATCGGCTTTAAGATTATCGAACCGCCAACGGATGCATAAGTCGTGATCAGGCGATGCGTGAGCTTTCGCTGATACGACGTTTCCTGTCTTCGTGTGCGTCAGAGTGGCAAGGTATTCACCAGGTGAAGCCGGCCGATACCAGACAATGGCGGTCTCGTGATCGACATGTCCCAGAATCGGGCCCACTGCCTTGTCTATGACGTCCGCAGCGTCGGTTCCCTGAATCGCAGCGGCCAGAATCGATGTCGCTGCAGCTCCAGCGATAAGGGCTTCACGACGAGTGATTTCGCTCTTTGATAGGAAATTATCTGAATTCTTTAAACTCATCTTTTTTCTGATTTTGGTAACGATTGATTACCTTATTTTCGCCGAGTCGCCACGCAACCGTCAAGCGAGGATCTGCCTCATGACGTGCCCGTGCCCATCGGTTAGGCGGAAATCCTGGCCCTGGAAGCGATAGGTGAGGCGCTGGATGAGCTCGCTCTCGAGAGGCTTGGCCGGCCCGATCGCACCCTTCGCGAGAGCTGCCTCGCGTTGGTCGAGACGAAGCCCCGCCTCGCTTGTCTGTTCGTCTGGGCCGTGGATCTCGAAACAGTGTTCCGCGAGTATCGGTCGAATTTCTTGTTGGAAATCGACGGGGTTTTTCGCCTCAGCCATGATTGCGAACGCCAGGGCGGACATTTGGGCGACTCTAGAGAGGCGTCGATACGATACTATACTATATACCTTCAGCCTTTGTAAACATGAAGGCGGGTTGTTGCAAGGCGATCCCAACGCCGCCGGGAGGCTTGCCCCCTTGAGGACAGCTTCCTGCGACAAATTCTATACCTGCGCCAGTTCTCCGTATAGCGTCGCTGCAGGTCTACTGCCTCTATGCCAATCATGAACTCGAACATCATTGCGATCTTTCTCTCACTGTGCGCCTTCACAAGCGCGGTCGCCGAATCCTTGCAGTTCAATCGAGATATCCGCCCGATTCTCTCGGAGAACTGCTTCGCTTGTCACGGATTCGACAAGAACGAGCGGAAGGCCAAGTTGCGTCTCGATACTGCGGAGGGCTCATACGCCGAGCAGGATGGTGTGGCCGCGATAGTGCCTGGAGACCCGGGAGCAAGCCTGGTTTGGGAATTGATCAACTCGACCGACCCCGACGAGGTCATGCCTCCGCCGAAGTCGCACAAGAAACTCGATGACGACGAGAAGGCGTTGCTCAAGCGTTGGATCGAAGAGGGCGCGCCCTATCAAAAGCACTGGGCCTTCGAGCGGCCAATAAGCCATGCGGGCGACGGCATCGATCACTTTGTGCGGTCCGCGTTGCCTTCGAACCATTTGGAGCCCTCCCAGGAAGCGGATCGCCCAACCCTGATCCGGCGTGTGAGCTTGGCTCTCACTGGCCTGCCTCCGGCACTTGCGGAGGTCGATGCTTATCTAGCAGATCAACAGCCCAACGCATACGAGCGCATGGTCGATCGCTACCTCGCATCGCAACATTTCGGGGAAGAGATGGCGCGTCATTGGCTCGATGTCGCACGCTATGGCGACACCCACGGCATGCACCTCGATAACGAGCGGCAAACCTTCGCGTTCCGCGATTGGGTCGTCGAGTCGTTTAACCGCAACTTGCCGTTCGACCAGTTCACCATCGAGCAACTCGCCGGGGACCTGCTACCAGAGCCGACGCAATCACAGCTCGTCGCTACCGGCTTCAATCGCAGCAATGTCACCACCGGTGAAGGCGGTAGCATTGCGAAGGAGTGGATCTTTCGTTATGCCGTGGAGCGTGCTAGCACTACTGCCCAAGCCTGGCTTGGGCTGACTGCGGAGTGCGCGGTCTGCCATGATCACAAATATGATCCGATCACGACCAAGGACTTCTACTCGCTCTACGCCTTCTTCTATTCGAATGCCGATCCAGCCATGGACGGCAATTCGCTCCTGACCAAGCCGGTGGTCAAAGTGAAAAGTCCAGGCTATGACGCCAAGATGGCGGCGTTCGCGGAACGTGAGTCCGCCGTGAAGAAAGAGATTGAGGACTTGGCAGCGGCAGTCCTGTACGAGGACCCTGCCGAGCAGGATCCGAAGCTGCTAGTCACTGAAACAGAACACGTTTGGTTCGAAGATGCCTTCCCACAAGGCGCGAAGGTTGGAACTTCGGTGACCCGGCAGGAGTTCGTCTCGAAGCCTGTCGCAAGCGGCACGAAATCGGTGAAGGTCAAAGGGCCCGCCATGGCGCAAATCTATTACGAAGCAGGCGCCGAGGAACTGGCGGTGCCAGTCGGCGGAAAGTTCTTCCTGCACGTTTACAACGATCCGAAGGATCCGGCGGAGGAAGTGATGCTTCAATTCAACACCGGTGTTTGGGCCCACCGCGCGATCTGGGGCAAGGACATCATTCAATGGGGCAAGGCGGGTACCAGCGAGCGTTTCCTCGCCGGCGATCTTCCAGCTGCCGGGCAATGGGTGAAGCTGGAATTTGACGCTGCAAGTGTGGGTCTCTCGGCGGGTGCGCAGGTGAAGGGATTCGCCTTTACGGTCTACGGCGGGACTGCCTACTTCGACAAGATGGGGGTGATTGGGCGCACCGATCCGAGCGCCGATCATTCACAGAGTTTCATGGCATGGAAGAACGCGCTCCCGAAGAGAGAGCGCGATGTCTTGCCGAAGGAATACGCGGGACTTCTGCGCCACTACCTAGCAAAAGTCTACGCGGGAACTCGGGAGACGTTCGCACCTCTCGATGCCAAGCTCGTCACGGTCAACGAAGAGCGCAAAGCCTTAGATAACGCTACTCCGTCGTCCTTCATCTTCCGCGACCTGCCGAAGCCTCGCGACGCCTTTGTGATGACCCGAGGCGAGTATGATTCCCCTGGTGAGCTAGTCGTGCCCAACACTCCGGCAGTCTTGCCACCACTGAAGAAGGCAGGCGAGCGCGGGAATCGACTCGACCTCGCGCGCTGGATCGTTTCCCCTGAAAACCCGCTCACCGCTCGCGTCGCGGTGAACCGGTTTTGGCAGCAGGTGTTCGGAGTCGGGTTGGTGGAGAGCAGTCACGACTTTGGAACTCAGGGCAGCATGCCTACTCATCCGGACCTACTCGACTGGTTGGCGGTGACGTTTGTCGAGAGTGGATGGGATATGAAGGGACTAATGCGTCTGCTAGTGACCAGCGATACGTTCCGCCAACAGAGCGCAGCGCCTTCCGAAAGCTGGTCAGCCGACCCAGGGAACCGGTGGCTTTCACGCGGCCCGCGTTTCCGGCTTGATGCCGAACAGATTCGTGATCAAGCCCTCTTCGTGAGTGGCCTGATCAAACTGCAGATGGGTGGTAAGGGCGTGAATCCCTACCAGCCGCTGAACATCTGGGAGCCGGTCGGCTTTGGTGGATCGAACACGCGCGTCTACAAGCGTGGCCATGGCGACGATCTCTACCGGCGCACGATCTACACGTTCATTAAGCGCACCGCGCCTCATCCCTTGATGGACAATTTCGACATGCCGAATCGTGAGCAGTCGTGCATCAGGCGTGATCGGACTAACACTCCGTTGCAGGCCCTACAGTTAATGAACGATGTGCAGCACTACGAAGCGGCCCGCGCCTTCGCCGCTCAGATCCTTGCAGCCGATCCTAACACTCCGGTGCGTATTCAGTTCGCCTACCGCCGAGCCCTTGCGAGGAGTGCAGACGCTGAGGAGGTCGCCATGATCAGCCAATTTGTGGATGGCCAGCTCGCGCGTTACCAGGAAGCGCCCGAAGAGGCAAAGAAAGCCATCCACTTCGGCGACCTCAAGCCGTCGAAAAGCGCAGATGAAGTCGAGCTCGCGGCCTGGACACTGGCGGCCAACCTGATCCTGAACTTGGACGAAGCCGTCATGCGGAACTGAGCGCGACCACTCAAGCATTCACACACCATGAACCCACTCTTTGAACAGCAACTCCTGCAGACTCGCCGTCAGTTCTTCGGCGACACAGGCATTCGTCTTGGCGGCATTGCTCTGGCTTCATTGCTTGCCTCGCAAGACCGCAGCCGGGCAGTTGGATCAGCGGTGCATCCCGCTCTATCCGATCTGCCGCACTTCGCAGGCAAGGCGAAGTCGATCATCTACCTTCACATGAACGGCGGGCCGTCGCAGTTAGACACCTGGGACTACAAGCCAGATCTCCACAAGCAGTTCGACAAGGTGTTGCCCAAGGATTTCCTCGGAGACCGCATCACTACCATGACGAGCGGACAGGGCACATTCCCGGTAGCGCCGTCGAAGTACAAGTTTACCCAGCACGGCCAATCCGGAAGGTGGGTCAGCGAACTCTTGCCGCACACCGCCAAGATTGCCGACGACATTGCCGTGGTGAAGTCGGTCTACACCAACGCCATCAATCACGACCCAGCGTGTACCTTTGTTATGACGGGAAGCGAAGTTCCTGGCAAGCCAAGCATGGGATCGTGGGTCAGCTACGGGCTTGGCGCGGAAACGAACGACCTTCCGGCCTTCGTTTCTCTCGTGCCAAACTTCCCCAAAGGCTCGAATGCCCAAGCGCTCTACAGCCGCATGTGGGGTTCTGGGTTTCTGCCAGGGAAGTATTCGGGTGTCGTGCTCCGTCCGGGCGCGGATCCGGTCCTTTACCTCGACAACCCGCCCGGCGTGAGCCCGGTCGATCGTCGCGCCATGTTAGATACCCTCGGTAAACTCAACCAACGCGGTTTCGCGAAGTTTGGCGACCCGGATATCCAAACTCGAATCTCGCAGTATGAGATGGCTTATCGCATGCAGAGCAGCGTGCCAGAATTAACGGACCTGAGCCAGGAATCCAAGGCGATCAAGGACCTTTACGGCGAAAGAGTCGAGACGCCGGGATCTTTCACTCGCAGCGCTCTGCTGGCGCGGCGACTAGTGGAACGCGGCGTGCGCATGGTGCAGATCCTGCACCGTGGTTGGGATTCGCACGGCAACCTGCCGAGGGAGTTGGGGAATCAATGCCTGGACACTGACCAGGCTTGCGCCGCTCTCGTCACTGACCTCAAGCAGCGCGGCATGCTAGACGACACGCTCGTGATTTGGGGAGGGGAATTCGGCCGTACCGTATACTGCCAGGGCAAACTGACTCGCGAACGCTATGGTCGTGATCACCACCCACGTAACTTCTGCATGTGGCTCGCTGGTGGCGGGATTAAAGGCGGCGTGGAGGTCGGCTAGACCGATGAGTTCTCCTACAACCCGGTTTCGGACGAGGTGCACATCAACGAGATCAACGCCACCATCCTCCACTGTCTCGGAATCAACCATGAGCAATTCACCTACCGCTACCAGGGACTCGACCAGCGCCTAACTGGCGTGGAGCCGATGCGTGTGATTAAAAAGATCCTCGCTTAGGTAGGCCTGTTTTTCGACTGCCAGTCAACGCCACCAGACTAACGCTTACAGGTCTTTCTTAGTTCGTGCTTGTCGCAGGGGTGAATGGCGAGGTAGGGCCAAGCACTCGTGGAGCGAGCCAACATTGACCGATGATCTCCCTCACGAGCGCGATCCGGCCTTTGGTGTGTGAGGTTTTGCAAAGATCGAGTTTGTTAAAGTGAGTCTTTATGTATTGCTATGATCTGGTGCAGCTTTGGATTGAGCGCCGCAACATCTATGAAGTCAATTTTATCACTAGCATTCATTTGCTGCAGTGTATTCCATGCATATTGCCAAGAGGCTCCATGGTATGAGCGGGCGCTAGTCGGCATTGAGACGGGACCGACCGGTGCCCAGTTTGGCAGCGATATCGTCGATACCGGCTACGTGGCTCGGTTCGATGGGAGGGAATGCATCGAGAAAGCAGTGGCTGCACATTGCGATTACATGGTAATCTGGGCAAGAGACGGTGTCTATGCTTACTACGATTCGAAGCTTCAGCCAAAGGCCCCAGGATTGGGGAAACGTGATGTGCTGCGCGAAACGGTTGAGTCCGCGAAAGCTCATGAGATGCCCGTGATCGCCTATTGCGTGTTGCAATACCCGACACACACCTTGCATGAGCACCCGGATTGGCGCATGCGAGACAAGGATGGGAAGCCCATTGAGAGAGTCTGTGTCAACTCACCTTACATCGACTATGTGAAGCAGCTTCTCGCCGAGATGATGTCCTACGAGATCGATGGATTTCACCTAGATATGGTCGACCAAGGATTTGGGCCTCCCTACGGATGCTGGTGCGAACATTGTCAAGCTAAATTTGAAAATAATTACGGG
>JAACDM010000496.1 GCA_009936795.1 Verrucomicrobiaceae bacterium | reverse complement strand
GGGGGAATTCCACTACTGGTTAATGGTTTGCGCTGTTTTAGTACAGGGTGTGAACGCAGAAATTGTCCACTTTCTAACGCAGAAATTGTCCACCACATCTCCTATATGTACTTCCTATAAAATATACCTATAGGAAGTGCGGCCCCCAAGGGCCGTTCATTGATCTGCATTCGCAGATTTCAAAGTGTCGCCTACGGCGATTGTTTAAAGGCCTTCGGCAAAGAAGTGTCGGCAAAGCCGAACCTTTGATGTGCTCCGCACAGGGGCAACAGGGAAAGAAGCTGCTGGCACTGGCTTCATGCTTGTCTTCGGTCTCATCGAACACTCTGTTTTCCAAAGTGGTAGGTGGAGAGTGCAGGTCGAGGCTAGCAACAACAGCCTCTTGATTCCCCGGAGTGGACCCTGTAATTACTAGAATCTCTTTCTCCCTATTGCCCCTTGGCGCGGGGCGCCCGAAATTTTTTTAGAAAAACGCAAGGAAAGTAGAACATGCCGAGCCGGACCGCTGAACTCGAAATCTTCAAGACCGAGATAGACTTACGGCTCTACGCCGCTTCTCAGGGCTACGAGATCAATCGGAAGAAGAGCTATGGGACTTCAACGGTGATGGTTAACGGCGCTGACATTGTAGTGATAGGGAAGAATGCGGCCAATGGTCACTTCATCTACTGGCAGGTTGATGCAGGGGAGGGGGGCATTGCCAACGATGCAGAGTCGATCATCGATTTTGTGCAGCAGCGTAAGGGCGGCTCACTTGGTGAAGTGAGGAAGGAGCTGCGGCCATGGGTGAATGGTTCTCTTTCCTATCGCCATCAACAGCCGAGCTTTGCCCCGCTGAAGCCGACGACAAAAGACCTGATGAAGGTGCAGGCCGAGTATGAAGCCAGCACACCTGTCACTTCCCACGCTTACCTTGAACAAGAGCGCGGCATTCCGGCAGCCGTACTGGCTGATACGCGTTTCGTGGATCGCATTCGCACGGACTGGCGCGGCAACGCGATCTTTCCTCACATCAACACTGAAGGCGTTTGTGGGCTGGAGAAGAAGAACACAGCCTTCACAAGCTTTTCATCGGGCGGGACGAAAGGGCTTTGGTGTAGCCGGACAAGGGAAGGGGACACCGCTCTTGTGATTGCCGAGACAGCCATTGATGCGCTCTCACACTATGCTTTGAAGAAGTTTGAGAATGCCCGCTACATCAGCACGGGCGGAGCGCTTAGCCCCGCGCAGCATGATCTGATCAAGAGAGCCATGGAGAAGATGGCAGACGGCTCCCAGATTGTGCTGGCGTTAGATCACGATGAAGGTGGTGACAAACTTGCCGACCGTCTAACGGCGATCTTTGGGGAAATGGAGGGGGGTGGCCGCGTTTTAGAGGAGGATCGGCCTTCCAGCCCCGGCGATGACTGGAACGACGCTCTACGCGCTTCTGTGTCCAATTCCGGGCTTGTCAGTGATCCCTCACCAAATCCGTGAAGTTTTCTGTAGCCTTGTGAGAGCGTTCGTGCGTAACGTCTCTGCACATCCAAGCACATCCCTCCTAGGGCCGTTTCTTCACTATCTAAGGGCGGCCCTTTTCCTTAAGGCTCTGAAGAGGGTGGGGGATCTTGAAGGGCAATGCGCCGTTCATCGACCACATACCAGATCTCTTTCACGCTATCGTAGAGACCGCAGACCTTGCTCCATTCATCGGCAAAGCCATCGACAGCAGAAAGATCACTGGCCGCTTCGTTGATGATCCCTTGAGCTTGCTGAAGCTTTTCAAGGCATGACTTCACGTTCGGATCGATTGGCATGGCGAAGTGTCTCCTATCTTTTGGGGCGGGGAAAGCGGCGTCTGGTTCGTTTTCTCACCCGTGGGGTATTTCTCGGCCCGCTGAATTTTCCATCGAAGCGTTTGAAAGGCAGGCTTGCTGATCTTTGAAACTGGCCGCGTAGCGTCATGCCATCTTGCTTACCATCCGGGAAGTTAATTCGTCAATTTAGCGAACATGACAGGGAGAACCAAGCTTGTGCATAGTTTCGTCGAGGGTCTTGCTTTGCCCTTAGCCCGCGGCGTTTCCACAAACCCCCGAAAGATCAGGATGCCAGTTTTGGCCGAGGCGCTGACGTGATCAATCCCGGCCCGCTCCGAAAGGTTCCGTGTTAGGGATTGAGCCCGCAGCTCGTGACCCCGGCCAGCCTCTCTTGCATCCCTTCGGGGAATGTGAAAAAACCTAACCAAAGGAGAAAGACCATGACTAACGAAAGTAAACAACCCGCTTTGATTGCCTACGCAGTGCGCGAGAACGGTGAGAAATCATTCTTCACCCGGATCGGGGCCGCATGGCCGAACGCCAAAGGCGGCTACGGCATCGAGCTTGAAGCCGTGCCCGTAAACGGGAAGATCGTTCTCTTTCCGCCGAAAGAAGGCGAGAGCGAGTAACCCCCACGAAGGGCGGAATTGAAACGCCGCCCTTCTTTCCCCGCCAGTAAGAAGAAGGGGCGTTGCCCCCGCATCTACAAGGCATCCAAACGTATCCCAAAGGGAAGCCCTCGTTCGGAGCCTCCTTGCAGATGCACCCCCATTCTCAGGCGAAGGCCAAGGGTTGCATGTGCAACCCGCTTTCCAAGGGGGGGAGTGCGTGAGAGCTGGCTATTGATTCATGTTAGCGTCTCTGTTATGACAACGATTTTTGCGAGGGATGAATGCCAAAGGAAAAGGCCGGAGACTTCCGGGATACGATTATCGAGCTGGGCAAAACCAAGAGTTCGGCGATCAGCGTGTTTAGTGATTTTACAAGAGCGGTGGCATGTGCCTTAGCCGTGCAAACCAGAGAGGAAGAGTATCTGGAAGTAGCTGGCCGCTATGAGCGCGGTGAGCTAGAATTGTTTTCCAAGGGCATGGGCCAGCTTATCGTAGAGATGGAAGCCAAGCCGTTCACTGATGTGCTTGGACCCTACTATCAGGAGATCGCTTCCCCGGCCACGCTCGAAGCTCGAGGAGAGTTCTACACGCCGGAAAGTATTTCCTCACTGATTGGTCAACTGACCCTGAACCCGGAAGAAGTGATTGCTGAAGGTAAGCCTGTTTCTATCTCAGAGCCGTGCGTAGGCAGTGGTGGGATGATCCTGTCCATTGCCAAACACTTCGCCGCAGACAAGGCCGTTGATCTCTTGCGCGTGAGCGCCACGGACGTCTCTCCAGTGGCATGTGATATGACTTACATCAACACCACGCTTTGGGGCATTCCTACAGCCGTCACATGGGGCAACACCCTGACCATGGACTTACAAAGAACGTGGAAGAACATTCACTGGTTCAGGGTAGGGGAGGAAGAGCGCTTGAAGATGCTCAAGCTCAAAGACCTGCTGGTTTCGGATTTCGGTTACGTGGCCATTCCCAAGGACAAGCCCGCCGAAAAGAAGCCAGAGCCGACACAAGAGGCCCCAGACACCCCGCAGGCCGACGAGCAGGGCCAGTTTGATTTGGGGCTGTAGGAAGGTGACAAGGGCGGCCTTATCTGGTAGAATGGAAGACATGAGCACAGAAACGATCATCGCTGAGATCCAGAAGCTTCCCGCTGATCAAAAGCAGGCGGTGAGAGACTTCGTGCTGGCTGACGAGAAAGAAGAGATCGCAGCTACCCTGAAAGATCGTGCGCAAGGCCCGTTCATTCCCTTCGATCCAGACGACGAAGCTTTCTTTAATGAAGTGATAGAAGAGAGCGAAAGAATGCTGAAGGGTGAGCCTGTCTAGATGCCCCGTTCGTTCAGTCGGCATCCTGCTATCAAACAGGATCTAGCAAAGATTCGCACTTACATTGCCCGCGACAACAGAGACGCAGCCAACCGCGTGGTTAGTGCAGTTCTTCGCGCTATCAGTTTAATCAAAATATCGCCAGAGGAAAACCCGCTCTATCCTATCGACGATCCCAGCTTGGACGGCATCTTGCGACGCAAAGTCGTGACTGAATTTCGAAGGCGTTTCCTCGTCTTCTACACAGTCACCGATGAAGAGGTTAGGATATTGTATGCACACCGCGGGTCCATGCCAGTAGAGAAGCGGCTGGCCGATGAGCCGCCGCGCAACTAATGGCCCGCCGGAATTCAGAAAGCCTTGTCCATGATCTCTTGCGCCTGCCGTGGTGGGTAAACTTGATCTTGGCCGCCCTTGTCTATGTGGGACTGCGTTACGGCCTACCTCTCCTAACAATCGAATCAGTGGTTCTTGATGGCTTTGCCAAGGCCTTGCCGCCGCTTGCATGGCTTCCGGCGAGCATCTTGGTGATGATTGCTTGCGGATCGGCCATGCGATCATGGGAACGCGGAGAGCTTTTGAAAGGCCAACGTAGCCTTGAGGACATCAAGGCGTTGTCGTGGCAAGACTTCGAACGTTTGGTAGGGGAGTTCTACCGACGACAAGGCTACAGCGTTCGCGAGACGGGTGGGGGAGGATCAGACGGCGGGATTGATCTCATCTTGAAGAAGGACGGAGAGACGACCTACGTGCAGTGCAAGCGATGGAGAAACCGCCGGGTAGGGATCAAGCCGACCAAGGAGCTGTTTGCAACGGTGGTGGCTGAGAAGGTGGCCAAAGGCATCCTGATCACGAGCGCCGGGTTCACCAACGATGCCAGAGCCTTTGCAGCCAAACAGGCAGCCCTTGAGCTGGTTTCCGGTCCGGCCCTCATGCGGATGATGCGAGCGGAAGAAGCAGCGTGAAGACCCAGATGAGCAGAAGACGCCATAGCAGCCCGCCTAGCCACGGCCAGAACCGAAACGGCTCTTCAAGCTCACGCTGTGAGGGGCGAAACTCTGAATGCCAACCGAGCATTGAGATAGCTACGCCCTTCATGGTAGGATGGCCAACATGAACACCGAAGTTCCCACCGATGCACTGGATCGCCTGAAGCGGGCCGCCTATGGCGACACGGGAGGCTCACAGGCCGCTCGCTACTTCTTGTTCTGGTGTGTTGGTCAGGATGATCCTACGGGCTACAAGGCGCAAGGAGCGCTTGAGCTTGGCCGCCTTGATCATGCCCTCACTAAGGACGCTGTTGTCGTTCTTCAGTGGCTTACGAGAAACCCCTACAGCTACGAGCCGATTCACAGCGTTCTGGACGACCTACGGGCAAGCTTCCGGCCTGCCGAAGCCGCTCCAGAGTTCTCGCCAGAGTGATAACGGGCCGTATGGAAAATGCTAAGGTTCCCTATCTTGAGCAGGTGGGGTGATGTCGATCTCTTCACCTGTAAACTGGGCGACGATCTTCAACTCACCACCCATGGCTTCGATGAAGTCCCGCACCGTATCAAGTTTGATGGTGCCTTGCTCAAAGCGTTGCTCAATGCGGGCAATACCCCTCGCATCGGTTCCGTATGCTCTGGCGACAGCTGACTTGGACAGGTTGAAACGTTCTCGTAGTGAACCCAACGGGTCATCGTTTCCCATGCTTGTTTCCTTCTCTGTAGTAAGCACAAACGAACCCAGAGCATATTAGGACCTGACTTCAAGGGCAAGGGCAGGTTTTCTACAACCTGGTCTTGCGTGGCCTAGAAGCTATGACAGGGTTTAAGGTATGAGACGTTTGGTTGTGCTCTTGATGGGAGGTTTCGCTGCGCATGCTTTTGCACAGCGGGAAGCTGTTCTGGAAAAACGTGATGACAGGCAAGTTAGCATCACAAACAACGTGTTGGACGTTCGGGAATTTACACCCCCAGACCCCAAGGTTGATTGGAAGAGCACAGGAGAATTCCAGATTCAGAAGACACGGGAGCGTGTCATGCCTTCCGGGAAGAAAATTCTGATTCATCTCGGCCAACCTCCAATGCATCCACCGGACCCACTCAAGCCGGAACCCGTAGAATTGACCGACGCGGAACTTGAGAAGCTTAAGGCGGAATACATTCCCGAAAAATTTCTATCACTTTCAGCAACCGTTGTGGATGAGCAAGCAACCCTTGTTCGGTGGAGCCATGCTGGGAAGTCCTACAAGATCTGGAGCGCTGTTGATTTTAACCATCTGCGAGGGCTCAGCAGATTTCATGTGGATGGGCAACCTTACTCCCTCTTCATGGGGATTGGTAACGCCAGCAGCGAGCACCGGAATGGCTGGGAGTGGTTAGGCGAATCCGATGGCCCGCCAGACTTCGATGGCAGCAAGGTCGAATATGAATTCATTAATGAGGATGTTCCTGATGGCGAAGCGCTTGAAGTGATCCACGCCTTGCATGAGGTCTACGCCTCCAAAGGCCCTGAACTGAAAGCCGCTTACGGGAAAAGGGAACGAGAGAATGCAAAACGCAGGGCATGGCTCGAGCAGAATCCTCCGGCCGAGAAAGATGCTGAGTTATATCTATGGCAGGGTAAAGACGGAGGCTTACTCATTGACGATGATCCTTCCGCGGCCCCGAAAGTATCAAGGCCGAGCAAGCAAAGATTGCAGGCTCTTACTGACGCCTACGTCAGAGGCATGAGGGAAAAGGCACGTCAGCAGAAGGAGGATCAAGGACAATGAGGATAGCTTTTATTTTTTTGCTAGTCAGCCTCCTGGGAGGGCAGAGAGGTCTGGCTCAACTGGAGCCTGAGATTGATGCTCAATTGATGACTGTAAGCGGTGATTTTGAGGCTCAATGGCCTACAGTTACAGGGAACACATACTTCCTTGAGACTTCTACCGACATGATCAACTGGACCTACCTTCCCTATGTGAACCTTGGGACCGGTGGTCTATTGACCCAGCCTTTCAGCTCTGTTTCCCATGATCGGAAGTTTTTGAAAGTGAAGTCAACGGATGTTCCTACTACAACTGCAAATCTAGGTGATCCTGATTTTGATGGATTGAGTAATTACTGGGAGCTAACCCATACCAACTCAGATCCGCTATCCTTGGATACTGACAATGATGGCATGAATGATTGGGGAGAGTGGTTCATCGGCACTTCCAGTAACGATGATGGCACGATAGATATAAACAATGGCCCTCTGGGGGATAAGAATGGAAACGGGATCAATAATTGGACCGAGTATATTGCGTCTTTCGATACAGATAATGACGGAATCCCTAACGCCTTAGACAATGACGTTGACGGAGACGGTGTTGATAATGGATACGATCCAGATATTGATGGAGATGGCCTCATCAACGAACTAGATCCAGATGCTGATGGAGATGGTGAAACTAACACTCCTGATTCAGATGCTGATGGAGATGGGACCATAGACGAAGAGGATGAAACTCCTCTAGGCCCAATCTCCTCAACACATCACACTATTATTCTGACGTATACGGCTAACGGTGGTGATGCGGAAGCCTGCTTGCACCAAATAGGTGATGGCACATTTGGGGAAAGTGATGGCGGATCTGGTGGAAGTTTTTCGATATCAATTCCCAAGGAGCGCAATTTTTATGCACAGATTGCAACAGGTCAGAACAGCAGCGGTAGCGTAACGGTTGATTTGCAAGGAGGACCTTGGTTTACAGCAAATGACTCAACTGAAACGTTAACTAATACTGTATCAGCAGCTGAGAACAGTGTTGAGGAATTGAATCTTCACTCGATCAAGATAAGGTGGAACATCCCTTTAGAATCTTGGAGTGATGTTACCGGACATGATGAAACACCTAATGGGAACCCGTCTGTTATTATTACTACTGCTGCGCCCTGGAATACTCCGCAAAAGATTGGGGAGCTTGGCCTTAAATTGAAATGCACATCAGATAGGCATTTGCCAGGAGGAACCCCGGAGAACACAAATCTTATCGATCATACGCAAACCGTATTCACCACTGTAGGTGGTGAATTGCTTGTGAGCTTTAATCACACTACTATGAATAATTTTGGC
>JAACDM010000064.1 GCA_009936795.1 Verrucomicrobiaceae bacterium | reverse complement strand
CTGTGGGTAGTGGCTTAGCGATCATGGCGGTTGGCTATCGAGCCCTGTTTACGCTGCCGGGCGTGTATCTAGTGCTGTTGTGGATCGGCTTTCTCGTCCTCACGCCACTCGTAGCCGTGGGACAAGGTGTTCCGATTGGGAACTACATTCGTTGCTCCCTTCCGCTTCACTTCATGGGCCTGAGCCTATTTGTCATGCAGGTCATGGCGGGCAGTGCTACTGATCCCCATAAACTTCTGTTTCCTCTCGTTGTTTCTGGGGCGATCAATATCTTCTGGCGGGCCGTTTATTCGCTCGTGATCATGAAGATCCCGATTCACGAGATCCGGTACGAACTCCTTAGTTCAGCGGCTCCTTTCTTCATTGGTTATGCGATGGTTGCTTTCTTCTTCTCACAGCGACGAGTTCCCATGGATGTTCTTATCGGCGGTGGACTTACCTTTGGATCGCTCTTTATTAGTATTACGCGCTCCTACATTGCCACGGCTGGCTTTGCGTTCTTGGCCTGCGTGGCGTTGCTCTATGTGAGCTTGCGTCGTCGTCAATGGACGGTGCCAGCTATTATCGGAAAGCTCAAACAGGCTGCGGGCCTGGGAGTGATCGGGGTGGTGATGATCCTGGTCATCGCCATTACGAACCCACTCGTCCTTGAACGTTGGACTAAGCGTTTGTTAGAAAATGCTGGGACTGGCGCTGAGACTTCGGCGGATGTGTCTTTGCTCACACGTCAGGCGGAATTCGACACGATGTTTGGGATGCTCTCGGAGAACCCACACACTTACTTTTTTGGGTTGGGGCTTGGTGCCTACTATCAGTGGGATGAAGCCTATCTACATGAACTCCTTCTTGTATGGGGAGATCGTGATGATCTGAATGAAGAAATTTTCTTCCCGGGACACTCGACCTGGGTATACGCGGTGTTTTCCAGTGGCTATCTCGGATTGGCCTGCTATCTGCTTGTGTTCTTGGGAGGGCTCGCCTTTGCGTGGAGAGTTATTTGGAAGCTCAGCTTTGCTGGGCACCCTCCAAACGAGTTTCTCATTCTCCCCATGGTGGTGACGCTCTGTTACCTTAGCCAGACCTTCACCGCGAATCCATTTATTGACCGCTTCGCTGGCTTAATCATTGGTCTATTCCTTGGCTATCCTCAGGTCTTCCTGAATCGATATCGGTTTGCGCAACTGTCCCAGCCGCTAGCCTCTCAACCCACCATGCCTGTTGCCAGCATGCAACCCTCCCCAGTGCCATGAAGCCAGTTCGATTGCTAGCGATCTTCGATTCACACACACCTTACTTGGCTTTCCGGTTGAACGCCTTTCAAGAAGCTATTGATGCACGGGGCCTGGATGATGTTCTCAAGCTTGAAGTGGTGCTCATTGGGGCTGAAGAGGCGAGTTATGGTTGGGAAGGGGAGGGCTTGCAGAAGCTCTATCAGATGCCGATTACGATTCTCTCGAATCGCTTTCGTGGCCTAGGGATGCGGTCCTTCTTGCATTCCTCAGTTCCAGGCTGCCTTTGGAAGCTGTTCAAGATCCTTCTCAGGCAACGCCCTAAAGTAGTATTCGTGGGTGGCTATGATCGCCCGGAGAGCATGTTGACAACGTTGCTGGGGCGGCTATGGCGTTGCAAGACGGGTGTATGGAACGATTCGAAGTTTAGTGACGCTGAAAGCTTCGGAAAGAGCATCTGGCTTGAGCTAATCAAGAGCCTGATGGTGGCGCGTTATCACTTTTATCTCTGTCCAGGCAGGGACAGCGCGGATTATCACCGTTTCCTGGGTGGTCGGAAGAAGCTTGCTCTAACTCATGCCTGGGACGTGGTCGACAATGCGACGATCGGCAGTCAGGCTGACGACACGTCGTTCGACGAGGCGATTGCGAAAGCGCTCACGGTGGAAGGCGAGTACTTCCTCGTGCCAGTCCGATTCATTGAGAAAAAGAACAGCATGCGTGTGATCGATGCGTACGCTCGATACCACGAGCGCTCTCCAAACGAGTCGATTCCCTTGGTGATCTGTGGGAAAGGTCCGCAAGAGGAAGCGATGCGTGCTGCGATCGCCAAGCATGGGCTGACAGACTCGATCAAGATGGTGCCGTGGTTAGCCTATGAGCAAGTCCCTCGGGCGAGCCGTCGATCGCGAGCCGTTCTTCTGGCCAGCACCCATGATCAGTGGGGCATGATTGTGAATGAGGCGCTCGCGGCGGGAGCGCCTGTCTTGGTGTCGAATCGCTGTGGCGCGCACGAACTTGTGCGTAATCAGGTCAATGGCTTTACGTTCGATCCTTACGATACCGAACATCTTGGCCGCTTGTTTGGCGTGCTCACCGAAGATACGGAACTGGTTTCACAGATGCGTGAAGCAGCATCGTCGTCGATCGATGGCTTTTCCATCGATCAGTGGATTCAGAATCACTTTGATGTCCTCGAACACTTTGGCGTCCTGCCAGAACGCCCGGCCATGGTGGCCAACAAAGAAACTCAAGCTGTTTCATGAAGATTCATCTTATCACCAATCTCTTTTACCCCGACGAGCTGGCGGGCGCTTCGCTTTACACGGATCTTGCCCGCTTTCTCAAGGAGAGAGGGCATGATGTCAGAGTGACGGGCACTTTCTCCTATTACCCTGCGTGGAAGTTGCGCCCCGAGGATGAAGGGGTGAGTATGCGAGAGGAAGAGTTTGAGGGCATTCCGTTGCGTCGGCTCAAGATGTACGTGCCAGCGAAAGCGAGTGGTCTCAAACGCCTACTCTCAGATGCTAGCTTCCTTTGGGCTCTGGCGACAAAAGCGAAGTTTCCCAGTTGGCAGCCGGATGTTGTCATCTCGGCTTGCCCGATGTTGTCACAGTGTGTGGCTCAGCGATTCCTCTATGTTGGAAAGAAGGTGCCGCGGCTTTTGATCGTGCAAGACTTTGTTGTCGATGCTGCTCTGGAACTCGGTATGCTTAACCTGCCAGGCCTGAGTTGGGGGCTGCGCAAGATGGAGAGTTGGTCATTACGATCTGCATCGTCGCTTTCTACTATAAGTCCTGAAATGCTGACCAAGCTTGGCGAGAAGGTGTCGCCAAATGATCGTCGCCTGACATTCATTCCGAACTGGATCCATCAGAGTCTCTCCGGTGAGATTGATCGCCAGTGGGCTCGGCGTCCAAAGCGTGAGACTTATCAGCTGCTCTACTCGGGTAATGTTGGTGTGAAACAGGGACTACCTGACTTTGTTGATTCCTTCGAGGAGATGGAATGCGGTTGGCAACTCCGCATTCAAGGTGGCGGTGCCGAGCGCGCTCGTCTAGAAGAGCGCACCAGAGATTGTCAGGACATCGTCATGGCCGATGTCTCGGGCGAAGATGCCTATGTAGCTTCGTTGCTGAAAGCGTCGGCGTGTCTGATCACGCAGCAGCCCGATGTTTCGGCGAATTTCTTGCCAAGCAAACTTCTGCCTGCGCTTGCGACGGGGACTCCCGTTCTTGCAATCTGTGAAGCAGACACACCACTTGGGCGTGAGGTTAGTGAGGGCGGCTACGGAGCAGTCATTCATCCTCGCAAGGTCGATCAGATCAAGGCGACGTTACAAGTATGGAAGAATTCGCCAGAGTCCATGGTGGCCTTGAGTCAAAAGGCGCGTGAGCGCTCGGAGTTCTTCGGCCGCGAGCGCATTCTCACTACTTATGAATCCGAACTGAGTGCGCTGTCCACTGGCCAAGCGTTGGCTTCTGAGGTATCAGACTTTTCTACTACTGTTCCATCCCAATCATCATGAGTTCTTATGATCAATGCCCCGTTGCTCTGGTCGATCCTATTTGGGTCGGTCATCACGCCACCTACTTCCGTGCCTTTATCGAGTCGTTTCTTGAGGTAGGAGCTCGCGTCGTCGCTCTCTGCCCGAAGCCTGAGGATTTGGACGACATGGTCAAAGCGCATCCTGATCGATTGAGCGTTTCGAAGCTCGAAGAGCCCGGTGACAGCAAACTGTTCCGTGGTCGCGCACATGATCCATTCACCACGCGTCAACGTTGGCATATCGCGGGTGAGGCGATTGACGCTCAGGAGGATATGTGTGGTTGGAAAGTGGACTTCGTTTTCTTCGCCTGGCTTGACAGCTATTTGAGATTCATGCCGTCTTCAGCGACGGCAGACCGTTTGTTAGGGCGTCCATGGACTGGCCTCTACTTCCGTGCACAACACCTGACCGAGCCAGCCTCTGGCATTCTGGCCAAGGTAAAACAGCGATTGAAGGGGGACTTTGTGATGCGATCGGAAGATTGCCGTCTGATTTCAGGAGTGGATGAACGCACGCTCCCCTATGTGGAGTCCTATTCGAAGAAGCCAGTACTTCTCATGCCGGACATTACCAATGAGGCAAATGGAGATCCTGAAGTGCCCCTGGCCGCAGCGATTCGGGAGAAAGCAGCTGGGCGCAAGATCATTGGTATTGTCGGCTTGGAGAAACGCAAAGGTTTCCTGACATTGTTACGAGTAGCGAAGAAAGCTGCCGATCAAGGCAACCCCTGGTTCTTCGTATTCACAGGGGTGCTTTGGTGGGAAACCCTGTCGGATGAAGAGGCCGCCTGGGTAAAAGACTATCTAGCAGACCCTCCAGACAATATCTACCTTGATCCAGAAGCCGGCATGGTGCCCGATGGAGAGGTTTACAATGGCGTGGCTTCGTTGTTTGATATCTTCTTTGCCGCCTACCTCAACTCACTCTACAACGGTAGTAGTAACGTCCTCACCAAAGGCGCGCTCCTAGAGAAACCTTGCATTGTGACCGAAGGTGCTTGCCTGGAAGATCGGGTAAAGGCTTACCGAATCGGTCTAGCGGTGCCCGAGGATGATGATAGGCGTTGCTTTGAAGCGATCAAGCGTCTCTTGGTTGGTGAGCATTGGGATGGCAAGCCCCTGAATCCTCGTTATGGCGATTACTTTGCGTTGCACTCCCACGAAAAGCTCGTGGAGCACGTAAGAGAAATGATTTCTACAGTGATGGCCGGGTAGGCATCAGTTTCGGTTTTAGGCAAGGGGCGAAGCGGATTCATAGTGCGCAAACTGGCCGGCCCTATACCACTGGAGCCTCCGCGCCCGGTCGAACGTTGAGCTGTTTCCGGAGGCCTTCCCAACGATCTCTGAAATCTGGATGGAGCCGTTTCCGATCAAACGCCTTCATGGGCTTTGCTGCGTCGTTGTGGAGACCGAGCTTAAACAGAGTTTCTAGGCTACCGAGTAGAAAGGTGGCGTAGCGGAGTGAATCGTCACCTGCGAAGGGCAAGGCACTATTCCAGTGGGCAAGGGCGTTGGCATGTTTGTTGGCGGAAGCGTGTAGCTGCGCAACCTCTGCCCAGGCCCATCCGTTTCGAGGTGCGAGTTTGGCCAATGCGCCAGCGTGCTCGATGAGAGCTTCGTTCGTCAGCAGGGCTTCAGTCTCAAGGTAGCGGAACTAAGCTTGTTCTAGCTCTGGAATAGCGGTGAGCGTGCGCATGAAGTTGGGACTTTGGCTAATTTGCATAGAGACTTCCGTGCGGGCTTCCTTGTCCAGTTCTCCCTTGTCCATGGCCTGGGCCAAGTAGGTAAGAACTTCCTTGAGGAAGGTGGCCTTAGGTGAAGCGTTGGTGTCAGGAGCTAGCTTTGCTCGCCGGATCTGGGCCGGGATGACGAGGTTCAGCTCATCTTTCGCTAGTAATGGCATGGACCAGCCTAACGTCAGCCAAGTTCCGGCGTCGAAATCGCTAGCGAGTGGAAGCAACTGAAGGTTCGCGGTGAAGACTTCAGGCATCCAGAGGTGCCAGTCGCTGAGAAAGGCGTTCTCAAGATTCTTAAGAATGAGCTCTTGTAGTTGAGGCTGAGTCGAGCTGATGCTGATGCCGATGCTGATGCTGATGCTGATGCTGATGCTGATGCTGATGCTGATGCTGATGCTGATGCTGAT
>JAACDM010000495.1 GCA_009936795.1 Verrucomicrobiaceae bacterium | reverse complement strand
TCACCTCCAGTAAGCTGCGCTTTGACTCCGTATCTTCTCCTCGCCAAGCCAGAAAGCAGCCAACCACCGCCAACAGCGCAGGAAGGACGTAGACGAGGAAGATAGCAGTTGGAGTCATTGACCGGAGAGTAGATTTCCCGTTCTCCACTTGCAAGCACGCGTCGCCCCGCCCATCAATGACCGCGATGATCAATGACTACTTGTGGGACACCGAATTCAGCAAGCTCTTCGCGCGTTGCTTCGAACGCTACAAGAGCGGGGACAAGGACTACACGAAGTACTATGCCAATGAAGATCTCGCCTTTCTCTACTCGATCGGCTACAAACCCAGAGAGTTCTTCGACTTCGTTGAGGACCTTGCCGAGCACGGAAAGCCTGCCGCCACGTCGGCTGTCCTGATCGCCGCCGTGCGCCGTGACTATTTCATGACGATCCAGAAAGGTGAGTTGAGCGAGAATGAGCTTACGCCAGACGCTTTGCCTCCACGTGAAGACGAGTTAGGTGGTTATCAGTGGCTCCCTAGAATCATCGCCAAAGCCCGCGCCAAGCTTCGCGGTGAACTCCACCCAGACATCATGTACTCCTGCGGAGGCGATCGAAACTTTCTTTCTGGTCATGGCATTCATCCGGCAGATTTCTTGAGATTTGCCTGGGCGGCCCGCGAGCATGACGACGCCATCGTCCAATATGTCTCGGCACACAGCGACGAGATCGATGACTAACATAGCAGCTGGCCCATGATTGCATTCTCCACCTGCTGGAATAGTAGCCGTCATCACGACGGTGAAGAAATGATCGATGAAATCCTCGAGCTTGGGTTCGATACGATCGAGATTAGTCACGGTCTTAGTGTGTCCCTCTTGCCAGGAATCAAGAAAGCCTACGAAGCGGGTAAGTTCAAGGTGTCTGGCCTACACAACTTCTGTCCCTCACCGGTCGAGGTCTTGATTGATGCTCCAGACTGCTACGAGTTTACGTCCCATCGTAGCTATGATAGGAAACGTGCCCTCGATCTCACCCTGAAGACGATTGAGTATGCGGCGGAATTCAAGGCCTCATACATTGTTTTGCACATGGGAAGTGTGCCCATGAAGAAGATGACGCCGGAACTCACCGCCCTCGTCAAAGAGGGAAAGCTGAATACGCCAGATTTCGTCGAACTCAAGCTCAAGACGATTCGCATGCGGGAGAAGCAAGCCCAGCTCTACGTTCAACGCGCCCGTGAAGCCCTGACTGAAATCGCCAAGCATGCCGAGAAATACAAGGTCGCGGCAGCGGTCGAAAGCCGAAGCCGCTACGAAGATGTCCCAAGCGAACGCGAGATGGTGGCGCTCATGGAAGACTATGCCGACAATCCTTGGGTAGGGTATTGGCACGACTTCGGACACGTTCAGCTGAAACACAATCTATCGCTGTTAGACCACGAGGAATGGTTGACCAAGATGTCGCCGTTCCTCATTGGGTGCCATTTGCATGATGTTCACTGGCCTGCACGTGATCACCGCGTTCCCATGACAGGCACGATCAACTACGACCCACTGGTGCCGCTGGTTGGTGACGATAAGTATGTCGTCTGGGAGCTCAGCCCTCGTCGCCGCACGAGCCAGATTGAAAAGCAGTTCCCGCTCTGGAAAGAGACTTATGGCATCTAATGATTGATTGGGCTCGCATTCGCAATCGCGACACACGTCCTTTCTTCCAGATCATTCGTTATGGCGTGGTCGGCGTGTCAGCCACGCTTATCGATGTCGCGATCTTCGCTGGTTTATCGCAATGGGTGTGGCCCGCGATCGACCCGGAGCTCGGTAATCAAGTTCGGGCAGATAGATCAACCATCAACTCGGCCATCGCCTTTTTCATTGCCAATATATACACCTACATTATCAACCACAAGTTTGTCTTCGTTCCTGGTAGACATCGACCTTCAGTCGAGTTTTTTATCTTCGTTGGTGTATCAGCGCTAAGCCTTCTACTTGGGCTTTGGGCCATGCGCTACTTGATAAATGTCTACAGCGTGCCCACGTATTCTGCAAAGGGCGTCGCCATCGCTGTCTCCATCTTGATCAACTATGTCTGCCGACGTTTCCTCGTCTTCAAAACCTAACGGTGTGTGTATCAACGCCACCTCTTCACTTGATGGCGTCCTGCTGTCCTGCTCCGAGAATGTCGCCTCACTCACTGAACTCATGGCCACTCCATTTGACACGTTAGTTCTGACATTGCAGCCTACCCTCGTAGGCGCAAATTCTCCACCACCATCACTGGAGCAGAGCATACACTTCACGCTGCTTTCTCAGGAGCCATCAGAAGATGGACTTCGTCTCACGTACCAGCGCCAGCCCAAGAACTGATTGAAACGCGTTGTCATCACTGGAATTGGGCCGGTCACGCCTGTTGGCATTGGGAAAGAGGCCTTCTGGAATGGACTTCT
>JAACDM010000494.1 GCA_009936795.1 Verrucomicrobiaceae bacterium | reverse complement strand
TTCGCACTTCGCACTTCGCACTTCCGGCGAGGCCTCGTAGGCTTAGTAGTTGGCAGCACCCACGGTAACCTTCGGCCCGGTGATCTCATCTAACAACAGTTTAGCAACGACGTGCACGGGAAGAATCTTGCGATTGAATAGAGGGCTTTTGTGGTAGATTGATCGGGTCGAGCGTTGGTCATTCCTCAAGCACTCGACCAGTCCAGGAATAGCAGCATCTCCGCAAAAACGCAGCGCTCTGTAGATCGGAGACTTGGACACGGACAACTTGCGATAATGTTTGTTTTGATAAACGCGTATGTTAGGATTGAGCGCAATTAAATCTTCTACGAATGTACCTTCAAGAACCAAGTTCTGCGCCAGGGGTGGCCGCTCCCCATACGCCACATCCTCGGCGATGCGGAGAAACGCCGTCCTCGGAGGGTTCGAGCTTAGCCGTCGGTTGAGTCCGAGACGGTCTAGCTCCGATTGAATAAGACTCTGACAGTTCACCAGCTGCTTAGCCAACGACGTCGCCCCAGCATCTTCGCCCCGATGATAGGCATGAAACATGACCTCCACTCCCGCGTATAACCAAGTCATGGCGAGGCTGAGGCAGAGCTCCATCGCCCTATTGTAGTCTCGGAGCGACTGGGCCAAGGCACCCTCGTCTAACTGAAGCAGCAACACCACCGCAATAGGGCTAGAGAACGATAAATCCAGTGAATCGACCTACGGTAGCAGTTTCGGTGGATACATGCGCTGTTCGCGCATAGCGCTCACATCCTATTTCAAAGACGCCTTCGGACCTAGCTGTTGCACAGAGTAGACATGCCCATTCCAAGCAATGGCTCGCTGCCTTTGGGCGGGTTCATCGCCTGCCTCTGGTAAGAGCCAGCCCCTCGAGGTGATGCGCTTGGGCTTGCCACTCGACGAGCGAAACTGGCGATCCTCAAAGATCTCACTCGAATCCACGTCGGCCACATAATAGGGCAACCCGCTAGGATTCTGGAACCCAAGTCCTTCCAGATGCGCCACCGCCCGTTACCAATTCGCGGCCAAGTCTGGTTTGGCTTCCTCCGCAGTAGTCGTAAGGACAATCGTTAGGAGTATGGCCCTGAGATGGATTAAAAACACGCTCTTCATGCTATTCAGTAGAGTGAGGCGGCTTCAGATGCGCGTCAAACCAACGGGCGAATTGCCAGATGTCCCAAGACATGCTCAACCAGCCGTGCTCGCCACCGGGTTGCACCTTCACAGTGACATCGACACCCTGCTCCTTGGCCCGTTCTTGAAACCACGTGCTTTGCTCCAAAGGCGTCAGGGTGTCTTTGTCGCCATGATGAATCAGAATGGGAGGCATGTTAAGGTGGATATGGTAGATCGGTGAGGATTCCCGACCAATGACTTTCCATTTGGGCATGTCGAGCGCGTCGGGACCGAAGCCTTTGACGAAAGAGATCGGCGGTCCGCCGTCGCCAGGGTTCTCGGTCGAGGTCCCGAGGTTTAGCAAGTCCGTCACGGGAAAGAAGATGGCCACGGCTTGAACCGCACTACTCTCACGATCGATCGGATCGGCGGCGCCCATAGATCCCGGCCCACCGCGTGTGGCTAACATGAGGCTCAAGTGTCCACCCGCGCTCCCTCCAGTGACGCCGATACGATCGGGATCGATTCCATAGACTGCGGCATGATGCCGAATGAAACGGATCCCACGGTTCACATCGGTGATGGCATCCATCACCGTGGCCTGCGGTTGAGAAATATGACAGACTGCAAAGACGGTGTAACCGCCTCGCAACAGCGGCGCTACCAACCAAGTGTCCAAAGATCCCGCACCACCCGATTTCCAGCCACCGCTCACCATGACGGCTACGCCCAACCCGTTAGGCCGTTTCGGCGTGAGGACATCGATCGTCAAGTCTTCTCCACCGCGCGTGCCATACACGACGCCATCGATTCGCGTGATGCTAGGATGGGCGTAAAAATAGAGGGCCGCCACCAACAGGAGAACGCACACCACAAGCGCCAAGATGGCTTTCAGTAACCTACGTACCCACCGTGGTAACCATCTCCAGAAACGTCGCATACCCCAAGACTGACCCATATCGTGGCATCGATCAACCTCCCTTCATCTGGCCGCACATCGACTTAAACCACGCAGGCAAGCCCATGCACCATCGAAGCAGAGAGTCGCTATTCTTCCAAGACTCGAATGCGGAAGGCTTGGAACCCATTTCCTTGCGGAAGCTCAGCGAAGTTGAGGGCATCCCCAGTCCCCAATTGCGAATCTCCAAAAGCTTCGAACTCTGTGAGATCACTTGAGACTTCAAGCACATGGCGACGCTCAATCATCGTTTCAATAGAAACCGATTGCTCGAACGCATCGAACTGAACCATGGGCAGAGATCGACGGTCGATCAGGCTCGTCCCAAATAACCATTCGGCGCGATTACTGAATAGGTCATGGTTATCGTCAGCATTGGGATCAGCACTTGTGTTATCGGCGAAGTACCTCGCTTCAAAAGCGTCTGGCAAACCATCGCCATTCATATCCGCGATCACGCCTCGAACGGTGACGTCAACATGCCGAACAACGTTAGCTGCGGCATTCCACGACGCATCGCCCGCTTGGCTGGCCGTGATCGCAAGGCTTCCAGGCACGCTGATCGTTAAGGTGTTTCCGACAAGGCTCGCATCACCCTCTAACAACGTGAAGGTGGCAGGCAATCCTGAGGAACTGGTTGCTTAAAGCGCCCCTGTCACCGGCTCCCGGTCCAAGACCACCTCGTCGTTCTCAGGAAACACGATTGACTGATCGACTCGAACAATCGTTAGGACACCGGGAACGAAGTCGATACTATAGGACTCCGAGACGGCTCCGCTCGGCACGATGGTTTATTTACCAACGCCTGAGTCCACTGCCACCACTGTGTCCCACTGCAGGGGAGAAATGAACACGGGTGCGCCGTCACCGTATGCCCACCCCGTGATCGTCGCGGTCAACATGGGATTCGCCTGACCAAAGGGTCGACTAACCGCGTTCGCCGTGATTGTCAGCAATGCGGTTGCCATCTCTAAGAGACCCGCCTAATCACTAATATCCACATCTCCCGACGTTTGAATGTTAGACAGTAAAATCTTCTCGCGTCCGGGAGTCTCCTCTGGCAACTCAGCCCACCTGGCCTGGCATCGAGTTACTCTGCTCCCTCCATCCTTGAGATCCGTGTGCTCATAAGCTGATATGCCTGTGTCCGCTCGGTAGGGGTCGCTTTCATGGCTTCGAGGAATGCAGGAGCCTTGTCAGAGTGGGAGTCCATGATCCCCGCTAACACCCCCTCACCCATGCCATTTTCAGGGGAATCTCCTTCTGCGATGCCAGCCAATTCAGGGCCGCTTCCGGCTCGTTTCGAGTCCACGCTTTAATCAGAATATTGGGGCCATGCGTTGACTTGTAACCATCATCAACACCGATCTTGAATGCCCAACCCGTAGCCGTTTCACCATCGATGTCACCCCAACGATCTAACAACCAGCGATGCTCTTCATGGCCAGGAACACCCAATCGGCCGCGCAAGCGCATCGATTCCATAAGCAACGGTGCCTGCGCAGGTGTGATACTGTCTAACAAGAGCGCGTATAGACGCTTCCGCTCCGTCTGGTTGGTTTTACTTAAGATCTTGATGAAAACCTCATCCATGCCTGCCTGGGCCGTCGGCAGAGGACTAAAATCGATGCCCGCAAACTCAGTGTCTTTCATCGCGGCAAGCAGAGTATTCGTGAACTGCATTTCGTCGGATTCTGTAAAGTGCGCCATCGCTGCAGCCGCTCGTCCGGCGCGGAAGCGATGATTGAAGACGATCTCTATTCAAGAAATTCGAGCGCCACCAACTTTTGCCTGAGTTGGCGGGTCCCTTGGAGGTGGTTGTTGGTGCATTCGAGATCCCTCTCACCGCTTACTCGTGGGACTAGCCCGCAACCTTCCGCAGTCCTTGATGTTCAATAAGCTAGCCCTTTTTCACCGGGCTCATTGCATGCATGCTTACCATTCAAGGAGATTCTGAAGAACGCGTCTGCGACGGCGTTTCACGTCGTGGCTTTCTTCGCATCGGCTCGCTAGGCCTAGGGGGACTGGCCATGCCGCAGTTATTGAATGCGGAGGCACAGGCTGGGAACGGCAAGACTCAAAACTCGGTGATCATGATCTTCCTGGCTGGCGGGCCGCCACACCAGGACATGTGGGACCTGAAAATGGATGCACCCTCGGAGATTCGCGGGGAATTCTCTCCCATCAAAACAAACGTTCCTGGGATCGAAATCTGCGAACTCTTCCCACAGTTGGCCAAGATTTCTGACAAGTTGAGCTATATCCGGTCGATCGTAGGCGCGCACGGAGGGCATGATGCCTATCAGTGTTTCAGCGGACGTTCGCCACGCAATGCGCCTCCAGGCGGCTGGCCGTCGATTGGCTCTGTCATGAATGGCCTCCAAGGGAATGCCAAGACCGGTATCCCTGCTTTCGTCGGGCTATCGCCAAAGACTGCGCACAAGCCCTGGGGCGATCCGGGCCAAGCCGGTTGCATGGGTCCCGCGTGCGCGCCGTTCCAACCCAATGGCGGCGGCAGTGAGGACATGGTACTTAACGGGATTTCACTAGAACGCTTGCATGATCGCAAAGGTCTCTTGCAAAGCTTCGATCAGTTCCGCCGTCAGGCTGATGCCTCGGGCATGATGTCAGGGATGGATAGCTTCACACAAGAGGCCTTCGGTGTCCTCACGTCCAGTCAACTCGCCAAGGCCCTGAATCTGGACGACGAGGATCCCAAAGTGCGCGATCGCTATGGCAAAGGAACAGAGAAGCCTACCGCGGATGGTCCTTGGAAACGGCTCGATCAGTTTCTCATGGCGCGCCGCCTAGTTGAGGCTGGCGTTCGCTGTGTGACCCTAGCGTTCAGTCGCTGGGATTGGCATGGGAATAACTTTGGCCGCGCCCGCACGGATTTCCCAATGCTCGATCAGGGGGTAAGTGCGCTAGTGGAGGACTTGCATCAGCGTGGCTTAGACAAAGACGTTTCAGTCATCGTATGGGGAGAATTTGGTAGGACGCCAAAGATCAACCCCCAAGCCGGTCGCGATCACTGGCCACGCGTGTCGACAGCGTTGTTGGCTTGCGGCGGAATGAATCACGGCCAGATCATCGGCGCGACCGATCGCTTGGGCGGCGAAGCCGTAGACCGCCCAGTCGATTTCCAAGAAGTCTTTGCCACGCTCTATCACAATGCGGGTATCGATGTGAAAGCCACGACGGTGAACGACCTTTCAGGCCGTCCTCGTTTCCTTGTCGATCAGGAATTCAACCCCATGCCTGAGCTGGTCTAACCGATCATGTTAAATATCTTTGGAGAATCCCGGGGCGCCTTCTGTGATCAGCAATCGAGGCGCAATTTCATTAAGGTAGGCGCGCTCGGCTTGGGCGGCCTTTCCTTGCCTCAACTCCTCCGTGCCGAGCAGCAAGCTGGCAAGGGGAGTTCTCGCAAAGCAATCATCATGATCTACATGCCAGGCGGGCCACCGCATCAGGACATGTATGACCTGAAGATGGACGCGCCTTCCGAAGTGCGTGGCGAATTCAAGCCCATCTCTACAAAAGTGCCCGGTATTCGCATTTGCGAACACCTGCCGCACCTCGCGTCCATCGCTGACAAGTGCGTCTTCGTGAATTCGCTCGTCGGCTCGGTCGGACAACATGCTTCGTTCCAGTGCATGACCGGTCGAAGCCCGAACAACCAACCTCCTGGCGGTTGGCCCGAACTCGGGTCCACGCTTTCGCGTCTACATGGCGATCCCCTTTCCGTCTCGCCACCATATGTAAATCTTTCTCCGAAGATGAGGCACACGCCCTACAACTTCGGCAAGAATAGCTTCCTCGGCATGGGCCACATGCCATTCAGCCCCGCGGGTGAAATCAAGAGCGACATGGCGCTCAATGACATCTCGTTGGAACGGCTCGGTGACCGCAAAAACCTGCTCCGCAGCTTCGATCAGTTCCGGAGGGAAGTCGATCACAGCGGAATGATGGAAGGGCTCGATTCGTTTAATGAACAAGCTTTCGACGTGCTCACCTCAAGTCGTCTGTTAGAGGCACTAGATATCGGGAAAGAAGATCCTGCCATTCGTGCTCGCTATGGCAAAGGCACTGAGAAGGAGCAGGGGGACGCCGCTCCGCGCTTGAATGAGCAGTTCCTGATCGCCCGACGCCTCGTTGAAGCAGGCGCTCGTGTGGTTACTCTGAGCTACAGTTTCTGGGACTGGCATGGATCGAATTTCAAGAGAGCCAAGGAGAATTTCCCCGACTTCGACCAGGCGCTCAGCGCCTTGATCGAAGACTTGCATCAACGTGGCATGGCAGACGACACGACCGTGCTCGCTTGGGGTGAGTTTGGTCGCACTCCGACGATCAATGCTCAAGGTGGTCGTGACCACTGGCCGCGCGTGGCCAATGCCCTGCTCGCATGTGGCGGCATGAACACTGGCCAAGTCATTGGTAAGACCGATCGGTTAGGCGGCGAAGCCACCGAGCGCGGTGTCCACTTCCAAGAGATGTTTGCCACCCTTTACCACAACATGGGGATTGATCCAAACACGACGACCATTCCAGATCTCACGGGACGCCCGCAGTTCCTGGTCGACACGAATTATAAGCCCCTTCCTGAAGTCATCTAATGATCCGCCTTCTAATCCTCCTCTTATCGAGCGTCACTCTGACTGTCCATGGCGCGCCATACTCTGAACTCTCTATTCACACGGGTAGAGACGCTACTCTGCTAGGCCCTGATTCGAGTCAACAACTCGTGGTCACGGCCACGTTACCGGACGGTTCCCAGAAAGATGTCACCCGCGAAGTCGAGTTCGTAGCTGAACCCGCTGAAACGATCCGCATTGATGGCGCTGGCGAGGTCAAACCCAACCAGAATGGCAAGACAACAGTCACCGCACAGATCGGCGGATTGAAAGCAACGACGACGGTCGAAGTTGCTGAAGTGGAAACCATACAAGCGATCAATTTCCCTAACGAAGTGGTGCCTTTGTTCACCAAGTTCGGCTGCAACGGTGGTGGATGCCATGGCAAGTCCGGCGGACAGAACAACTTCAAATTATCTTTGTTAGGCTTCGGCCCCTTGGAAGACTTCGATTACCTGGTCAAAGAAGGCCGAGGACGACGCCTCTTTCCAGCAGCACCACACCACAGCCTTCTTCTGCGCAAAGCTACGGGCGAACTCCCCCATGGGGGCGGCTCTCGCCTCTCCAAGGACTCGCCCGAATACCAAACGCTCGTCCGCTGGATCGAGCAAGGGATGCCCTACGGGAAAGAATCTGATCCCATTGTCGAGCGCCTCGAGGTCTTTCCCAGGGAGTGCATCACCGAACCAGAAGCCCATCAACAACTTCAAGTCACGGCACACTATAACGACGGCTCGACGAAAGACGTCACCCGTGTCGTACAATACGAGTCGAATCAGAAAGACATGGCCGAAGTCAACGAGAGCGGCCTCGTCACGATGGGAAATCAAACGGGCGACATCGCCGTGATGATTCGTTTTCAAGAACTCGTCGATGTCTTCCGCGCCACCATTCCTTTAGGTGCGCCCGTCGACACCTTGCCACCCGTTCGGAATTTCATTGATGATCTCGTTTATTCAAAGCTAAAAACGCTTGGGCTACCTGCCTCTGAGCCATGCGATGACCCCACCTTTCTCCGCCGTGTCACATTAGACATCGCAGGACGGTTGCCAGAGCCGGAAGAATCGAAGGCCTTCCTCGCCAATGCCGCACCTAACAAACGCGAACTCTGGGTCGACGAATTACTCAGAGGCACGGACTACGCCGATTACTTTGCCAACAAGTGGAGCGCCATTCTCCGCAACAAGCGAAAGCCCCCCGCCGACAAACGTGGCAACTACGCCTTCCATGCCTGGGTGCGCCAAAGCCTACACGAGAACTTGCCCTTTGATCAGTTTGTCAGTCGCATCGTAGCCGCAACTGGTGAGGTCGGTCACAATCCTGCAGTCGCCTGGTTTCGCGCCGTGAACAAGCGTGAGGAACAACTTCAGGACGTGGCCCAAGTCTTCCTCGGCGTGCGTTTGCAGTGTGCGCAATGCCACCATCACCCATACGAGAAATGGAGCCAGAAAGACTACTACGGCTTCTCCGCATTCTTCTCCCAAGTCGGCAAGAAGCCCGGCCTCCAGCCGGGCGAACAACTCATCTTCCACCGCCCTGGCAAGGCCCAGGCCGAGCATCCCAAGACGAAGGAAAAGGTAGGACCCATGCCTCTCGGTGAACCCATGCTCGATCTCAGCGACGATGACGATCCTCGGGAAGAACTTGCCAAGTGGATGGGCGGCGAGAACAATCCATTCCTCGCCAGAATGTTAGTAAATCGTTATTGGAAACACTTCTTCGGTCGCGCTCTAGTCGAGCCGGAAGACGACATGCGCGTCACCAACCCCGCCACCAATCCAGCACTGCTCGACGCTTTAGCAGACAGCTTCGTCGACAGCAAATTCGATCTCAAGAAGATCGTGCGCACGATCTGTAACTCACAGACCTACCAACTCAGTGCCACGCCCAATGAATACAACCAAAGTGACAAGCAGAACTACTCCCGCTTTTATCCGCGTCGACTTACGGCTGAAGTCTTATTAGACTCAATCGACAATCTCACCAACGTCCCTACCAACTTCCCAGGCCAGCCTATCTCCACACGAGCCGTGCAGCTCCCAGACGACAGCTTCAACTCCGACTCCTACTTTCTCACGGTCTTCGGCCGCCCCGAGATGGACAGCGCCTGCGAATGCGAACGCACCCAAGATGCCAACCTCGCGCAGAGCCTCCATCTGCTAAACTCCAAAGGCATCCAAGACAAGCTCGCCCACACCGATGGCCGAGCGTCCGCCTTAACCAAAGATGCGGATCGACCTACCGAATCCAAGATCAAAGACCTCTACCTCCGTGCGTTTGCCAGACCTCCAAAGACGGAAGAACTAGCCGTCGCCACTGGGTACCTTGACCAGAAACTCGCCGCTGTAAAAGAAGACGAGAAACGCAACGAAGCTGAACAGCAAGCCTACGAAGACATCCTCTGGGCACTGATCAACACCAAGGAGTTTCTCTTCAACCACTAGGGGCTTCGACGTCCTAACCAAGGAAGTAGCTCCCTAATCCGACAGAAAAAGCCAATAACCGTAGAGGGCATGTTCCAGGCACACGGACAGGAGTAAGCGAGTCCGGTGGTAAGTCTCTGCGAAAAGCCATCCGCCAATCAGGGTGAAAAAGATCGCCCAGCCCTTTTCATACAAGACATGTGCCCAGCCAAAGACCAGCGCATTGACTAGGATCAACTGACCTGACCCCAGGTAGTGGACAGTTAGAAACTAGAGTTGTGAGGCATTTGTAGGGCTTGCGTTGTCTTTGAGTCAATGCTGGAAAACGCTGTGTTTGTCGTTTGGGTTCGAGTGATGGGAGGGCT
>JAACDM010000493.1 GCA_009936795.1 Verrucomicrobiaceae bacterium | reverse complement strand
ATTGATCAAGTTGTCTTTCTTGAGAAAGGTCGGCCAACGATAGCCTTGAGGCGAAAGAATCTCTGGATTTCCTAGCGCGGGAAACCTTGTGCCCACAGTCTCGAGCACCTTCCAACCTGAGGTTGCTTGGACTGTTGCCATTGTGGTGATCTTGCTTCCCGCCGTATTCAATCTCTCGAGTTCGCGACGGGCATCCTGCGGATCACCTTGGACATGCCCTAACCAAGCCCCACCACCACCGACCACACGCTCTTTCAATCGCTCCACAAACGCCTGGTCCCCTTGGGTTGGCCGTGTGATCGCTAACACGCGGGCCTCTGCTCCCTGGGCGTTTGCAATCCTCTTTCCTAACTGATCCCCTGCTCTGCCCCCCTCCGGAAACTGCTCCTTAATCGTAAGCAGGCTAATGATGACACTCAGTAAGACGAGGACCACGAGCATCCCATAATCAGAGTATAGATAGGCAAGAAAGCGTTTCGCAGCCATAGTGAAAGTAATCGTGCTAGCTAGCCTGAGATTCTGCAAGTTCCGCGAAGATCAGCCGCCCCGCGCTCGTTTGTAGTGGGCTACCGATGACAACATCAACCGTCTCGCCAAGATACTCTATCGCAGGGTTCACCACAATCATCGTGCCATCCTCCAGGTAGCCCACCCCCTGATGATCCTCTTTGCCTTCCCTGACTAATTTGATCGAGAGCGGGTCACCCGCCACTACGTTGGGTCGCATTGCCTTCGCAAGCTCATTCAAGTTGAGTACGGTCACTCCCTGAAGCAACGCAACGCGTCCTAAGTTTCGGTCGTTTGTCAGCAAACGAGCGCCGAGACGTTTTGCCAACTCGATCAACTTGGTATCGGTCAACTCCTCATTGTGATGATGATAGTATTCCTGAATCGTCACCTCGAGTGATGGTGTCTCCTGCATTTCACGCAAGTACTCAAGGCCACGCTTTCCGCGTTCCTGTTTAATCCCATTGCTCGAATCTGCCAGGATATGAAGTTCATCGAGAACGAATCTTGGTACAACGAGTGCCCCACTGAGAAATCCCGTCTCGCACAGCCGTGCGATGCGACCATCAATGATGATGTTTGAATCCACCAAGAGCGGAGAATCTTGAGCGGAGTCCTGTCGAAACCGGACATAAGGAATGAGGAAGGAGAATTCCTGCCTGTTCGCCCGAATGGCGAGAGCCATTCCCCAATAACCAAAGGCTACCTGAATGGCTATCGGGATGACTGCAGTCGCCACCACAGCCTGAGGCGCGAGCTTGAAGAGTTCCTTTAGAACGTAGTTGATCAACATGCCACAGAACAGCCCCACCAACAGCCCCACCGTAGCGTTCGAGAATTGACGAAAAGAGAGATTCTTCAGCCCTGCATCGACCAGGGCAATGAAGCAACCAACCAAGCCGCCCCCAAGCGCTCCCATCCACTCATTGGATGCAAAGCCAATCGCCGACATCCCGCCGATAGCGGCGGTGAGCAGGATGAAGACCGCACAAAGGATCTTAGGGGTAGTCAGAAGCTTCATCAATTGCGCCGATGTTGCCGCGATTCTAGACAGTAGGCAAGCGACAAGGCAAAGGAGATACTAAGGAATAGAATGCCTGGCAAATCGTCCTATAAGGGCAACCTTATAATCTCCCCCAAAACTATGAGAAACGCTTTCCTACTTATACTCGGCATCGCATGCGTAGCCGGGTTACAAATGATCATGAGCGAAGACCTCGTCCAAGAAAGCGGTGCCGTCTCGGCGCTGTCACTCCCGCTAGACCAAGAATCTTCCACACGGGCCTTCGAAACGGCAACGTTCGGACTGGGATGATTCTGGGGACCGGATTCCGAGTTCGGAAGCCTCAACGGAGTTCTACGCACCCGCGTGGGTTATTGTGGTGGCAGCAAAGCGAAACCAACCTACTACATGCTCGGCGATCACACCGAAGCGATCTCGATCGATTTCGATCCCAAAGCGATCAGCTATGAGGATTTGTTAGGTTATTTCTGGAGCGCGCATCGCTGTGGAAGCCTCAACAGTAGTCAACAGTATCGGAACGCCGTATTCTATCGCAATGAAAGCCAGAAACAGTTAGCAGAGGCCTCGCGGGCTCACGAGGCCAAGCGTCTCGGTATGAAGGTTGAGGATGTCACCACAGATATCGAGCCTGTCGGGCAATTCACCTATGCGGAAGGCTATCACCAGAAATACTACCTCACCCGTCATCACGACGTTCGTGATTTCCTAACCGACGTGTATCCGACCAGCAAAGAGTTGGCGGACTCCACGGTAGCCACCCGACTCAACGCCTACCTCGGGGCGGGCATGCACCTGAACTGGAGCGCCTTGCTTGAAGAACTGCCTTCCTACGGACTTCCTGAGCCGATTCGCCTCAAATTAGAGAAGACTGCTAAAGCCCATGTCGGCAAAGGGTTTCGCATAACAAGCGGTTCGTGATTCAGCTTGAACCACTGCCACCTGTAGTTGGCTTCTAGATCCTAGCGAAATATTTCGCTAGAAATAATCTCGCCAATCGATTACTTGGAAGGCAACAGGTCAATCATCGCCTTGGCAAAGGCATCGCCCATACGGAGATGCCAGATGGCGCTGCCAAGATAGTGATAGCCATGATCTGAACCGGTCTTCTCCCACTCAGCGATATTCTGTTTCCACGTTGGGTAAAGCTTCTCGGCGGCTTTATCAATTAAGACATCGGTCCGCACCGCTTTCACATTCGAGCTGAATTTAGGTATGGTTTCCATGGCTAGCTGAGCTTCTTGAATGGTCAGCATGGCTCCCTTGGCAGGCTTCGATCCATTCTGCCCCATCACACCAATGACAAAGGGTAGCCCGGGAGAATTTAGATCCGTTCGAACATTATCGATGAACTGTTGCATGTTCGCCCCATAAGCCTTCTCTGCACCGTTGTACTGATCATTCCACCCCTGGAACCAAACAAAGCCAGCAATCTCGAGCGTTTTTCCCTTCAGTGAAGGAAAGAGCGTTTCGTAGTTCTCAAAGGTGTCCTTCACTTCCCCGAGCATGTTGCGATAAGACAGCCCATACGCAGACTTGATGTCGTCCATGGTCGGCAGCGCCTCGTTGCGGTTGCGCTTCTCGTTGCTATTGGTCACGCGCTTCTGAGCCTTCTCAAGTTCATCTTTTAGAAAGGACTCGTCGGGCAAGCCGGCCGATGGTGGGCGGAAATTCTTCACGAGCGAATGCCCACCCCAGGCCGCCTTAATGAGCAGGACCGGCTCATCAAAGTGATTCCCAACCACATTACCAAACTCAAGCTCCACGCCCGTGCGATCACCCGAGCCATACCCTTTCGTTAGACCACCATGCTTGCCCAAAAACTTGATCCAAACATCATCACGCACAATCCAGTCGTCATCCTTTCTCCAATGCTTGAACAAGTCCTTTGTCTTTGGATCCGAGGCCTGGTGCTCCATCAGCTTACTTTGGACCTTGCCCTCCATGTTGGATTGGCCAGCAAGGATGAAGACCTTGATGACATCAGCCGCAAACATCGACGCTGCCATGGTCAATAAGAACGCGATCGCGAGGCCGGATTTACGAGATGTGCGACTGGGAATAATCATATTGGGAGTCTACCGCCACGGAATCAGGCAACAAGAAAGAATATTACTGCTTCTCGATGCGATAAACAACGCTATCAGATCGCAAGGATAATCGGTTTCCAGAGATCGCTGGGGTGATATTGAATTCCGTTTCATCTTTAGATAATTTGTTGTGAGCGAGCACCTGGAAGGTTGGTTGGGCCTCGATCACGAGCGTTCCAGCAAGGCGAGTCACGCACTATAGGTTGCCATCTGCGCGCACTGGAAAGGCGTAGATCAGCCCGCCTTTGCCTCCCCTAACTTTACCAGGCAAACGTTCACGATAGATTTCTTCGCCACTCTTGGCGTGAATGCAGTTTGCGATGCCGGTAGCGCTCACTTCATAATCCACGCAGAATGAGACAGATCAAAGAAGCCATACTCGACGCCGGAACCTCCCTCGCAAACAGGTGATCAATCCGCATTGCGATGGAGCCCAAACTCGATCGACTCTCCAAGAACTCTAGCAAGGTGACGTAGATCATCCTTATTCTGCTCGCTGAAATGCTGTGGATTCTTGTAGAGCACACACAGAGCATTTCCCGAGGCAACGATTGGGTGCCCCATTTAGGCGCGGAGCATCGGACCTTCCGTCACCAAAGGATTGTCAGAAAACCTCTCATCCTTGCGCGCATCTTCGACCACAAGCGTCGCATCCTCCAAGATCGTATGAGCACAGAAGGAAATATCCCGGGAAGTCGATGAAACATCGAGTCCACAACTGGACAAGAACCATTGGCGGGACTGACCAATCAGTGAAATCGCCACATAGCCTGCGCCGAGAAGCCTCTTGGCTAATGAAGTCACACCGTCAAACCGCTCCTGAGGTTCAATAT
>JAACDM010000063.1 GCA_009936795.1 Verrucomicrobiaceae bacterium | reverse complement strand
ACCACGCCAATTCTCCGGCCTTCCAGGCATTCTGTTAGCGCCATTTCTTCACCGAGACTTTGGACACCTTTCTGGGAATACCGCTCCCTTATTAGGTCTCAGCCTTGTCTTGGCCTTCTCCGGCATGCGACGCTTTCTTGCCGCCACGCTCATCATCATCATCGTCACCGGCAGCGCCGTCTGGCTTTTTGGTCGTGAGGATGCCATTCATCTCGGAGCGAGCGGAATCGTCTTCGGCTACCTTGGGTTCCTACTCGTCAAAGGGTTCATCGAGAAACGCGCCCGCTGGATTGCTGTCTCCATCCTTGTTGCTTTCCTCTACGGCGGAATGATGTATAGCATTCTCCCCAGCAAAGCAGACGTCTCGTGGGAATCCCACTTCTTCGGATTCCTCAGTGGCATCCTTGCCTGCTACCTCATGGCCAACCAGCCTCATAAGCCCAAGGTCATCGGCATTCCCAAACGAGAAACGTCTTAGCACCCTGCCCGCATGAAACCGCCAGCCATGTGCCCTGTCTGCGGCGAAGAGGTCTCACCCAACGCGAAAGCCTGCCGCGAATGCGGTGCCGACGAGCGCTCCGGCTGGAAAGAAGACGCTCACGTCTACGATGGCCTCGACTTGCCCGATGAAGCCTGGGCCGACGACGAGTCTTACAACCACCGCGCCCCTGGACTCTCTCTCGGTTGGCAAATCGTCGCCGGGCTCGTCTTCCTCGCTATGATCTGGTGGGTGATCCAGGGCATCTTCTAGTGACTTGCTGGCAGAGAAATCCCCCCAGCGAGTCTCATCATGCTAGTCATCAGCACCCCTTCGCGTCTTTGCTCCTTCGCGCGGGGCTGTACTCTTCATCGACCAAATTGCTCACAAACTGGTCCACCGCATCAAGCTAAACCGGGCGATTGGTCACCACCAGAGTCGACAGACAGCTGTTGTAGAACACCGAAGCCCCCTATCCAAATTCAACGACCTTTCTTCTCAGAATCTCGACGGCCAGATCCGGCGTCACTGGAGGAGACGGGTTAGGCGAGATAGAGATGCCACTTCCCTCAGCAAACTTTTCATAACCAAGCCATGCAAAGAACGGTAAATTGTAACGTCGCGTTTCTAGCAAAGCCCTCGACCGCACCAACCCAAGCGAGAATCCCTTAACAGCGGCACCCATCCCCACAATCCTGAGGTCCTCGGGCAGGGATGGTTCTCGGCCTTCGAACGAAACCGCCCCAAACTCTGATCTCCAAGCCCAAGCCACAATCAAAAGAAGCCCACCGCACACACCAATCCTCAGAAACATGTTAGAATAATGAGAAACTTTGCCTACGATGTCAATCCGAAACGCTAATTTATAAACGCTACGGAAGTTCCCCCATTCCGTGTCTTCAGTCCCTTCCGTCGTTCTGACTTTTCATAGATTTGTTAACCCAAGAAAGTGCTTCTTGACGAACTTGTCACGGCCCCTTAGATCCTGGAGATCGCCCCACCGATGAAATTACTTTACGAAGGTAAAGCGAAGCGGCTCTACGAGACGGAGCAGCCTTATGAGCTGCTCACGGAGTTCACGGACGATGGAACAGCGTTCAAGGGAGAAAAGCATGCGCCATTCGAGAACACTGGGTGCATGAATCGAGCACTCAGCCTCCCGCTGATTCAGCCTTTGGAGAAAGAAGGCGTGCTCACGCGCTTTGTTAGAAAGATTGATGACATTCGCATGATCGTTAAAAGTGTGAAAATCATAAAAGTCGAATTCCTAAAACGCGCTGAATATGCAGTTAGTAGCTGAAGTATCACCTCGCCTAGCCGAACCCAAGAGCTGCCAAGGCCTGCTCTACGAACCTCTGAGCAAACCGCAGACCTACCGCCAAACCCAGCGGTATTTACTTAAGTTCACCGGAGATGAGGCCTTCCTAACGGAATTCATCCGCAAGGTGCTCGTCGATGACGTCTGCCAGGACCTGAGTGTCAGCGGTGATCCTGTCTACGAAGGCAGCGCCTTTCACCTTGACTACGGGATGAAACCCGGCGCGCTCGACCACGAGAAAGAGACCATTCTGAACTACCATAGCGAGGTGGCCGAAGGTCGATTTGAGATTGAGTCCCTCAAGATCTACAAACGCCTTTACATCTTTGGCGATCCAAGCGAAACCTCGCCCGAACCCTTCATCAAAGACATCGTGAATCCCGCGATTCACACCTGGTCTGTGACGGATGTCCCCGCCTAAGCAAACGTATCGCCACATCGAAGTCCGTTCTTTGGACGGAGACGCTCTGGAACGCCTGAGCAACGACATGAAACTCTCGCTTTCGCGCGAGGACATGATCGAGGTTCAGAAGTATTTCAACGAAGCCAACCGCGAACCGACTGACGTCGAGCTTGAAGTCATTGCCCAGACCTGGAGTGAGCACTGCAAGCACCGCATCTTCGGTGCACTGATTCAGCACGAAGTCGACGGCGTGAAAGAGACGGTTGATGGCCTCTTCAAAACGCACATCAAGGAAGTCACCGAAGGCATTTGGAAGAATAAGCCAGATTTCATTCTCGGTGCCTTTGTTGACAATGCAGGCTTTGTCAGACTCGACGACAAGGTAGCCGTCTGCCTGAAGGTAGAAACCCACAATCACCCATCAGCCATTGAGCCCTACGCGGGGGCGAACACAGGCTTGGGCGGCGTCATTCGCGATATCCTCGGCGCTGGCAAAGGGGCCAAACCGGTGGCTTCGCTCGATGTGTTCTGTTTTGGGAGTCTAAACACCAAGTCGGAAGATATCAAAGCCGATGATGTGCTCCATCCGTTAGGCATCATGCGCGGCGTCGTCCGTGGCGTGCGCGATTACGGCAACCGCATGGGCATTCCGACCGTGAGCGGTGCGATCCAATTCGATCCCGCTTACATTTATAATCCACTTGTCTTCTGCGGGACCGCCGGGACCATTCCTATCGGCGATATCGAGAAAGAGGTCCTTCCCGGACATAAGATCGTCGCGGTCGGCGGACGCACCGGCAAAGATGGTCTGCACGGAGCGACCTTCTCCTCAGCAAGCCTGACCACGGATTCCCATGAGGAAGATCAGCAAGCAGTCCAAATCGGCAATCCAATCGAAGAGAAGAAAGCCTGCGACTTTGTGTTAGAAGCAAGGGATCGCGGGCTGATCGGATTTATCACCGACTGCGGTGCCGGTGGATTTTCCAGCGCCGCCGGCGAGATGCTCAGCGTCACGGGCGGCGAACTCTACCTTGAGAATGCGCCGCTAAAAGAGCCTGGCCTCGTGAGCTGGGAGATTTTCCTGTCAGAAAGCCAGGAACGCATGGTTCTGGCGGTCGATGAGAAACATCTCCCCAAACTGAAAGAACTCGCCGACACCTATGAGACTGAAGCCGTTGTCCTCGGTCACGCCGATGGCAGTGGCATCCTCAAAGTCTGGCATGAGGGCGAACTCGTCGTCGAGCTTGACTGCAGCAAGCTCCATGAGGCGCCGCGCCAAACCCGCCACTCCAAATGGACCACTCCATCTTTCCGCGATGATGTCTCTTTAGAGGGCAGCACAGCCGACTTGTTCAAGAAGGTACTCGGCGACTTTGCCGTGGTTTCTCGTGAGCCCATCATCCGCGAATACGATCACGAGGTCCAAGGCAATACCTTTCTAAAGCCACTAGGTGGTGCCACTGGCGATGCCCCTCAAGATGGCTCTGTCATACATATCGACGGCAGCAAGCCCATGATGTCCATGGCCCTCTCACTCCTGCCCGAATGGGGCAAGACCGCGCCTTACGAAATGGGCCTCGCCTGTGTCGATGAGTGTGTTCGCCAACTCGTCATCTGCGGTGCCGATCCCAAGCGTCTTGCTCTGTTAGACAATTTCTGCATGGGCAATCCGGACGATGAAACGGAACTCGGTTGCCTCGTCGAAACGACCAAGGGCATGGCTGAAGCCGCCACCTTCTACCAAGCGCCATTCGTTTCCGGCAAAGACTCATTCTACAACTTCTTTGAAACCGAAGACGGACCCATCTCGGTACCTGTCACCTTGGTCATCAGCGGCCTCGGTATCATCGATGACCGCAAGCAGGTCGTTGGCAGCAGCCTGCGTCACGATGGCAGCGCCCTCTTCGTGATCGGCAAGATGGACACCGAACTCGGTGGCAGCGTCGCCGCTCGCGTCTCTGGAATCACCGATGCCCGCGTCCCTAAATGCGACCTTGAGGCAAACCTTGCCCGTTACGAGAACCTCTACAACGCTCTGCAGCAAGGCCTCGTCGCCGCAGCCCACGATGTGAGTGAAGGCGGCCTCATCACCGCCATCGCCGAGATGGCGTTCTCCATGAAAGTCGGTCTGGAAATTGACACTTTCTTCAGCAAAGAACAGCTCTTCGCGGAAACGCCGGGATGCATCGTTGTGGAAGTCGAATCCACCGAAGTCGATGATTTCAAAGCGCTCTTTGGCGAAGATGCTCAACAAATTGGCAAGACCACTTCAGCACACAAGAAACTCGTGATCGCTGACCAGATAGAGGAAGACCTAACGTCACTTAAAGAACGATGGCAACACGGCCTAACGCCCTACTACTAAAGTTTCCCGGGACGAACGCCGATGAGGAAACGGCTCGGGCGCTGCGCGAAGTCGGTTTCGAAACACGGACTGTGCCCATCACTCGCGTGACCGTGGAGGACTTTGCCGACACCCAGCTCGGCGTGCTTTCCGGCGGCTTCAGCTACGGCGACTACGTCATGGCTGCTCGTTTCGCTCAACTCGAGATCGAGCGACGCCTCGGAGATACGCTCACGACATTCCGTGACAAAGGCGGCCATTTGTTAGGCATTTGCAATGGCTTCCAAACCCTCATGCGTTTGGGAATCCTGCCTCCCGGCAGCTTGGTAGACAATGTCAGTGAACGCTTTGTCTGCAAATGGGTGCCCTTGGAGAAAAAAGTCAGCGACTCCCCCTTCCTCCACACCCTTCCTGAAGGTTTCGAACTGCCCATCGCCCATGGTGAAGGTCGACTCGTCACGAAAGACCCTGCTGACGCAGAAACTTACATGAAGGATGGCCTGGCCGCGCTTACCTATGGTGAAGATGTGAACGGCTCCTACCAGCAAATCGCCAGTCTGCAAGACACTCAGCGTCGTGTGCTAGGCCTCATGCCACACCCCGAGCGGTTCATTTATCGCGAGCAACATTATGATCGCGACTGGCAACAAGCCGAACATGGCTGGGGCTACTACCTCTTCCAATCGATCTACCAAACGGTCACGGCCTAACCAAACGCATATGAGCACTCCTCTCACTTACAAAGAAGCTGGCGTCGACATTGAGAAAGCAGCCGCCCTCGTGGGAGACATTGGCGAACTCCGCATGCGGACGGAAGCTAAACGTCAGCTCTTCCAAAGCTTTGGCCTCTTCGCTGCGGGCTTTGATCTCGGCAGCTACAGCGAACCGGTCATCTTCACCGGATGCGACGGCGTTGGCACCAAGCTCAAGGTCCTGCTCGAGCGAGATGAACTCGAAATTGCGGGCAAGGATCTCGTCGCCATGAACGTGAACGACGTCCTCACCGCTGGCGCCGATCCGATCATGTTCCTCGACTACGTCGGCGTGGGCAAGATCGACAAGACCAAGATCAAACGCGTCATCGCTGGCATGGTGGATCACCTCGAAGCCTGCGGCTGCATCCTCGCAGGTGGCGAAACAGCCGAAATGCCAGACATGGTCGAAGACGACATGATCGAGCTTTCCGGCTTCTGTATCGGTGCCGCAGAAAAGAAAGACCTCATTGACCCTAGCACCGTATCCGTTGGGGATGTCGTCATCGGCTGTGCTTCTGATAGCTTCCACGCCAATGGCTGGAGCTTGGTTCGTCGCGTCCTCGACACCCAAGCGATCGAACTGTCCGACGACGAGTGGAAAGAGCTCCTCGCTCCCACACGGCTCTATCATAAAGAGTGCGACGCCTTGAAAGCCGCAGGCATCAAAGCCCGCGCCATGGCCCACATCACCGGCGGTGGTTTCCCAGAGAATCTGGAACGGTTGTTAGATGGCAAAGGGGCTCAGATTAAACTGCCGACTTGGGAGAATAGCTCGGCCCAGAAGATCTTGCATCACATCGAAGACGACGAAGCCATCCGCACCTTCAACATGGGCTTCGGCTGGGTCGTCCTTGTTTCTCCAGAAGACGCGAAGGCCGCCATCAACACCATGCCACGTAGCCAAGTGTTAGGTGAAATCACCGATGGCTCGTTTCATGTAGAAATCGCCTCTTCTAAGTAAGTGAATCCTCACGCAAAGATTAATGTAGCTCCGGCATCCTGCCAGAGTCCACGGGCAGAATGCCCGTGCTACCTTAGCCACTCGCGTCTATGAGCGACAAACTAACACATGAGTGCGGCCTAGCGTTCATTCGGCTTTTGAAGCCGCTGAACTACTTCCATGACAAATACGGCCGGGCACTCTATGGGTTTCAAAAACTGTTCCTGCTCATGGAGAAACAGCACAACCGCGGCCAAGATGGCGTCGGGATCGGTTGTCAGAAGATGGACATGCCTCTCGGCCAGTCCTACATGTTCCGTCGACGGTCGACGCACAAAGTCTCCCTGTCTCTCGTCGTCAACGAAGAGTTCGCCCGTTTTGAAGAACTTTGTGGGAAAGGTATCGTCAATCCGAAAGATCCTAACAGTATCAAGAAACATTTCGACTTTGGCGGTGAGCTTCTGATTGGACACCTGCGCTATGGTACCTCCGGCCTCTTCAATGAGGGCTCCTGTCATCCTTTCATCCGTCGAAGCAATTACCCCACAAAGACGTTGATGGTCTGTGGCAACTTCAACATGACCAACTCAGCCCAGTTGGTCGAAGGCCTCATCGATCGCGGACAGCACCCTGTCTACGGCACGGACACGCAAACGGTCCTTGAAGAAATCGGTTTCCATCTCGACGAGCAACACACCGATCTCTACCGCGGGTTACGCGACGCTGGCATGAAGGGGCGAGAAATCCCCCATGAGATCAGCAAGCGCATCGACATTCCAGGTCTGATCAAAGTATCCGGAGAAGCCTGGGACGGCGGTTACTGTATCGTTGGTGCCATCGGCAATGGTGATGGCTTCGTATTGCGTGATCCCCACGGCATTCGCCCCTGCTACTTCTACTGCTCAGACGAGCTCATTGCCTTCGCCTCCGAACGTGTGGCCTTGATGACGGCCTTTGACGCCGAACAAGACGAAGTCAACGAGCTCCCTCCTGGTCACGTTGCTGTCGTAAAAGCGTCAGGCGAGATCACGTTTAACGAGTTCTGTCCCGGTCGCGAACACAAACCGTGTTCCTTCGAGAGAATCTATTTCTCACGCGGAAATGACCCGGAGATCTACCGCGAGCGCAAGGCTCTGGGCGAAGCGCTCGTTCCTCAAATCCTCAGATCGATCAACAACAACCTCGAGCACACTGTTCTCAGCTTCGTTCCCAACACCGCTGAGGTTGCCTACTACGGCATGATGGAAGGCCTGCGTAAACATCGGAGAAATGAGGTCAAGGATAGCCTCCTTTGCGCCATGAAGAACGGCACGATGGACGAGGAGATGATCGATGATCTCATCCTGCGCAACTGGCCACGTGATGAGAAGATTGCGCAGAAGGACATCAAGCTGCGCACGTTCATCAGCCAAGAAGCCGGTCGCAATCGATTGGTCTCTCACGTCTACGACATCACCTACGGCGTTGTGCAACCACGAGACAACCTTGTCGTTATCGATGACTCGATCGTCCGCGGCACTACCTTGAAGAAGTCCATTCTCAAGATCCTTTCGCGCACGAATCCCAAGAAGATCATCATCGTCTCGACCGCCCCACAGATCCGTTACCCAGACTGTTACGGCATCGATATGTCAGAACTTGGCAAATTCATCGCCTTCCAAGCCGCAATCAATCTTCTCAAAGCGCGCAGCGAGTACGCCCTGGTTCAAGAAGTCTACGAAGACTGCTTGAACGAATTGAAGAAGCCTATAGGCGAAATGAAGAACGCCGTGCAGAAGATCTACGCGCCGTTCACCGATGAAGACATCTCTGAGCAAGTCAGCCAGATCGTGAAACCGCAAGGTACTCCCTGGCACGGCGAGGTCCAAGTCATGTTCCAGACCATCGAGAACATGCGCAAAGCCCTTCCGAAGAATGCCGGTGCCTGGTACTTTGACGGCAACTACCCGACACCCGGTGGCTACGCCGTCGTTAACCGTGCCTTCGTCCACTACTACGAGAAACGCGATGGCCGCGCCTACGATCTCCCCATTTAGGTCAGGTCTTCCAGGTAAGAGCTTGAAGACTAGAAGAGCGCTCCCCAGAATGCTGGGGTCCTATGATACGCCATTGCTGTTTCACCGTCGTTCTCGCACTACTTTCGCTTTCTTCATGCTTAGCCGTGGAGAACGACGCCCCGAAGCGCCCTAACATCCTCTTCGTCTTTGTCGATGACCTCGGTTGGGGCGATCTAGGTCTCAACTTTCAGAACACGAAGAAGGGCAAGAAGCATCAAACTCCCGAACTCGATCGCATGGCTCGGGAAGGAGTTCGTATGTTGCGGCACTATTGTCCTGCACCCGTGTGTGCCCCTTCGCGGAGCTCACTACTGAGTGGGTTGCATCAAGGTCATGCCAATGTCCGCGACAATCAGTTTGATAAGGCCCTAGCAGACAACCACACCTTGGCCTCGGTGCTGAAGGCGGCCAATTATCGCAACGTGCTCGTAGGCAAGTACGGTCTCCAAGGGATACTGAAAGAGTCTCCCAAAGATCCGATGGCGTGGCCCGCCTACCCGACAAAGCGAGGCTTCGACGAATTCTTTGGATATGTCCGGCACCGCGATGGTCATCAGCACTATCCGGCCAACGACTGGCCCATCGGGAACAGTGAAGGCCACCGTTCTCCGCAAGAACTCTGGCATAACAACGAAGAGATTTCAGATCAACTGGACAAATGCTACACGACCGACTTGTTCACAGCGTTTGCCAAGCAATGGATCTCCAAACACCATGAGACATCGCCCGATCAACCCTTCTTCATGTACCTCGCGCACGACACGCCTCACGCGGCGCTGCAAACAGCCACAGGCCCTTACCCGAATGGCAAAGGATCGAAAGGCGGACTGCAATGGCTTGGAAAACCCGGCCAAATGATCAACACCGCAAACGGAGAAATCGACTCTTACATTCACCCTGATTATCGCGACCAAAGCTGGTCCGATGTCGAGCAGCGTTTCGCCTCGATGGTCAGACGTATAGACAACGCCGTGGGCGACATTCTCCAACTCCTACGCGACCTCGACATTGCCGAGAATACCCTTGTCGTCTTCACGAGCGACAATGGGCCGCACAGCGAAAGCTACATTGCCAAACGAGACTACCGCCCAACCTCCTTCCAATCTTACGGCCCCATGGACGGCATGAAACGCGATGCCTGGGAAGGCGGCATTCGCGTCCCCACCCTGGCCTGGTGGCCCAGCGCATTCCCAGCAGGTCGTGAAGACAAACATCCCTCACAGTTTCACGATTGGCTGGCAACGTTTGCCAGTGCCGCCGGCGTTCCCGTTCCGGCGCTCTCCGATGGCGTGTCCCTCTTGCCACAACTCACTGGCAAAGGCACCCCGCAAGACTCCACCGTTTACGTGGAATACAAGAACGGCGGCAGAACGCCCGACTACAAGGACTACGCTCGTGAACGCCGCAAACGCAAACGAGGCCAGATGCAGGTCCTCTTCCTAGATGGCTACAAAGGGGTCCGCGCAAATATTCAAGACCCCTCCCAAGATTTCGAGATCTACGAAGTCAATAGCGATCCAGGCGAACGCAACAATCTGGCAGGCACCAGTGCCTCCTTTACTGCCCTCAACGCTAAGATGAAAGAACGAGTCCTCCAAATCCGGCGCACTAACCGTTCTGCGCCTCGGCCCTACGACAATCTCCCCATTCCGGCCGTCTCGGAAACGGCAATCGTTCCTGGCCTCACCTGGAAGATTCATGAAGGTGAGTTCCCTTGGGTTCCGAACCTAACCAGTGAGAAAGCAGATAGCACGCGATCGGCATCCAAGATTGGAACAGAACTTCCTATCAAAGCGACGTCTGTTGCTCACGCCTACCTCAAGGTGCCGACTGCAGGTGAATATACGTTCCACCTCAGCACCCAGGGAAAGGCTGTCATCAAACTGCACGACGCTCTTTTGATTGACGCCGACTATAGCTATGCTAGCAAAGACGAACGGCATACTACGCTTCGGCTTGAGGCTGGGCTCCATCCTTTAACCATTTGGGTAACCGCAGGAGAATCCCGTCCTAAACTAAGCTTGGCATGGGCGGTCGATGGCACCAGATCGACGATTCCCGAAACCGCCCTGTTTCAGTTAGGCACCAAGTAGTCGAGGACGAGTTCAAAGATAGCAGGCCCACCACGAATTGGGATGGTCCCGCTTGAAACAGCTATACCTTCGGCAAGCGGGGTAGAAGCAGAGGAGGATCAGTCCTGCCCAAGCGAGATAGACGAGCCACAACGTTGGCGTGTAGCCATCAGGCCTGGCTTGGCCTTGCGTGAAGAGATCAATGTTCTGTCCGTAGAGCAATTGGTTCTTCAGGGTGCCAGTGAGGCGAACGATTGGGAAGTGAAGGAGGTAGAAGAAGAGCGGCACCCTCGCGTGACCAAGTAGCTACTCAGCTCCAGACACGAGCATCCTTTAGCACCATAGAGACAGGCGCTCACCCCTGTAAGAAAGACAAACACGGCGGCCCATGCTGAGCAAACCAATTCGCGTTGACCGGATGCGCTGCAGGCTTGTTGACGGGAATTTGAATAACCTGTCCAATAAAGAGTCGATTGGGATCAGTGATCTGTGGATTATGCCGAAGAATATCCCGCACGCGAACGCCATGCTGGCGTGCAACGCGCGACAGAGTATCGCCGGACCGAATACTGTAGGTGATCATGGGAGTGGTGAGTTCCCGGGAGAATACCCTATCATGCCATCCATGACCATACTGAGAGTAAACCAGACCGAAGTCGGGTCTATACTTGGTATTCACCTCCTTCCAGTAGAGAGTACTATGTGATGACTCACCTCATTCTCTTCCTTATCATTGTCGCCATTCTGCCATCTCCTGCACAGATTCGAGTGGGTGTGGGTAAACGCGTGGTGACTCCTGATCCTCTGTTGCCAGTTTCCGGAGGCCTCGGCCCAGGGCGACCTGCAACGAAGAAGTTAGGCGACCTCTACGCGCGAGCTATGGTGATCGAACGTGGGGAAACGCACGTGGCTTTCATCGCTGTCGATTTCTTGGGCTTCCCCTCGGTACTCGGTGACCGGGTGCGGGCTCAAGTGACTGACATTCCAGCGAATCACATCCTGATTGGGGCCAGTCACACCCATAGCGCTCCAGACTGCTATGGGTTTCCTGGAGAAGACGGTAAGGCAGGGTGTGATTTGGATTACATTGACCGCGTTTGCACACTCACCGCGAAGGCTCTGCAAGAGGCCGTCGATACGCTGGCTCCGGCTCGCCTCAAAATCGCAACGGGAGAGGCAAAGGGAAGGATCGCCTTCAACTACTACGCAGACGAACTCTATGATCCACGCTGTAGCGTGATTCAGGCGCTAGGCGACGATGATCGCGTGATTGGCACCCTCGTGAATTACGCCATCCATCCGGAAGTACTGGGTCCCAAGCAAGGAGTGGTGAGTCCAGACTTGATCGGCCCCTTATGGGATCGCATTGAGACCGAAACGAATGGTATGGCCATGTTCATGAATGGTGCACTGGGCGGCATGGTTACCGCAGACGTACGTAGACCAGATGGCAAGCATGTCCAGACATGGGAGGAATGTCAGCGAATCGGAGATTTGTTAGGTCGTGAAGCCCTACGGATCGTGAACGAGGCTCCCATTCAGAAGGACCCGAAACTACAATGTCACACCCGTCGTGTTCGCTTCCCCATAGACTCACCGATGCTACGCCAGGTCATTCAGGTATCGCCACTAAAACATCCTATCGCAGAGGACGGCAGCGTGACGACTCAGGTGAATCTCCTCGAACTGGGCGATGCCCGCATCCTCACCATCCCGGGCGAGGCTCTGCCAAATATCGGATACTATCTAAAACGCAAATTGGGTGGAGACCACCAGCTCCTGTTCGGCCTGACCAATGATGCGTTTGGTTACATTCTCAGCGAAGTCGATTGGGCAAGCTTCAAGCGCTACGACTACATCACCCGGACATCTCTCGGCGAGCAAACCGGCGAGATCCTCATGCGCCATGCCCGGGAGATGATTGCGGAGCTCCCAAACTAGCCCCGCGCCAGAAATCAATTGAGAAGGCGGGCCTGGACCTCTTTGTCAATGAGCCCGTGAATTCCTAGACGTTTATGCCGTCCGGTCTCACCAGAAAGCAGTTCCACGGAGTTGCGTCCCACCCCAAGCTGCTTTGCCAGAAAACGAACAAGCGCTTTGTTCGCCTGTCCCTTCTCCGGCACCGCCTCTACACGGATCTTGTAAACGCCTTCATGATCACGCGACTCACAACGCGTTGCTGACGCATTGGGAATCACTCGAACGGCGATGTCTATCTTGTCTGTCATTGTGAAGTCAGCGTAGGTCCTTTAAGGTCCTTCCACCAATAGGACGCCCTTGCTCAGTCGGCCATGACAAACTCTGCCCCCCCCACTCCCTCTCCCAAATCACGCTTTGATTGGAGCAAGCTCGGCTTGCCCATCGTCCTGCTCGGCTTTCTCAGCTACTTCATGGTGTTTGCAAAGTACCCGCTCACGCGCGACTTCCCATGGGTACATTTCCCCATCATGCTTATCGGCCTATGGATGGCATGGAAGTACCGCTGGCGGAACCGCAAAGCCCGCCTGACCCGCGCACGCATCTTCAGTTCACTGCTTCTGACTGGGAGTATTCTAATCGTTGCCCTCTTCTGTTTCTACGTCTTCTCTTACTCCTATCAATTACCCAAGTCCAGCAACAGACTCGCCCTCGAGCAGCAACCGAAAGCCTTCACGCTTAATGATCATCAAGGCAATGACGTCAGCCTGGCTGACTACCGAGGCAAGAATCTCATCATTTCGTTCTACCGAGGCTACTGGTGACCTTTCTGTCTATCAGACCTGCAAGGTTTGCAGTCCACTCAATCCGAATTTGCCGCCCGTAACACGGAAATCCTCGCCATCAGCATCGATCCTCCTGAAGACAGCGCCAAGATCGTCACCAAACTCGGCCTCTCCTTTCCCATCCTCTCAGACCCTGATTTCCAAGTCATCGACGCGTTTGGCGTCCGTCACCAAGAAGGCATGATGGGCAAAGACATCGCCCGCCCTGCCGTCTTCATACTCAACACCCAAGGCCAGCTCGCCTGGAGCAATCTCACGGACAACTGGCGCGTAAGGGTCACCCCCAACGAGTTAATCGAAGCGCTAGATTCGATGAAATAGCAGGCCCATATGGAATGCGGCAGCCTGAGAAGAGGAATCGGACAAGAATCTTATCCGGCTGACTCAAATCCTTCGTCGGGCGGAAGATTCTTTCCATCGGCTGCCGTCGTGGCGAGCCAGTCGCAGCGTTCGTTCTCGGTGTGGCCCGCGTGGCCTTTGACCCATTTCCAGTGAACCGTGTGTTTACTGGCGAGGGCGTCCAGACGAAGCCAGAGGTCTTTGTTTTTCACAGGTTCCTTTTTGGCCGTTTTCCAGCCACGTTTCCTCCAGCCCACGATCCACTTGTCTTGGAAGGCTTGAACGACGTACTTGGAGTCTGAAATCACCGTGGCTTCGCAAGTCTCGAAAAGGGCTTCCAGTCCCGCAATGACGGCCATGAGTTCCATGCGGTTGTTCGTTGTGCAGGCGTATCCCTGTGACATCTCTTTACGAAACTTACCAAAGACCAATACGGTGCCATAGCCACCTGGACCTGGATTTCCTTTGGACGATCCATCGGTGTAGATCTGGACATGTTTGGGACGTTTCTCTTCGGGCACGCCTTTCTGTAACCAGTCTAACCAGACGTATCAAAAGGAGAGTGGCGAAATCTTCTAGTTGATGTTCATTCGCGCCTGCAACGCTCTGCCATCGATGCCTGCACCGACACCCAAGCTACCAATCCATGAGAAACGTGACGCCATCGCGGAGGCAATCCGGCGCCATCAGATCGTGGTCGTTTCTGGTGACACCGGGTCTGGCAAGACCACACAGCTCCCGCAGATGTGTCATGAAGCGCTCCAAGGGAAAGGCCTCATTGGTTGTACCCAGCCCCGCCGGGTCGCCGCCGTTTCTCTGGCGAAACGGGTCGCCGAGGAATGCCGCTGTAAACTGGGAGAACTCGTAGGGGTGCAGGTTCGCTTTCTCGATCAGACGAGCGAGACGACGCGGATCAAATTCATGACAGACGGCATTCTCCTAGCAGAAACGCGAGGCGACCGCCAGCTGCGCAAGTATGATGCCATCATCGTGGATGAGGCCCATGAACGGACTCTGAACATCGATTTCACCTTGGGCTATTTGCATAACCTGCTAGAGCGTCGACGCGATCTCAAGGTGATCATCAGTTCGGCCACCCTGGACGTGGAGCGCTTTTCCAAGTTCTTTCGCGATGCGCCCATCATCGAGATCGAAGGGCGCACCTTTCCGGTGGAGGATACTTACCTTCCAGCGGAGAGCAGTCGGGAGGATCTGGCTTCCCATGTGACGCGAGGCGTCGAGTCCATTCGCGAAACGGATCGCCAGGGGGATATCCTCGTCTTTCTGCCGGGAGAGCGGGAAATTCAGGAAACGGCGGACTTGCTCACCGGACAACAGTTTCCAAAGACTCAGATCCTACCGCTTTATGCCCGCCTGAGCCTGAAAGATCAGCAAGGCGTCTTTAAATCGAGCCCTGGACAGCAACGGATCGTTCTGGCAACGAACGTTGCCGAGACATCAATCACGATCCCCGGCATTGTCTATGTCATTGATAGTGGCTTGGCACGTATCAATCGCTATGACGCGCGCACACACATTCAACGCCTCCTGACTGAGCGCATCTCGAAGGCGAGCGCGAGGCAACGGCGCGGTCGGTGCGGCCGCGTATCGAATGGGGTTTGCGTCAGGCTCTACGATGAAGACGATTTTGAAAGGCGCACGGGATTCACCGACCCAGAGATACGCCGCACATCCTTGGCAGGCGTGATCCTGCAGATGAAGAGCCTGCGGTTGCCACCAATCGAAGACTTTCCGTTCATTGATCCGCCACAACGAAGGCTTGTATCCGAAGGCTACAAGCAACTGCAAGAACTAGGCGCTCTCGACGACGACAAGCACTTGACGGACATTGGTCGAGAAATGGCGCGACTCCCCATCGATCCCTGCCTCTCCAAGATGCTCATTCATGCTCGAGACCATCACGATGTCATTTTCCCCTGGATGCTCGTGATCGTCTCGGGTTTGGCGACGCAAGATCCCCAGGAGCGGCCACGAGAGAAACGCGAAATCGCTGACGCTGCGCACAAAGGCTGGCAAGACCCCAAATCTGATTTCATGGCGCGCCTGCATCTGTGGCGAGCTCTTTGTGAGCATCTGGATGACCGTGGCCAGTCACGTAAGAATCAGCTCCGCCGCTTCTGTGGGAAGAGTTTCCTAAACTATCGCCGTGTCATGGAATGGCTAGGCGTGGCGCGAGAAATTGCGGGGCTCATGAAGTCCGGCAAGCTGCCCTACAAGTCGAAGCCACCGACGGAAGGCGACTACTTACCGATCCATGAGAGCCTGCTGGCGGGCATCCCGCGCGGAGCCGCCGCCAAAGAAGAGCGTCGAGAGTACAAGAGTGGCACGGCCCAGCAATTCATGATCTTCCCGGCCTCAGGCCTTTCCAAAGCCAAGAAGCTTCCTGAGTGGCTGCTAGGATTCGAACTCGTGGAAACTTCTCGCCTCTTTGCTAGGCAGGTGGCCGCGATCGAACCCGAGTGGTTAGAGAATGCCGTGCCTCACCTTTGTCGCTACACCTACTCCCATCCACAATGGGATTCCAAGCAAGGCGCCGTCTACGCGAAAGAGCATGTCAGTTGTGTGGGGCTGCGCATCCTCGCAGATCGTCGAGTTCACCTGGCACGCATTCATCCAGTGGAAGCGCGCAAGACCTTCATTGCCGAGGCGCTCGTCACTGGAGACCTCCGCACTCGCTGAAGCTTCCGAGAACGTAATGCCGACACCGTAGCTGCGGTCAAGATGCGCGAGACCAAGCTACGCAAACCTGAATCATTGCTCTGCCAGGCTGCCATCTATGAATTCTTCGACGACGTCATTCCAAACCAGGTTTGCACGAGCAAAGCTTTCGAGAAATGGCGAGAGAAAGCCGAGGCTGAGAATCCTGACATTCTTTGCTTCACCGAGGAAGCGATTTGCTACCCTCAACTCCATCCCTTTGCAGAGGATGACTATCCTGACGAAGTCATTCATGGCGAGTTCTCCTATCCCGTTTACTACCAACTCGAACCAGGGGAGCCACAAGATGGCCTCACGTTTGGTTGTAGTCTAAGTTACCTGCGCGATCTGCCAGACTGGCTGGGCGAGTGGTTGGTAATGGGTTTCCTCAAAGAGAAGGTCCATCTGCTACTCAAAGGCTTGCCTAAAGAGCTGCGCATTGCCTGCCAGCCGCACGAGAAGCGTGCCGAAGCCTTTGTCTCGTCGACAACGCCCTCCGGTGACCTGATAGACACGCTTTCTCTCTACCTCACACGCGATCTTGGACGGATCATTGAGCCGACAAACTTTAATCTTGAAGCGCTTCCGCCGCACTTAAAGCCCAGCTACTGGGTGGGCGATGACGACGGCAAGGAAGTCGCCTCAGGCCAAGACTTGGCCGCCTTGCGCCAGCGCCTGGAAACCAAGCTTGCTGAGTGGTTCGACGAACAAAGCTCTACGTGGGAGCAACGCGGCCTCAAACATTTCCCAAAGGACAAGCTTCCAAGCGAAGTCACTATTCAACAGACACCGGGTTATCCAGCATTGGTCGATGAAGGCAAGACGGTGGGCGTTCGTTGTTTCTCAGACAACGATTCTGCACAAACAGCGCATCGGTTAGGCCTGGTTCGGCTGGCTGAGCTACGCCTTAAAGATCAGGTCAATCACGTACGCAACCCCTTTCCACTGGATGCCCTTTCCAAGAGCCTCCTGCCTTTCCTGGGGCGCGCGGGGAAACACAACTTGGCGCATCTGGTCGCGCTGACCATCGACACCGCACTTGGCGGCACGGAAACCAACGCGCCAAAGATCCGCGATGCAGAATCGTTCGACGAGCGCGTCATTCCGCTCCGCGGTGAACTCTTCGATCACGCCCAAGCGGTGGCCAAGATCGTGGGTTTAGTCATCGAGCATTATCAAAACGTTAGTCAACAGGTCGAGGACCAGCGCAGTGGCCTCTACTCCGAAAGCATTCTGGATATCGACCGCCAACTAGAGGACCTCTTCACCCCAGGATTCCTCCTTCGAGGATGGGCGCCTCGTCTGAAACAGTATCCCCGCTATTTCAAAGCCATGGGAGCCCGCATGACGCGCATGCTTAGCGCTCCACCTAACAAAGACCTGCAAAAACTAGAGCGCATCCTGCCCTTCGAGCGTGCCTATCGCGAACGCCTGACAGATTGGGATTCCAAGCCACTGGAAACACCCATGGCCTTACGGGCTTTCGGTTGGCAACTCCAAGAGTTCCGAGTGGCAGTCTTCGCTCCAGAAATCGGCACAGCTGCCAAAGTTTCAGAGAAGCGCTTGGAGAAGGCTCTCGAAGGGCTCTGAGCTACGAAGGGTGACCTTCCAATGTCGCCTCAACCTCGCCAAGCGAACCCACGCTCGCGACTTTGGAAGGTCGAGCTACGCATTCTCGCTTGACTCCCCTCCCCCTGTGCGAGAGCAGACATGATGGCGACGACGACTCCCATTATCGTAGACGTACCGTTAGGCGACCGTGCTTACCAAGCGCATGTCGGCCCAGGCTTGCTAGATCTGCTCGGTGACAAGCTCGCGCCCCTCGGGCTCCGCAAACGGTGCGTCGTCATCACCGATAGTACCGTCGGTCCTCTTTATGGAAAACGAGCGCTCACAAGTCTCGATACCGCAGGTTACAAGGCAACGCTTCTAACGGTGCCCGCAGGGGAAGCCTCCAAATCCCTTTCACAGGCAGAGAGCCTCTGTCGGCAAATGATTGAGCACGGCTGCGATCGACACGCCTTCGTCGTTGCGTTAGGTGGTGGTGTCATCGGTGATCTCGCCGGGTTTGTCGCCGGCACCTTCTACCGCGGTGTTCCCTACGTTCAGATTCCCACCACGATCGTTTCTCAAGTGGATAGCTCCGTTGGCGGCAAGACGGGCGTGAACATGCCCGAGGGCAAGAACCTCATCGGCGTCTTTCACCAGCCGCGCCTTGTTCTGGCAGACACCGAGACCCTCGACAGCCTGCCAGAACGCGAATTCCGCGAAGGCTTTGCCGAGGTTATTAAACACGCGGCTATCCGCGACGCGGACATGGTCCCGATGATCGAAGCCGTCTTGAAAGACCGGCACGCAAATTTGCCTGAGCTTATGGCACGCAACATTGCCATCAAATCGAAGGTCGTGGTCGAGGACGAATATGAAACCACGGGCACTCGTGCCCTGCTCAACTTTGGCCACACCATTGGCCACGGCATCGAAGCAGCGGCAGGCTACGGCCAGTTGCTCCACGGAGAGGCCATCAGCCTTGGTCTCATTGCTGCTGCCCGTCTTTCGTGCGTGTTTAGCGATCTCGATGACATGGGCAAGGCAACGATCGTATCTTTGCTAGAAGCTTTTCATCTGCCCACGGCCATCCCAGAGTCGATTACCGACGACATCATTCTCGACTACCTCTCCCGTGACAAGAAATTCGAAGAAGGCCATATCCGCTTCGTCCTCCTACGTGAGTTGGGGGATGCGTTCGTCTCAAATGCCGTCACCCTGGATGCGATCAAGGCAAGCATCATTGCGCTAAGGAAATGATTACGGTTTCCGAGCGAGCCAGTCACTCCGACCATATTTAGAGTCCACCAGGTCCGCGATTTCTCTGGACGAGCTCGATGGCACGGGGATCAACTCACTCCCCAATGCCTCAGCCAAGGCCATTTCTAACTCAATTGGAATGTCTTGCGGCAACCTGATAGAGCCCTGGATCAGCAATCCTTCTCGTGTTCGGCGCTGAGAGGCGCCTGCGACCTTCGCATCGGTCTCGCCAAGAAGGATATCACCCATCACGGGATTCTGGAAACAGGCCAATCCAGGTGCGGTAGAGCCATCAGCCTCCAGAGTCATTCTTCCAGAAACGCCGACTGCTTGAAGCGCATGAGCAACGTATTGATGGATCGCACGGTAGGTTTCACTCGCCGGTAATTTGGAGAACGACCAGCTAGCCGGAACAGCCAGGGCATAGGTAAGCTCATAGCAATCACCGTGAAGAACGGCTCCGCCGCCGGTCCATCGCCTTACCAACGCGTGATTTGAGAACGATTTTTTGATCGTCGCCAGACTCTGGAAATAGCCGAACGACACAGCAACACCATCCCAACTATACGAGCGAAAGGTTGGCCGCCCGGCATCGGCGGCAATTCCGAGTAGAAGCTCATCCTGCGCCATCTGTTCTGGCTCAGCCATCAAGGTGGAAGAAGGCATCAGATT
>JAACDM010000062.1 GCA_009936795.1 Verrucomicrobiaceae bacterium | reverse complement strand
ATCGCTCGTGGCGGCGGTCCATGCCAGCAGCAGCAGGGTTCCAAGGACGCCTAGGGTTTTTGAGAGGGTCAAGTGTTGTTGTTTCATGGGATTTGCTCGTCGGATTGACTTGGATGTGGAAAAGGAAGGCCCGGAGCTTTCGCGGAGTGCTCTCCGCTACTCACACCGGAGCTTGGCTTGGTTTCTTCGCCTCGAATGATCACATTCGGGGACGGGACGGTGGCCGGGGCAGCCGGGGAGATCTCCGTCTCCCGGGTTGAGCTGGGGCCGGAACAGCCCGGAAACCGATGTTGTTGTTGTTGGCATTGTACGGGTTGTTGTTGTTGCGGTTGGCGCAACGGGTTTTGTCCTCGTTGTTGTTCCAACTGCCGCCGCGAATGACGCGGTTGGAGCCCGTTGGCCTCCGCCCCAAATCGATTTATCACGCTGCGCCGAAATCCCCGGCTGCGGCACGGAAGCGTGAAGCCGATCAAGGCTCCCACGCGTTGCTGCAGCTGGAGTTCGGTCCACGTTCCCTCTTTCGACTCGCGCTCGTAGCGCCGGAACTTGCAGACGAAGCGCCGCTTGCCGCGTCGGGTCAGGCGCAGATCGTGGGGAAAGACTCGGTAGCCGACGAAGTCCATGCCGCGGTCCGTCCGGTTCAGCATGACGTTAGACTTCAGGGCCAGACTCAGTTCTGCTGCAAGGAAGGTCTCCACTTTCCGCCATACCTCACGTAGTTCGGCGGAGGTCTCACCCCAGACCACGAAGTCGTCCATGTAACGCACGTAGCACCGGCGCCGCAGGCGCTCCTTGATGAACCGATCTAGCGGCGCGAGGTAGATCTGGCGATCAACTGGTGGTCAATTGGGCAACTCAGAAGCACGGGGAATTGCGGGTGGAGGTCCAAGATCATGAAGGACGACCGATCGACGGCTTCACCCTCAAAGATTGTGAACCGCTCTCAGGCGATTCTATCAAACGGATTGTACGGTGGAAGAGTCGCAGGGATCTTCGTCGCCTTGCAGGCGTGCCGATTCGCCTTCGTTTTCAGCTCAGCGGAGGAGACGTCTACGCCTTTCAATTTCTGAAAGATTCTTAATCCCACACTTCGGTCATAGCCACTGCCCGAATTCTCAGCGAACCGTGTATATAGTCCTCGTGCTCAATACGGTGACCCGATACGGTTGTTGATGTCATGAATCGTCGATCCTGTGATCTGACCATAGGAGGATCTTGTGATGGCTCCGGCACCAGCCCATAGACCGATACCCTGTATGAGAGTGCGTCGCACGAAGAATGATTGCGGCGTGGCTCAAGGACTGGTTACAATGGGTTCATGGAAACGACGGCCGTAGCGAATACAAGCACACCTTTGCGGCGTGATCCGGTAAACATTGCCCCTTGGAAGGAGACGTGTGGAGACATCCGCTGCCTCATTTAAGAGAAGGACCTCGCGGCAGCGGAAGTCCATCATGTTAAGATTCAAGATGCCAAGCTTCATTACCACGAGCGAACAGATGAGATCTACTACATCATCGACGGCGATGGGAAGCTGGTACTCGACGACGAAGAAGTTGAAGTTCACAAAGGCGTCGTGGTCTATGTGCCGCGCGGTGTGAAGCACAAAGCAGTGGGGGATATGACTGTGCTAACGGTCTGCATCCCAAGAGGTGTGCTCGACGATGTGCACGAAGTGGAGTAATGATAGGCAACTGTCCGTGCCAGTGGGTGAATGTTGTGAAATCTGTTCTCGCCTCACTGTTGAGCCTGACAATCGGGACGGTCTCGGTGTCGGCTCAAGAATCCAAAGAGCTCGTTGGGGGCGCTCATGAATTCATCCAGTCCCATTGCATTGACTGTCACAATGACCAAAAGCAGAAGGGCAAGATCAACCTGAAACCCTTTCTCCAAGACAACGAACCTATTGACCAAGATCTGCTACTCTCCGTCTACGATCAACTCAATCTTGAGGAAATGCCTCCAGATGGGGAAGCCCAACCAACGTCTAAGGCGCGTGGGGAAATGCTATCGTTTTTAGATGAAGCCATCCAAGCAATTGGCGCAACTAGCATTGATAAGAGAGCGCTCCCTGGCTATGGCAACTACGTCGACCATCAAGCGCTCTTTGAAAAGGATCTCGATGCTCTGCCTCCCTCTTCTCCATCGCCACGTCTCTGGCGTCACAGTCCGGAAAGTTTCTCTGAGCGCGTCAATCGCATCGCCGGGAGCGACGTAATCAAGTTCGTCCCGGTCGCCACTTTTCCGGTGCCGCAGAAGGGCCTCAAGCACCCATCCTTTCCTTACAAAGGTCCGGCCCACACCGCTAAAGACTTTTCGAACGTGCATGACTTCGGGTTGACCGAAACGGAGCTCTTGATTGGGCTAGCAGAAGAACTGGCAGCGGCTCAACTCACATCGGGTTCCTTGCGCGACTACCGCAGTTTGCCGCCAGGCGACGCTCAATGGAGCGCACTTCTTGATGAGCAATTTGAAAAGCTCTACAGCCGGAATCCGTCCGAGACCGAACGACAAGCGCTTTTCACCCTTCAGGCGACCGTCGCTGAGAATACTAACATTGAAACTTCCAATCGCACGATGATCTCGGCGACTTACCTTCGACCTGAATCACTCTTTCGCTTTGAGATCGGCAACGCTGATTCTGCATCGAATGATAGCGCAGCTCTAACACCATTAGAGTATGCCTGCGCCGTCGGCTTTGCTCTCAATCGTACCGGTCCCACACCAGAAATTGCCTGCCAATTCGAAAGCTACTTGAGCAAAGACAAGTCAGCGCGGAAGGAATTGATTCGGCCTCTCCTGGAAAGCGAAGAAGCGCATCAACGCATGCTTCGTTTCATGGATGAATACTTCGAGTATGGTCATGCGGCTTCGGTCTTTAAGGACAAGCATCATCGACGCTATAGGCCCGGTTGGATGATTGAAGATGTGGAGAGGTTCGTCTCGCGAATCATCACACGTGACCAGAACGTGCTGAGAGAATTGCTAACATCGAGCGAACTGAGCGTTCGGGGAGCGTTCAATAACAAACTTGCTCCGAAATGGCATCAGGATGAGACAAACGGACATCTATTCTATCATGATTGTTATAATCTGGAGAAAGAAGATCTGGGGAAGTACGCGGACTGGCGCAACTTCGGAAACAAACGAGCAGGCGTTCTCACTCATCCCGCTTGGTTCATTGCTTTTTCAGATAATACCAAGAACCACGCCATTCAGCGTGGGCGTTGGATTCAGACCAAGCTCCTGGGAGGCGTGATCCCGGATACTCCCGTAGAAGTGGACGCGAGATTTCCAGAAGATGCGACGCTGACTCTGAGAGAGAGGATGCAGGTGGTTCGCAAACAGGAATGCTGGAAATGCCATGAGCGTATGGATCCACTGGGACTACCATTCGAACAATACGACTTGTACGGAAAGCATCGGACGACAGAGTTGGATCGGCCCGTCGTCACCTCTGGTGAGCTGGAGGGCAAGACGGTCAATGATCCGATTGAACTACTGCATCGTCTGGCCGACTCGAAACGTGTTCACCAGGTCTTCTTACGGCATGTCTTTCGCTTCTTCTGCGGTCGCAATGAAACTTTAGGTGATGCGGAAGCTTTGCGAGCCATGGAGGGCACCTATCACAAGCACTATGGCAGCTTGAAAGAGAGTGTGTTGGAACTTCTCGTGTCCGATTCCTTTATCCAACGTCAGAAACACTAGGTCCAATGTTATGAAGAAATCTTCCTCTCCCAGGCTCTACAGCCGAAATGAATTTCTGCGTGGCTTGAGTTTGTCTGCAGCGGGGTCCGTTCTGATTCAGCCCCTCCTCAGTAGACTGTCGGCTGAGGTGAATGGCCGTGCGCAGCCAACCCGGTTTCTCTTCGTCATGGAGGGCAATGGTTGCCCTCCTACGCAGGTTCATCCCACTAACTTAGGCCTAAAGCCGATCGGCAAGCGGCAGCAAACGATCGAGGAGACCTTCAAAGCCGAACACCTCCCCAGGGTTCTGCAGCCGGTCAAGGACTACGCCGATCGCATGCTCATTCTGCAGGGGATCTCCGGGCGCATCTGCGGCGGTGGACACTCGACCTATTTCGGCGCGCTGGGCTGCTTCAATACCCGAGAGGGCAAACACGTCCTTGGGCCCACGCTCGATTATGAGCTAGGGCGTCAGAATGAAACGCTCTTCAAGAATATCTCGTTAGGCATTTCGCAAAGAGCCAACTTGGATATTGTCTTCAATAGTTCGGCTTCGGGAGCCAACAGCCCAATCGCGACCATCTGCAATCCGCAAACTGCCTACAAACGCATGTTTGCCCCCATCGGCGATCAGAAGAACTTGGCAGTCAAAACGCATCTATTGGATTACGTGAAAGACGATATCCGAACAGTGCAAAGACGGCTGGGTTCGATTGAGAAAGACAAGTTGGAACGCTATCTCTCCGCCTATGAACAGATTGGCCATCGTCATTCCGCCATCGCTGAATTGGATCCTCAAGTGAAGAGTCGAGTCACTCCCATTACTGACAAATACCGCTCTAGCAATCCGGTTGATCGTCTGGAGTGTCATTTCGAAATGGCGACCTCCGCCCTCATTGCCGGTCTCACCAATGTCGCCACCATCGCTTCTGGGGTGGGGCATCAGGATTTCTCCATTGTCTTCGATAAGCTTGGCGTCGGCCTCGAGAAGCATTCCATCGGTCATGCCCTCTATAACAAAGAACCCGTTGCCATCGAAGCCTCGCAGAAGATTCGGACGTTCCACTTTGAGCTAATCGCTCGCACGCTTGAGAAATTGGCGAGCATCCCGGAGGGAGAGGGGACCATGTTAGACAATACCCTAATCGTCTATTTGAGCGATGCCGCCAACGAACACCACACCAAGTGCGACGAATGGCCCTACGTGGTCATCGGTGGTCATCCGCGATTGAATCTGGGTGGACGCTGCCTCACTTACGCCGATTTCAACAACAAAGGCCATCGCACGGTCAATGCTATCCATAACACCTTCCTTCACGCGTCTGGACGTCCCGAGAACAACTTCGGCTTCAAGATTCCAGGGCTCGACGATGGCGTCCAGGAAGGTCCCCTTAGCGAAGTGCTCGTATGAGAGGTAGTGGTAGT